>NZ_JAUORQ010000003.1:0-440886 GCF_030548085.1 Agarivorans sp. 2_MG-2023
GCGCGTGGAAGGATTCGAACCTCCGACCGCCTGGTTCGTAGCCAGGTACTCTATCCAGCTGAGCTACACGCGCGTTGAAATCGATGGCGGTGAGGGAGGGATTCGAACCCTCGATAGGGCTACAAACCCTATACTCCCTTAGCAGGGGAGCGCCTTCGGCCACTCGGCCACCTCACCGCGATTTCGGATGCAGATATTACTGCTTCCAAAAATATAGTCAAACCTTTTTTACCACTTTTCTCTTGTTCGTTCAGCTTTCGAACAGTTCGCTGCCTTTTTGTTAGCTAACAGCTTAAAAGCTAAGCGGAGACTGCAAACACTATAGATTACCCAACATCAAAATAGCTTGAGCAAAGCCCTAAAAAATAAAAGGAAGCCAGAGGCTTCCTATAGTCAAATCATGGCGATAAAACGTGCGCTTAGGCGCTGGCGTTTTTCTCGGCTTGAATGCGCATGTAAATCTCTTCACGGTGCACAGATACTTCTTTAGGAGCGTTCACACCGATACGTACTTGGTTTCCTTTCACGCCCAATACAGTAACTGTTACTTCATCCCCAATCATCAACGTTTCGCCTACACGGCGAGTCAAAATTAGCATTCATTATCTCCTTAAATTCGTTTTCTTGTTCTTTAGCGACTTATCAAAGCTATTATTTTTCTGCTATTAGCGTATAGACTAGCTTGTTTAAGCCAAAGAGTCATCATTATTGCTCTAGGTTGTATGCACTATGCAATGCACGCACAGCCAACTCTAAATACTTTTCGTCCACTACCACCGATACTTTGATTTCAGAAGTCGAGATTAGTTGCATATTTATCCCCTCATCACCCAAAGTTTCGAACATTGTTTTCGCTACGCCAGGGTGATTCATCATCCCTACCCCAACGATAGAAATTTTCGCCAGTGAATCTTTACCTTGAACTTCACGCGCGCCCAACTTGTTAGAGGTGTCCTCTAGCAGCTCTTTAGCTCGCTTGTAATCGTTACGGTGAACAGTAAAGGTAAAGTCGGCAGTATTGTCGCCCATAGAGTTTTGGATGATCATATCCACGTCGATATTAGCATCACCAATTGGGGCTAAAATAGACGCTGCTACAGAAGGTTTATCTGGCACACCCAAAATTGTTAAGCTTGCTTCATCGCGGTTAAACGCAATGCCTGAAATTACGGGTGACTCCATTTTATTTCCCTCATAACTGATTAAGGTACCGTTACCTTCAGTGAAACTAGATAAAACACGTAGCGGCACATTGTACTTGCCAGCAAACTCAACTGCGCGGATTTGCAAAACCTTAGCGCCAAGGCTCGCCATTTCGAGCATTTCTTCAAAAGTAATGCTTTCAAGGCGGCGCGCTTTAGGCTCAACCCGTGGGTCAGTGGTATAAACGCCATCTACATCTGTATAGATTTGGCACTCATCGGCTTTTAAGGCCGCAGCAATCGCTACTGCGGTGGTATCGGAACCACCTCGACCAAGCGTTGTTATGTGGTTCTCTGGACTGCGCCCTTGAAAGCCTGCAATAACCACCACTTTATTCTGCTGCAAATGTGCTTGAATGTTGTGATCGTCAATACTAGTGATACGCGCTTTACCGTGGGCGTTGTCTGTATGCATGCGAATTTGATCGCCTGTCATCGATACTGCATCGCAACCTTTCTTCTGCAAGGCAATACTAAGTAAAGCAATAGTGACCTGCTCTCCCGTCGATACCAGTACATCTTTTTCGCGTTCGGCGGCATTTTCGTCTATTTCATTGGCAAGACCCAATAAACGGTTGGTTTCACCAGACATTGCTGAAAGAACCACAACCACATCATCGCCGGCTGCTTTACTGCGAATAACTCGGTCAGCAACCGCTTGAATACGCTCAAGCGTGCCTACCGAGGTACCACCATATTTTTGAACAATTAGTGCCACTTGCTTTCCTTTTTCTTTAACACTTAATGCCTAGTTGATTACAGCTGCTCGTTTAACCACTCTTTCACTTTCTCAAGTGCAGTTTGTAATCCATCTGGATTAGAGCCGCCTGCTTGCGCCATATCTGGGCGACCACCACCTTTACCCCCAACACATTGGGCTGCAATGTTCACCATTTCACCAGCTTTAACACGAGAGGTTAAATCTTTAGTCACACCTGCAACTAGGCTTACTTTTCCATCGTTTACTGTGGCTAATAAAATCACGCCACTCTCAAGTTTCACTTTTAGCTCATCTACGCTACTGCGTAAGGCTTTACCTTCAACGCCATCTAAGAAGGCAATTAATACTTTCACACCGTTAATAGTTTGTATTTGATCTGCGGCATCATTACTGGCGGCGCTTGCTAGTTTAGCTTTTAGTTGAGCAACGTCTTTTTCAAGCATCTTATTGCGGTCAACTAACTGCATCACTTTTTCGCCAATGCTGAACTGGTCGCCTTTCACTAAGTTGGCTGCTTTTTCCATTTCTTCAGCAATACGGTGTATTAGGTCTATTGCGAACTGTCCCGTTACCGCTTCAATACGGCGAACGCCCGCTGCAATACCAGCTTCGCTGGTAATTTTGAAGAAGCCTATGTCACCGGTATGGTTAACGTGGGTTCCGCCACAAAGCTCTGTAGAGAAATCGCCCATGCTAACAACACGAACATCGTCATCGTACTTCTCGCCAAACAAAGCCATAGCCCCAGCGTCTTTAGCCTGGTCAAGGTTCATAACTTTAGTTATTACCGGTAAATTACGGCGAATTTGCTGGTTAACTAAATGCTCAATTTGGCGGATTGATTTCATCGAAACAGCTTCGAAATGAGAGAAGTCAAAGCGTAAGCGCTGGGCCTCTACCAGAGAACCTTTCTGAGTAACATGTTCGCCTAAGGTTTGGCGTAAAGCAGCATGTAATATGTGCGTGACCGAGTGGTTTAACGCCGTGTTCCAACGTCGGCGAGAATCTACTTTAGCCTTAACGACTTTTTGTAAACATAAGTCACCGCCTTGTACATAACCTTTATGCACAAAAGCTTTGCCTACTTTAATGGTATCTTGCACCACAAAGCTGCCGCCTTCATACATCAGTTCGCCAGCGTCACCAGCTTGGCCACCCGATTCTGCATAAAAAGGCGTTTTATCGAGAACAATAATCGCTTGCTCTCCACTGCTAACGGTTGATTCAGCTTCACCGTCTTTAAACATCTCAACGATTTTAACTTCAGCCTCTAAGTGTTGGTAACCCAAAAACTCAGTTTCGCTATCAATAATTAAGTTATCGTTGTAGTCAGTGCCAAAATTGCTAGCCTGCTTGGCACGTTCTCGCTGTGCGCGCATTGCAGCTTCAAACTCAGCTTCATCAACACTCAGTTCACGCTCGCGCGCGATATCTGCTGTTAAGTCAGCAGGAAAGCCGTAAGTATCATAAAGCTTAAATACCAAGTCGCCAGGAATTACCGAACCTTCGAGCTCATTTAAGGCTTCGTCAAGAATCATTAAACCGCGGTCTAATGTTTTTGCAAATTGCTCTTCTTCAAGCTTAAGAACGCGCTCAATAACTGGTTGTTGAGTACTAAGCTCAGGATAAGCCTCGCCCATTTCAGCGATTAGGGCTGGTAATAGTTTGTAGAAGAAACCTTCTGTTGCACCTAATTTATTGCCATGGCGAACAGCGCGACGGATGATCCGGCGTAGTACGTAACCACGACCTTCGTTGGCGGGCATAACACCATCAGCAATGAGGAAGCCACAAGAGCGAATATGGTCTGCGATTACTCGCAGTGATTTGTTTTCCAAATCGCTGGTACCAATAATGTTGGCCGCGGCAGCAATTAGATTCTGAAAAATATCGATTTCGTAGTTTGAGTGCACGCCCTGCAAAATGGCAGCAATACGCTCTAGACCCATACCAGTATCTACTGACGGGTTAGGCAGTGGCTCCATGCTACCGTCTGCTTGACGATTGAATTGCATGAATACAACGTTCCAGATTTCGATGAAACGATCGCCATCTTCTTCAGGCGTTCCTGGAGGTCCGCCCCAAATGTGTTCGCCGTGGTCGTAGAATATCTCGGTACATGGACCGCACGGTCCAGTGTCACCCATTTGCCAAAAGTTATCTGACTCAAACTTCTTCTCTGGAGATTTATCACCGATACGAATAATACGGTCTTTAGGCACACCGATTTTGTTGGCCCATAAATCAAACGCTTCGTCATCGGTTTGGTAAACCGTAACCAACAACTTTTCTTTAGGTAACTTGACCACATCAGTTAAGAATTCCCAAGCGTAGCCAATAGCTTCTTCTTTGAAGTAATCCCCAAAGCTAAAGTTACCTAGCATTTCAAAGAATGTATGGTGACGTGCGGTATAGCCAACATTTTCTAAATCGTTATGTTTACCACCGGCACGTACACAACGTTGAGAGGTCGTAGCTCGTGAATAGTTACGCTTATCAATGCCTAGAAATACATCTTTAAATTGATTCATACCCGCATTGGTAAACAGTAAGGTGGGATCGTCGTGAGGAACTAACGAACTACTGGCAACTATTTGGTGATTTTTGCTGTTAAAGAAGCTTAAAAATGCATTTCTTACTTCAGCTGAAGTCATCTTCATGAATCTATTTCCTGGGGGTTTGTAGCAACTCGACATCGTGGTAAAACTCGGGGTTACTCGTCGATAAGCGCTAAAATAGGTGAAACCGTAATTAATCGCGACAATATATCACGCAGACCCATGCAGGCAAAGTGTTGAGGGCTTATTGCTGTTGTAGTTCGCTAAATAGCGTATTGATTAACTCAAAGTCAAAACCGCGGCGGTATAAATATGCAGTACATTTTTGCTTAAGTATGCGGTCAGAAGGGAGACCTTGTTTAAACTTTCGCTCAAAACATAAGGTTAAGCTTTGATACCAATCCCATTCAGGATCAGCCAGGACCTGATTAGCTAAGTCGCTATTGATGCCTTTGCTTTGCAGGTATTGTTTTATGTAATTACGCCCGTAACCTCGAGCTAATCTAGCGCGAGTTAAAGAACTAGCGTAGTTACGATCGTTAAGCCAAGCATTTTCAATGGCATAGTTAATCGCATCTGCAATTTCAGCTTCTTGGTAGTCCTTTTGTCGCAATTTCTGCGACAATTGCTGCTGACTATATGAACGCCTTGAGAGCAGATCGATGGTGGTGTGAAGTGCGCTACGATTGGTCATAATAAAAAGGAGCCTTTCGGCTCCTAATCAATTTATGCTTCTTGATCAGCCGGAGTTTCAGCGGCTGTATCTTCTTCAACAACTTCGGTGTTGTTAAGCAGGTTGTTACGAATCGTCATTTCAATCTCTTGAGCAACTTCTGGGTGCTCCTTCAAGTAATTTGAAGCATTCGCCTTACCTTGACCGATTTTGTTCCCTTTGTAAGAGAACCAAGCACCAGCTTTATCGACCAATTTTTCTTTTACGCCCAAATCAACTAACTCGCCGTAACGGTTAAAACCTTCACCGTACATGATTTGGAACTCGGCTTGTTTAAATGGTGCAGCGATTTTATTTTTAACCACTTTAACGCGAGTTTCGTTACCAACGATCTCATCGCCACTTTTCACAGCGCCGATGCGACGAATATCCAAACGTACAGATGCGTAAAACTTCAGTGCATTACCGCCAGATGTAGTTTCTGGATTACCAAACATTACACCAATTTTCATACGGATTTGGTTAATGAAAATACACATACAGTTGGTTTGCTTAAGCGTACCAGTTAACTTACGTAATGCTTGCGACATTAAACGTGCCTGCAGGCCAACGTGGCTATCACCCATGTCACCTTCAATTTCAGCTTTAGGGGTTAAAGCTGCTACCGAGTCAATTACAATCATGTCAACGGCACCAGAGCGCGCTAGCATATCGGTAATCTCTAGGGCTTGCTCACCAGTATCAGGTTGAGATACTAATAAGTTGTCTACATCTACACCAAGCTTTTTGGCATAAATAGGGTCTAGGGCATGTTCAGCATCAACAAACGCACATACCTTGCCTACTTTTTGAGCTTGAGCAATGGCTTCTAAGGTAAGAGTAGTTTTACCAGAACTTTCAGGACCATAGATTTCTATCACACGACCCATTGGCAAACCGCCAGCGCCTAAGGCAATATCAACGGATAAAGAACCTGTAGAAATGGTTTCGATATCCATGGTACGGTTGTCACCAAGCTTCATGATTGAGCCTTTACCAAATTGTTTTTCAATTTGGCCTAGGGCCGCAGCTAATGCCTTTTGTTTGTTCTGATCCATATCGCCCTCGTAGGTGCTTTTAACTATCTTAATGACCAGTAGTATACTGGGTATTCATACAGTATCAAGTTTATTCCAGAAAATTCATAAAAGAGTTTTGCCTATTCGGCTGACAGCTTTTATCCTTGCTGCTTCGTTTAGCCATTAACCGAGTAGTTCGATAAGCCCCATGACTGAGACAAATCTAGAAAAACACACTCCTATGATGCGCCAATACTTAACGTTAAAGGCTCAACATCCCGAGATTTTATTGTTCTATAGAATGGGCGATTTTTACGAATTGTTTTACGACGATGCCAAACGCGCATCTGAGTTAATGGATATTTCCTTAACAAAACGTGGCCAGTCTGCTGGCACACCTATCCCAATGGCAGGCATTCCCTACCACGCTGCAGAAAACTATTTATCGCGCTTGGTTCAATTAGGTGAATCAGTCGCTATTTGCGAACAGATTGGCGACCCGGCTACTAGTAAAGGGCCGGTGGAAAGAAAAGTTGTTAGAATTATCACACCAGGCACGGTGAGCGACGAAGCCTTACTGGAAGAGAAGCAAGATAACTTGTTAGTCAGCGTGATAAACCAGCAACAACAAATTGGTCTTGCTTATTTAGATATTGCCAGTGGCCGATTCGTAATTAATCAATTTACCGGTGAACAACAGCTACAAGCCGAATTACAACGCTTAAACCCTGCAGAACTGCTCTACCCTGATGACTTCGAGTTTTACTCGGAGCTGCAAGCATACAAAGGTTTACGCCGCCGTGGAGAATGGGAATACGATTTAGCTACCGCACAAAAAGTGTTAAATCAGCAGTTCGGTACTCGGCACTTAGATGGTTTTGGGGTAAGTGAATACCCGCTAGCCCTTTCAGCAGCGGGTTGTTTAATGCAGTATGTTCAAGATACCCAACGCACTGCCCTACCGCATATCAATGCAATTATCGTTGAGAGCCAAAATCAGTTTATTCAACTTGATGCCACAAGCCGTAAAAACCTCGAGTTAACCCGTAACCTTGCTGGCGGCTACGAAAACACCCTAAGTTCAATATTAGACCGCAGCTCCACTGCCATGGGAAGCCGCTTGCTAAATCGCTGGTTACACCAGCCTTTAAGCAACCAGCAACAAGTGAGTGCGCGCCAAGATTGCATTGCTGAAATACTAGAAACCGACCTTTATCCTCTAGTGCAAACTGTGCTTAAGTCGATTGGCGATATAGAGCGAATATTGGCCCGCTTAGCCCTTCGCTCTGCCCGACCGCGTGATTTAGCGAGGTTGCGTAACGCCTTTAGTTTACTACCAGAACTGCAATCTTATTTAAGTTCTACACAAGCGCTAGCGCCAATAGCTAAAAATATTGGTGAGTTTCCCGATACCTTAGCCTTATTAGAGCGGGCAATAATTGATAACCCTCCTGTGCTCATTAGGGATGGCGGAGTGATTGCACCAGCTTACCATCAAGAGTTGGACGAGTGGCGAGACCTAAGCGAGGGAGCTACTCAGTTCTTAAAAGACATAGAACAACGGGAACGCGAACAAACTGGGATCGCCAACCTAAAGATTGGGTATAACAAAGTACACGGTTTTTACATTGAGGTAAGCCGCCTTTATTCCGAACAAGTACCTGAGCACTATATTCGCAGGCAGACGCTAAAGAATATGGAACGCTACATTATCGCGGAACTTAAAGAACACGAGGAAAAAGTGCTCTCTAGCCAAGGTAAAGCTTTGGCATTAGAAAAGCGGCTATATGAGGAACTGTTAGATTTGCTCATGCCAAGTTTGAGCAATATGCAGCGTAGCGCTCAAGCAATTGCTCAGCTTGATGTACTGTGTTGTTTAGCCGAGCGAGCGGAAAGCCTAAACTGTGTACGCCCTCACTTTAGTGAACAATCAGGAATTAGTATTGAGGGTGGCCGACACCCAGTGGTTGAACACGTAAACGATACTCCGTTTATTGCGAACCCTGTAACGCTTGCAGAAAAGCGCAGACTGCTGATTGTAACAGGTCCAAATATGGGCGGTAAATCTACCTATATGCGCCAAACCGCACTGATATGTTTGATGGCTTACATGGGAAGTTTTGTGCCAGCAGAAAGCGCAACGCTAGGCCCCATCGATAAGATTTTCACTCGTATTGGCGCGTCAGATGATTTAGCCAGTGGCCGCTCTACCTTCATGGTGGAAATGACTGAAACCGCCAATATTTTGCATAATGCCACAACCAACAGTTTGGTATTGATGGACGAAATTGGCCGTGGAACCAGTACCTATGATGGTATGTCTTTGGCTTGGGCGGTAGCACAAGCCCTAAGTAAAATAGAGTCGCAAACACTATTTGCTACTCACTATTTTGAGTTAACCCAATTGCCAGAAATCCTAGACGGTGTGGCTAATGTGCATTTAGATGCCGTGGAGCATCAAGATACAATCGCCTTTATGCACCAGGTTCAGGAAGGGGCTGCCAGTAAAAGTTACGGCTTACAAGTTGCTGCATTAGCTGGAATTCCTAAGGCTGTAATTTCACAAGCTAAACGTAAGTTAAAACAGTTAGAAGCGGCTAACCCTGCACCGGTAGATACCCCAAGCATTCCAGAAAGTGACTTAGCAGCTCAATTAAGCATGGACTTAGGCAGTGTTGAAGAACACCCGATACTAGATCAACTGCGTAATTTGGACCCAAATGAATTGTCGCCACGAGCGGCATTAGATTTATTGTTTAATTTAAAGCAGCAAGCAAATAGTTAACAGCACCAAACGAAAAATAAAAAAGGAAGCCTAAGCTTCCTTTTTTATTTGATGACATCACTAGACTTTAAATAGTGAGTCTATAGATAGATTTTGCAGCGACAGTATGTCACGTAAGCGGCGTAATGCTTCCACTTGAATTTGCCTTACTCGCTCGCGAGTTAAACCAATTTCTCTGCCCACATCTTCCAAGGTAGAGGCTTCGTAACCTAACAACCCAAAGCGGCGTGCTAATACTTCGCGCTGTTTGCTATTAAGCTCGCCTAACCAACCGACAATGCTATTTTTCATATCATCATCTTGGGTTTTGTGTTCTGGGCCGTGATCGTTTTCATCAGAGATAATGTCTAATAATGCTTTATCGTTATCACCACCAATCGGGGTATCAACTGAGCTAATGCGCTCGTTTAAACGAAGCATTTTAGTCACATCTTCTACTGGACGGTCCAGTGTTTCTGCAATTTCTTCTGCAGTAGGTTCGTGGTCTAGTCGATGAGCCAGTTCCCGTGCAGTACGAAGATACACATTCAACTCTTTAACCACATGAATAGGCAAACGAATTGTACGAGTCTGATTCATAATCGCTCGTTCGATAGTTTGGCGGATCCACCAAGTAGCATAAGTTGAAAAGCGGAAACCACGTTCTGGATCGAACTTTTCTACTGCGCGAATCAGACCAAGGTTCCCTTCCTCGATTAAATCCAGCAGAGCCAAGCCGCGGTTGTTATATCGTCGTGCTATTTTAACTACTAAGCGCAGATTACTTTCAATCATTCTTTTACGCGCGGCTTCGTCACCTCTAAGGGCACGTCGGGCGTACAGAACTTCTTCTTCTGCGGTAAGTAAAGGTGAGAAACCAATTTCGCCAAGATAGAGCTGAGTAGCATCTAAACTCTTGGAAACATCGGCTTGCATGATGTCGTCTTTGTTAGCTTTTTTGTCAACCTTTGCGCTTTTAGCATCGCCAGTTGAAACACTTTTTAGTTTTACAGCAGTTTTTACTTGGGTCATAGCATAACCTCCCTGAACAAGACCTGATTGCTGTTATTATTATGTGCAATCTAGGCTAGAGTGCCGGTAGATATTTCTTTGGATCTACTGACTTTCCTTTGAAACGGATTTCAAAATGTAATCGCGTATCGGTTGTTCCTGTATCGCCCATATCGGCGATATGTTGCCCTACTACTACTTGCTGTTTTTCTTTTACACGTAAACGACTGTTATGTGCATAAGCACTTAAGTAATCGTCATTATGCTTTATTATTATAAGTTTTCCGTAACCTCTTAACGCGCTGCCCGCGTACACCACTCGACCCGGTGCTGAAGCTACAATTTTCTGCCCTTGGCTGCCGCGAATATCAAGGCCTTTATTGCCATTCTCTTTATTAGAGAAACCTTTGATAATTCTGCCTTTTGTTGGCCAAACCCAGCCTTTAACTGGCCCTGTTTGGCTGCTTACTACAACCTTAGGCGAGTTTTTAGCGTATGCCTTTGTTGACGTTGATTCAAGTTTTTTTGACGATTTCTTAACATCTTTAACTTGCGGCTTCACAGTTTTATGCTTATTCGTTTTAGCTTTGCTGGTTTTAACACTGCTAGCTTTCAAATTAATAGTTTGACCGACATAAATTGTGTAAGGAGCTGGAATATTATTTCTTTTTGCTAATTGTTTGGGGTCCAGCCCAGCTCGCCATGCAATAGAGTATAAAGTCTCGCCTTTTTTAACTTTATACTGCGAGCTGTTTAACACGCCGCGTGTATCTGCGTTATACACACCAGCATCGGTTACTGGCGCAGGACCACCTTCTCGACTACATCCCTGCAGTAAGCTAATGGCTAATATGAGGCAAACATAACGCAGATAAACCATTCAGTTAACGCAGTAGCAAATAAGCCACTACTGCTAACACAACAACTGCCCAACCAAGAATTTCAACATACTTACGTAATTGAGCTTCCATTTTGGCGCCGCCCCACTTCATTAAACCAGCAACCAAGTAAAAGCGTAATCCTCTACCGACCAAAGAAATCAGAATGAAAGGAATAAATGCCATGTTTAGAATGCCTGCAGTCAAGGTAAACACTTTATAAGGCACTGGCGTAAAGCTGGCGACAAAAATAACCAATACGCCCCACTTTTCAAACCATTCAAATGCAACATCCATTTTGTGTTGATAACCTACCGACTGAATCAGTGGCTCTACCACTGGCTCATAAAAAAACTGGCCGAGCGCATAACCTAAGGCAGCACCGAGTACCGAGAAAATAGTGGCCAGCATAGCAAAACGCCAGGCTCTGTTTGGACGTGATAAAGCCATGGGCGCTAACATTACGTCAACAGGGATCGGCCAAAAAATAGATTCGATAAAACTCATGCCCGACAAATATCGAACGGCATGGCGATGCTCAGACCAAGTCATCACTTTGTCGTATAAGGCACTAAAAATTTTCACGCTAATTCACCATTAATTAAAGGAACAAAACGCACAGGCTCTAAATTGTGTTGAGTAAAACCTTGTGCTTGTTTTTCGATTTGGACAAGTGTTTGTTGTTGCTGTTGCTCACCCACCGGAATAATCATTCGGCCGCCAACACTTAACTGCGCAACAAGCGCCTCTGGTATAGCAGCAGCTGCAGCAGTAACGATGATCGCATCAAACGGACCTTTGCTTGACCAGCCTTTCCAACCATCGCCATGTTTTGTTGCAACATTATGTAAATCCAACAATTTTAAGCGTCTTTTAGCTTGAAACTGCAGGGTTTTAATACGTTCAACTGAATAGACTTGGTCAACCAGCGATGCTAATACCGCTGTTTGGTAACCTGAACCGGTACCAATTTCTAGTACTTTCTTAGGGTTAGTTTGCAACAGTATTTCGGTCATTTTTGCCACAATGTAAGGCTGAGATAGCGTTTGCCCCTGACCTATTGGCAGAGCTGTGTTATCCCAGGCTTGATGAGCTAAGGCTTCATCAATGAAATATTGTCGTGGCAATTTAGCGATGGCGTTTAACACAGCGGTATGTTGAATTCCGTGTTGACGCAGTTGATTAACCAATTTCAAACTATTCGGGCTTTCGCCAAATTGCATTACCTTGCCTCCCAATCCTTGATCCAAGTATCTAGTTTGCCAATAAAGCTGTGTGCTGTCATATCTATCGTTAATGGTGTGATAGAAACGTAGCCTTCGGCGACTGCCGCAAAGTCGGTTCCTTCGCCGGCATCTTGCATTTCACCCGGAGGACCCAGCCAATAAATATCGTGGCCTCTAGGATCTTGTTGTTTCACCATGACCTCCGCGCGATGACGACTGCCTAATCGCGTTACCTTAAAGCCTTTGATTTCTGTCAAAGGTAAATCAGGAACGTTCACATTAAGAATTTGGTTGCTTGGAAGCGCATGCTCGCGCAATTGCGCTAACAACTTTAAGGTTACGCTAGTGGCGCTGTCATAGTGTTTTCCCTCTCGCCCCACCAAAGACACTGCAATAGCAGGAAGCCCTAAATTACGCCCTTCCATGGCCGCAGCGACGGTTCCCGAATAGAGTACATCATCACCTAAATTAGCACCTGCGTTGATCCCTGCAACAACTATTTCTGGTAACTCATCGACTAACTCATTAATCGCTAAGTGAACACAATCGGTTGGCGTGCCTTTTACTGAGATGGTATGTTCATCGAGATAAACAATCCGCAGCGGATCTTCAAGAGTTAAAGAGTTACTCGCGCCGCTGCAGTTTCTATCGGGTGCAACAGTTAATACTGGTGAAATCTGCTTTAACGCTTGAGCCAAACATACAATACCCGGCGCGTATACGCCGTCATCGTTACTCACTAATATGGTCATTGCCTTCGCCTTCACAATTAACAATTTCACGCAAAATACTTGTGGCGTAATTGCCGGCGCTTAAAAAGAAGCTCAGCACTAAATCATTACCCTCAGCTTTAAATGAAAAGTCTTTTGGACGAAGAGCTAATGCGCGACGCTCCATTTTTAAGCCAGCTTCTGCGAGACCTGAGACTATTTCCGGATAGGTCGCTAACACGGAGTTCTCGAACTCTAAGGCTTTGTCTTGGCTGGCTAAATTACCCTTTCCAACCATGGGGGCAGACAACTCTATTTCACCTTGCTGATAACGTTCTACAATGTCTTGGTCTGCTTGTTCGGCGACAAAGTGTGCATTGCTCGTAGCAAATTTCATCACATCGCCGTTTAATACCTGAGTGAACAAATGCTGCTCAATGCGTTGGCTAATAGCATGATTGAAAACCAAACTGCGCGCGGCAGATAAATACATGCTGCGTTTTTCTCGGCTACGAATTCGTTTGCCAGCAAACATGCTTAAAGCATTATCAATATTGCTGGCACCACGGCCAAATCGTTGAGACCCAAAATAGTTAGGTACACCAGATTCGGCAACTTTGCTTGCTCGCTCTAAAGCTTGCTCAATATCCGATACGTCTCGTAGGCGAATCACAAAATTGTTACCCGACAAAGAACCACGCTTAAGTTTGCGGTTGTGCCTTGCAGTTGCAAGCACTCTAACCCCTTCGCCTAACTCTTCAGGTAACGCAACATTGTCCTTGCCCGGTATTTGAATACTAAACCATTGGGTGGTGACCGCATGGCGATCTTTTAGGCCTGCATAGCTAATAACGTTGGGGTTTACCTGGCAGGCTTCTGCTAGCATTTTTGCTACCCAAGAGGTGTTTTCGCCAGTTTTTTCAATCTTCACCAACATATGCTCGCCGTCACCACTGAACTCGAACGGCAGCACTTCATCAACTTTAAAATCTATGGCGTGTTGCTTGAGCAAACCACTACAGCTCGGTTTACCGTGCAGGTAGTTAAGCTGCGAAATAAGCGTTAAATAATCACCCATTTAAATACTCTCCAATAATACAACCGCATGACTCGATATCCCTTCTTTACGCCCTTCAAAACCAAGTTTTTCAGTGGTAGTGGCTTTCACGTTCACTTGGTTAATGCTGGCATGTAAATCTTCGGCAATATTGAGGCGCATTGCTTCAATGTGCGGTGCCATTTTTGGGGCTTGGGCAACAATAGTTAAATCGAGGTTGGCTAACTTATAACCTCGCTGAGTAATTTGTTCGACAACTCGGCGTAACAAAATGCGGGAATCTATCCCCGCATACGCTTGGTCATTATCAGGAAAATGATGTCCTATATCACCTAACGCTAGCGCTCCTAACAAAGCATCACACAAAGCATGTAAGGCAACATCGCCATCAGAGTGAGCAATAAAACCTTGCTCATAAGGAATTGCCACGCCAGCAACTACCAGAGGCCCTTGACCACCAAATTTATGTACATCAAAACCGTGCCCAATGCGAATACTCACCCTACTACCTCTTTTTGTTGTTGCTGACTTAAATACCACTTGGCTAAGGCCAAATCTTCAGGGCAAGTCACTTTAATGTTGTCACTACGACCTTCAATAATACTCACAGGCTGTTCCGCCCATTCCATAGCAGACGCTTCATCAGTGATTTTTTCACCAGCAGCCATAGCATTGCTGATGTTTTGTTTTAGCGATTGAACCAAAAACATTTGTGGCGTTAAAGCGTGCCAAAGTTGCTCTCTTGACACAGTGTGTTCAACTTTACCATCAGCGCTTCGCTTCATGGTATCGCGCACTGGGCTGGCTAATATGCCGCCATGCTGATGTTGCTCGCAACTTGCGATAAGTAAACTAATGTCTTGATGAGTAATACAAGGCCGTGCTGCATCATGTACCAATACCCACTCATCATCATTAATGGTTTGTAGACCTGCAAGTACAGAGTCTGCTCGTTCATCACCACCTTCAACTGTTTGAATGCTTGGAGAACAGGCAATTGATAGGTCTTTAAACCAACGATCATTTGGATGGAGAACTACAATCACCTTCGCGATAGCAGGGTGACTGAGAAAAGCAGCAGCGGTTGTTTCAAGAATTGTTTTCTCACCCAAAGACAAATACTGTTTTGGGATACTTGCTTGCATGCGACTACCAATACCTGCCGCTGGTAGCAATGCAGTATATTGCTTAATAGAAGAAATCATTTATTAGTGATACTCGGAGTCAACCATTATTCAAGTTCTGAGGAAGGAATAATTCGGTAAAAGGTTTCACCCTCTTTAATCATTCCTAGTTCGTTACGCGCCTGCTCTTCCACGGCATCTAAGCCGCTACGCAAATCGGCGATTTCTGCAACCAACACTGCATTGCGTTGACCAAGGTCTTGGTTAGCAACTGCATGTTTTGCCACTTCATCACGCAAAGCAAAATAGTCATTTAATGAGTTTTTGCCAAACCATAATTGGTACTGTAAAAGCAAAACAATCAGTATCAGTAAAATTTTAAACGAACGCATGGTTCCTCCCTGACAGAGATAATCCCATAAAGCCGATTGTTACTCCATAAGCGTTGTATGATTTATCTAAATCCAAGGCAAAAAAAATCCCCGCCAAAGCGAGGATTTTATAAAGCTATAGGCTTAACTCAAAAAGAATTACTGACCTTTAACTTCTTTAAGACCGTTGTAAGGTGCTTTTGAACCTAAAGCTTCTTCGATACGTAGCAATTGGTTGTACTTAGCAACACGATCAGAACGGCTCAATGAACCTGTTTTGATTTGGCCAGCAGCAGTACCAACAGCTAGGTCAGCGATAGTTGCGTCTTCAGTCTCGCCTGAACGGTGAGAGATAACAACAGTGAAGCCAGCGTCTTTCGCCATTTTAATTGCAGCCAAAGTTTCAGTTAAAGAACCGATTTGGTTGAATTTAATTAGGATAGAGTTAGCAATGCCGTTGTCGATACCGCGCTTAAGGATCTTAGTGTTAGTTACGAACAAATCGTCACCAACTAATTGGATTTTATCACCCATTAGTTTGGTTTGGTGTGCGAAACCATCCCAGTCAGACTCATCAAGACCGTCTTCGATAGAAACGATTGGGTACTGTTCAGTAAGTTCTTGTAGGAATACGTTGAACTCTTCTGAAGTGAATTTTTTACCTTCGCCTTTAAGGTCGTAGATATTTGCTTCTTTGTCGTAAAACTCAGATGCAGCACAATCCATCGCTAAAGTGATGTCTTTACCTAGCTCATAGCCAGCGTTTGCAACAGCAACTTTAATTGCAGCAAGAGCCGCTTCGTTAGACTCTAGGTTTGGAGCGAAACCACCTTCATCACCAACAGCAGTTGAGTGACCACCAGCTTTAAGAACTTTAGCTAGGCTATGGAAAACTTCAGCGCCCATACGTAGGCCTTCACGGAAGTTAGCAGCGCCAACAGGTTGAATCATAAATTCTTGGATGTCTACAGAGTTATCTGCGTGCTCACCACCGTTGATGATGTTCATCATTGGAAGAGGCATTGAGTAAACACCAGAAGTACCGTTTAGGTCAGCAATGTGAGCGTATAGTGGTACTTTCTTAGAAATAGCAGCAGCTTTAGCAGCAGCTAGAGATACAGCTAGAATAGCGTTTGCGCCAAACTTAGCTTTGTTTTCTGTGCCATCTAGGTCGATCATGATTTGGTCAAGAGCAGCTTGAGCCAACGCATCTTTACCGGCTAGCGCTTCAGCGATTGGGCCGTTTACAGCTTCAACTGCTTTTAATACGCCTTTACCTAAGTAACGAGCTTTATCGCCGTCACGTAATTCTAGGGCTTCACGAGAACCCGTTGATGCACCTGAAGGAGCAGCAGCCATACCGATAGAACCATCAGCAAGATGAACTTCAGCTTCTACAGTTGGGTTACCGCGTGAATCCATGATTTCGCGACCAAGTACTTTTACGATATTAGACATTACTAATTTCCTCTATATAAATGAACTTCTAACTTTCTAAAAAACGTTACCCGCTAATTGATTCTAGCGAGCTTTATTAAATTCACCAGCAGCCTTCACAAACCCTTCAAACAATGGGTGTCCATCACGAGGGGTTGAGGTGAACTCAGGGTGGAACTGAGCGGCAACAAACCAAGGGTGAGCTGGGTTTTCTATTATTTCTACCAACTTTTTATCTGACGAAAGACCCGTTACTTGCAAGCCCTTAGCAGTAATCTTAGGCAATATCGTGTTGTTCACTTCGTAGCGGTGACGGTGGCGTTCGTAAATCTCTACACTACCGTACAAGTCAGCTACTTTAGAGCCTTTAGTTAGGTGACATAGCTGTGAACCAAGACGCATAGTCCCGCCTAAGTCTGAATCTACATCACGTGTTTCTACTTTTCCGTCTTCATCAATCCATTCGGTGATTAAACCTACTACCGGATATTTAGACTTAGCGTCAAACTCACTAGAGTGTGCGCCTTTCAAGCCAGCTACGTTACGGGCGTATTCAATCAACGCCACTTGCATGCCTAAACAAATACCTAAATAAGGCACTTTGTTTTCACGGGCATATTGGGCAGCCAAAATTTTACCTTCAACGCCACGCTCGCCAAAACCACCTGGAACCAAAATAGCATCAAGATGTTGCAGAACATCGGTGCCTTTTACTTCGAGATCTTGAGAGTCTACGTATTGAATTTTAATGCTTAAGCGATTTTTAAGGCCGGCATGTTTAAGTGCTTCATTAACTGACTTATAAGCGTCAGGAAGCTCAACATATTTACCCACCATACCAATTACAACTTCATTGGTTGGATTGGCTTCTTCATAAATCACTTGTTCCCATTCGCTTAGATCAGCTTCTGGGCATTCAACGCCAAAACGTTCAATTACTAAGGCGTCTAGGCCTTGTGATTTAAGTAACGCAGGAATTTTGTAAATACTGTCTACGTCTTTCAGTGAGATAACGGCGCGGTCTGGCACGTTAGTAAATAACGCAATTTTAGCGCGTTCATTAGCCGGAATAGCGCGGTCGCTACGACAAATAAGAATGTCTGGCTGAATACCAATAGAACGCAACTCTTTCACTGAGTGCTGAGTTGGTTTAGTTTTCACTTCGCCTGCAGCACCAAGATACGGCACTAAAGTTAGGTGCATGTACATGGCGCGCTCGCGGCCAATTTCAGTACCTAACTGACGAATTGCTTCTAGGAAAGGTTGTGACTCAATGTCACCCACCGTGCCACCAATTTCTACAATGGCAACATCTACGCCTTCGCCACCCGCTACAATGCGCTCTTTAATGGCATTGGTGATGTGAGGAATAACCTGAATAGTCGCGCCTAAGTAATCGCCACGACGCTCTTTACGTAGTACATCTTCATAAACCCGACCCGTTGTGAAGTTGTTACGCTTAGTCATTTTGTTACGAATGAAACGCTCGTAGTGACCTAAATCTAGGTCAGTTTCAGCGCCGTCTTCGGTCACAAATACTTCGCCGTGTTGGATCGGACTCATCGTGCCGGGGTCAACGTTGATGTACGGGTCAAGCTTCATAATGGTCACTTTAAGACCACGAGCTTCGAGGATAGCAGCCAATGATGCAGCGGCAATACCTTTACCCAAGGAGGATACTACGCCTCCAGTGACGAAAATGTACTTTGTTGTCATGTCTAACCTGAGAAGTTGGATGTGTTAAGGGCGTATCTGCGATACTTGGACGGGGGCATAGTATAGCAAAGCCTCTTTAACACCACAATCAATGTCACTGTATCAAGACTAAGATTTAGTGGTTTTGTTGTAAATCAATTTTTGTAATTTTCTTTCACTTTATCCCAAAGCGCATCCATATCTTCAAGGCTCATCTGCTTAATATTTTTGCCACTTTCAGCAGCTAGAGCCTCTACTCCTCTGAATCGATTAGAAAATTTCTGGTTGGCTTGGCGCAATAAGTCTTCCGCATCAAAATCACAGGCGCGAGCTAAATTTACGCAAGAAAACAACAAATCACCGATTTCCTCGGCTACATCTTGGGATTGTTTAGAGGCGATAGCCTCTTGAACTTCTTCAAGTTCTTCTTTCACTTTATCAATGACTGGCTCAACGCTTGGCCAATCAAATCCTACATTAGCACAACGCTTTTGTAGCTTTTGCGCACGGCTTAATGCAGGTAATGCCATTGGCACATCGTCTAGCACACTCGTCTTGCTAGCCGATTTACCCGCACGCTCTTTGGCTTTTTCAGCTTCCCAATTGGCTTTTATGGCTGCTTCATCGGCAAAGTCTTGCTCAGTAAACACATGGGGGTGGCGGCGGATCAGCTTCTCACATATACCATCAACCACGTCAGCAAAGTTAAAGTCTCCTTGCTCTTGGCCAAACTGGGCATAAAAAACCACTTGAAAAAGCACATCACCCAGTTCCAATTTAACGTCTGAAAAATCTTTGCTTTCTATCGCCTGATTAATCGCATCAACTAGCTCATAGGTTTCTTCTACTGTGTGCGGCACGATGCTTTGCCAATGCTGTTGTTGGTCCCATGGGCAACCAACTTCGGGATCTCGCAACTTAGCCATAATGCCAAGCAGCGTATCCATAGTGTAAGGGCGCTGATTCATTTGTTATTGCTTCCAACAGGCTTAACGTAAACGACGAGCTTCAATAATATGGTTAAGCTGGTTTATCTTAGATAGCACTCGAGACAGAGATTCGAGATTATAAATCTCTACTTCCATATCAATAGTGGCAGTTTGGCTTTTCACGTCGGAATGACTTTGCATGCCCATTACGTTCACCTTGTCATTAGCTAACACCGTGGTGATATCTCGTAATAACCCCCCTCTATCATTAGCAACAATACGAATGGTGAGATTATATCCACCCGAATCTTTTCCACCCCATACCGCGTCAATTACCCGCTCCGGAGTGCGACTAACCAGTTCAGCTAATTGCTCACAATCGGCCCCGTGAATTGAGATACCACGACCTTGAGTGATAAACCCTTTAATGAGATCGCCAGGGATGGGCTGACAACAGCGCGCGATATGGGTCATTAGGTTCCCGACACCGTCAACAACAATGGCATCTTTAGCACGTTTCTTTTTTTGCCCGTGATGTTCGGCTTTCTTGGTAATAGTCTCAAGCGCTTGGCGGTCAAGTTCTTCTGCTGTTGGTTTATGAAGAGTCGCCTGCAGATGATGAATTAGTTGGTTTAAACGCACGTCGCCTGCGCCAATAGCCGCCAGCAGGTCATCTAAGGTTTTAACATTAAAGCGCTCAACACAGCTTTCTACGTCACTCATCTTAAAGCCATGCTTGTTAAGTTCAGCTTCTAATAACTCTTTACCAACAACTTGGTTTTTATCTTTATCTTGTTTCTTAAACCAAGTGGCAATTTTATTTCGAGCCCGCGACGACTTCACATACCCTAGATTAGGGTTTAGCCAATCACGGCTTGGGCTAGATTCTTTTTGAGTGATAATTTCAACTTGCTCGCCAGTGCGTAACTGGTAGGTAAACGGCACAATGCGCCCACCTATTTTAGCGCCAATACATCGGTGACCCACTTGGCTATGCACGTAATAAGCGAAATCTAATGGCGTAGAGCCCGATGGTAAGTCAATCACCTCACCACTAGGTGTAAATACATACACGCGGTCATCAAATACTTGAGAGCGAAGCTCTTCTAACATTGAACCATTTTCAGCAATATCGTCTTGCCAAGCCAACAACTTACGTAGCCAGGCGATTTTATCTTCAAAATCACCACGCCCAGCAGAGCCAGCACCACCCTCTTTATATTTCCAGTGGGCGGCCACGCCCAGCTCGGAATCCTCGTGCATTTGCTTAGTACGAATTTGCACTTCAATAGACTTGCCTTCAGGGCCAATCACTACAGTATGGATCGACTGATAACCGTTAGGCTTAGGATTAGCAACATAGTCGTCAAATTCGCTTGGAATATGGTGCCATGAGGTATGTACAATACCTAAAATGGCATAACAATCTTGCAGCTTTTCAGCGACGATTCGAATTGCGCGAACATCAAACAGCTTATCGAAGGATAGATCCTTCTTCTGCATCTTCCGCCAAATGCTGTAAATGTGTTTTGGTCGCCCATAAACCTGGGCATCAATATTTGCGCCTTCAATTTCTTGTTGTAGCTTGGAAACAAAATCATCGATGTAATGGGTTCTGTCTAAACGTTTTTCATCGAGCTGTTTGGCAATTTGTTTATAGGTAATAGGGTGCAAATAGCGAAAAGTGAAATCTTCTAATTCCCACTTAAGCTGACCAATACCTAAACGGTTAGCCAATGGCGCATAAATGTCTTGGCTCTCTTTAGCTGCCAGTACTCGCACATCTTCTTCTTCGTTTTTCACTTCACGTAAAAAACAGATACGTTCGGCCAACTTAATTACAATGGCACGTACATCACCGACCATCGCTAATAACATGCGACGAACATTATCAATTTGGATTGAAGATAAACTCTTGTTTTGCCCGGTGCGCAGTACTTTCATCGCATCCATTTGCGCCGCGTCGTATTGAAGCTTTATCACCTCATCGGGAAACTGTGGGCTTAGTTTATCTTTAGAAAGCAAGCCTGCATCCACAAAAGGAAACAGCAACGCCGCTTTTAAGGTTGGCAGATCCATGTTCAAAGTAACAAGGATCTCCACCATCTCTTTACCTTTACTCAAACAACTGTGGATTTGCTGTTTATCTGCATCTAAGGCGCGAAAATAATTACAGGCAACAAATAAGCGCTGTTGGTCTTCAACCGCTATATCTAAGCTTTCAACCCATTGATTTTCATCAAACAAGAGCTCTTGATTAAGGTGTGTTTCTCGAACCGAGACCATACAGCTACGTTTCCTTTGTTTTATTTATTCTCTATTAACAAACTAGCCAATACCTAGCGTTCGAACAAGGCCATTGTTTCAACGTGTTCAGTGTGGGCGAACATGTCTACCAGCGCTAATTTAACTAACCGATACCCAGCCTGTTTAAGCACTGCTGCGTCTCTAGCTAGTGTTGCAGGGTTACAGGACACATATACTACGGTGCTTGGGCTAAGCTTGGCAACCTGAGTAATAGCAAGTTTTGCTCCTGCACGAGCAGGATCTAATAAGACTTTAGTGACTGCTGAATTTTCCCATACTGTTGCGGTTTCAGCCTGTTCTAAATCACCACTAAAGGCTTGAACATTACTAATATCATTGCGTGTTGCATTAAACATCACACGTTCGCTCATGGCCGCTACGCCCTCTACCGCAATCACTTGCTGAGCTTGCTGGGCAATCGCCAAACTAAAGTTGCCAATACCAGAATACAAATCCAATACCACATCGCTTTTGTTAAGCTGCAACCAATCTATAGCAGTAGACACAATCTGTTGATTCATTGCTTCATTCACTTGAATAAAGTCACCGGGCGTAAACGCCAAGTTTAGCTGTTGCTCGTTTAACGTGTAATAGGCATCAGAGCCTACTAGCCATCGCTGTTCCTCAGTGTGCAGCTGCAAGCCAATATTATATTGCTCGGCAAACTGCTTTAATTGCAGCTCTAATTTTTCACTAGGCACTTTGGTTAAGCGAATTTTGCAAACGGTTTGAGGTTGGCAATCTATTAACTCAATATGCCCCAAGCCAACCGTTTTAGGCCAAGCCTTAACTAAGAGCTGTAAAGCAGGAATTAGTTCCGAAAGTTGTGGCTTAAGCACCTTACATGCTGAAATAGCCACCAATTGCTTGCTGGCTTTTTGCCTAAAACCCAATTGCCAACCCTTGCTTTTGTCAAACCAAGAGCTTATTCGAGCAACCCGGCGATATTGCCATTCATCACCATAAATCATTTCAATCTTCGGTAAATCGGTAAAACCGGATAAACGTGAAATCAATGCAGCCACCGCGTGCTGTTTGTATTCACGCTGCTCGGCTGCGCCTAAATGTTGTGCACTACAGCCGCCGCAACGTTGATAAAACTCGCATTTAGGTTCTATACGCTGAGGTGAAGAACTCAAGCGTTTTAACAACTTAGCAGGACCAGACTTACTCGCCGGCAAAATATCTATGCGCTCCCCTGGCAGCACATCGTCGACAAAAAATGTTTGGCCATTGGCTTTAACTACGCCCTTTAAGTGGTGATCGAGCTGCAAAACCTCTACACCTCTAAGAGCTTTAACATTGTTCGATTTGGGTTTAGCTTTAAAAAATTGCGCCATAGAAGAGACTTATTAAACCTGTGAATACAAAAAGGGGTGGGCTTATGTCATCATAAGCGATTGGAACCATGTCATTTTCCCATAAGAAACGTTTATGACCAAGTATGGCTTACGTGCCCGCGTATATATTCTCACCATTATACCCACTCTGTTCGTGGGGATCTTGTTAGCGAGTTACTTTACTTTTAACCGTAATCAGCAACTTGACAACTTTGTGATTGAGCAAGGGGTTAACGTTATTGAACCGCTGGCTATTGCCAGTGAAGTAGGTTTAAGCCGTTACAACCGAGAAAAAGTTAAATCACTGATCAGTGTAACTCACCGTAAAATGTCTCCGCTTATCAAGAGCATTGCGGTTTACGATAAACACAATCAGCTATTTGTCACCAGTAACTACCACCGCAATATTCGTTTGTTGCAAAGCGATCCAGAATTACCACTCCCGCAATCGACTCAAGTAGAAATTTACCCCAATCGCATTATTTTACGCGCCCCCATTTGGGCTGAAGCCGAGGGTAGCTTCGCAGCATTTAGCAATGGTAAGCCCGAATTATTGGGCTATATCTCAATGCAGTACAACAAAGACAGGGCGTTGTTACTGCAGTTTAGAGATACCACCGTTGCCCTATTTATTGTTTTATTTGGTGTACTAATTAGTGTGTTGTTTGCTTTCCAATTAAGTAAACAAGTCACTCAGCCCATCACCAATATGGTAAGTATTGTAGATAGAATTCGCCAAGGACGCTTAGATGCGCGGGTAGATGGCAGTTACACAGGTGAGTTGGGTTTACTGAAACATGGTATTAATTCCATGGCGAAATCCTTGGCCGAGTACCACGAAGAAATGCATCAGAGCATTGACCAAGCCACCAGTGATCTGCGAGAAACCTTAGAGCAGATTGAAATTCAAAACATTGAGTTGGATATTGCCAAAAAAGAAGCCCAACAAGGGGCAAAAGCTAAGTCTGAATTCTTAGCCAATATGAGCCATGAGCTTAGAACGCCATTAAATGGCGTCATTGGTTTTGCTCGCCAACTACTAAAAACGCAACTGAGTAATAACCAAGCAGATTACCTGCTCACTATTGAAAAGTCGGCTAATAACCTATTAGCTATCATTAATGACATTCTAGATTTCTCGAAATTAGAAGCCGGTAAACTAAAGCTAGAACGTATCGACTTTAACTTTCGCGATACCGTAAACGATGTAGTCACCCTACTCGCTCCTAGCGCTCAAGATAAAAATCTAGAATTAAACCTTCTGATTGAACCGAATGTTCCCGAAGGCTTGCGAGGCGATCCTTTGCGCCTGCAACAAGTCTTTACCAACCTGTTGGGCAATGCCATTAAGTTTACTCACCAAGGACAAATAACTGTAAACGTTGGCTTAGTTAAACAGCAAGGTCAGCAAGTAATACTTGGTGCCTCGGTACAAGATACTGGTATTGGTATTTCTAAAGAGCAGCAGTCTCAGCTGTTCCAAGCTTTCAAACAAGCAGACACCAGCATAAACCGCGAATATGGCGGTACTGGATTAGGGTTAGTGATTACCCAGAAGCTAGTGCAACAAATGGGTGGCGACATAAAACTAAGCTCTGAGCCTGAACATGGCGCTATTTTTGGTTTTGAGCTCCATATGGAGCTTGCCGAAATGGTATTGGGTGCACCGCTTCCACTTACCGCCTTAAGTAAGACCTCGGTGTTATTGTTTGAACCACACGAGATTAGCCAAGCGGTAGTGTCTGGCTTGGCAGAGCAGTGGCAGCTACCACTGCAAACCGTTAACACAGAGCAACAGTGGCGCAATGCCCTTGTCGATTTTCAGGGCACCTTGGTCATCGGCCATAGCGATTGGAAAGATTTAGCGCCTCTTCAACAAAAAATAACCCAAGCACTTAAAGTGTCTTACGAAGTGATTGCGCTGATTAACTCAAGCGATCCCGATATTCACCAAATGATTTTGCAAGCAGGTGCGAAACACTGCATTAGCAAGCCCATTAATCATCGTAAATTCGCACACGCCTTGGTAGATGACCGCATCGACGACTCTCCTGTTGTTACGCCAATCGCCAAAGTATCGCGCTCAAAACTGGTCCTGCGAGTACTCGCAGTTGATGACAACGCCGCCAACCTCAAGCTAATTTCAGCCATGTTGGAAGAGTTGGTGACCGAAGTGGATACCTGTACGAATGGCTTAGAGGCAATAACTAAAGCCGAAGAAAACTCTTACAACCTGATTTTGATGGATATTCAAATGCCGATTTTAGACGGTATTAGCGCCACACAAAAAATCCGTGAAAATAGTAAAAACCAGCAAACACCAATTATTGCGGTAACGGCGCATGCCTTAGCCGGTGAAAAGGAACAGCTGCTCGGCCAAGGTGTAGACGATTACCTTGCCAAACCTATCGACGAGTCCTCTTTAGAGAAGCTTATTCATCGCTGGCAACCCAACGCCAAATTGCTTAGTCGTGAAAACTTGGTATCAACCTTAGAGCAACCGCAGATATTGGAGTTTGAAAACGCCAGCTTGTCTTGGCAATTGGCCATGCAACGTGCCAACAATAATCAGACTCTTGCGCTAGATATGTTTGTGATGCTTCAAGAAAGCTTTGCTGAAATAGAAAGTGGTATTGAGCAAGTTCTGGCTCAGCAGCTAAACGCCGATGAATTTGTATTGTTGATCCATCGCTTTAGAGGCGGCTGTGCTTACAGCGGCTGTAAACGTCTAGAGTCTTTAGCTGGCACTATTGAAGATAGCTTACGTCAGCATGGAGAGGTGGCTCGGGTTGAGCCTGAACTGCTTGAGCTAAGTGATGAGATTGAAAAAGTGAAACTCGCTGCTAAGCAAATCAATCAACAACTCAGCTAACTGCTTAATGGAATTCACTCCAAGAAAAAAGCCGCTTTGCAGCGGCTTTTGTTATTGTTCTTCTTCTACTTTAGCTTGGTCTTGTTGTTCTTTTAAGAAGCGCCCGGTGAGCACTTGCCCTCTATTGCGATTACAATACCAGTTGTAGAAGGGATAACTTACTAGGCCAAATAAAGCCGTCACTAAAGCATTACTGAACGGCGAAATAATCATCGGCAATATCGCCTGAATAATGTTCCCACCATTCATAATGGTATAAATTAACAAAGCCAAGCCAGCTATTACACCTACACCAAACCCCACTAAAGCCAACAGCTTCATTAGACCAAACAAGTCTAACTGAACGCGATATCGTTCAACCAAGATACTTCTCCTTTATTCGCGCTCTAGTACTACGGTAGCCACCGCGTAATCGCGCTCATCACTAATACTAATAAACTGACTGGTTACCCCTAGCTGCTCTGCTAACGCTAAAGCGGCTCCGCTAAAATGCAACTCAGGTTTACCCAATTGGTTGTTACTAATTTCAATTTGCTGAAAACCAACGCCTTTGGCAATGCCAGTTCCCAGAGCTTTAGCAGCAGCCTCTTTAGCTGCAAAGCGTTTAGCAAGAAAACGAGCCGCTGAAGAATGTTCAGCAAATCGTAGCTGTTCGCTTTCGGTTAAAACACGCTTTGCGAGGGCTTGCATTTGCTTACTATTAGCTATGCGCGCTACCTGTACAATATCGGTGCCCAAACCTACCACAGCCACGACTTATTGCTCGCTCTTGCGCGCTTGTACCATTAAGGCTTTCATTTCGCTTACGGCCTCAGTCATGCCAACCATTACCGCGCGAGCAATAATGGCATGGCCAATATTCAACTCAATAATTTCTGGTAATGCCGCAATAGGCAATACGTTGTGATAGTGCAAACCGTGGCCAGCATTCACTTTCAGGCCTTTATCAGCGGCATAGCTAGCTGCTGCTGCAATTTTCTTTAATTCTGATTGCTGGGCAGCTTCATCTTTTGCATCGGCATAATGGCCGGTATGCAGCTCAATAAACGGGGCGCCAGAGGCTAACGATGCATCAATTTGCTCATCATCTGCATCGATAAACAGCGACACTAATATACCCGCTTCAGATAACTTGCTCACCGCGGCGGTAATCTTCTCAAGATTCCCAACAACATCCAAGCCACCTTCTGTAGTTAGCTCTTCACGCTTTTCCGGCACTAGGCATACAAAATGAGGTTTATGCTGACAAGCAATCTCTACCATTTCATCAGTAACAGCCATCTCAAGGTTTAGGCGGGTCTGCACTGTTTGGCTCATTACCGCTACATCACGATCCACTATATGGCGACGGTCTTCTCTCAAGTGAATGGTAATGCCATCGGCACCGGCCATTTCAGCAATGCCAGCAGCCAAAACAGGATCTGGATAAGTGGTGCCACGCGCTTGGCGTAAAGTGGCGATATGGTCGACGTTAACGCCTAATAAAATGTCACTCACGTACTTTCCTTCTTCAACAATGCTGTTATCGAACAACTTTATTGGTAGTTTTAATTGGGGTAAATAACTTACGACTGGTTAGTTCTCTTCCACCGAGTAACTGCGCAATCGCGATCCGACAAAAACGTTTGGCACAAGCAAGGTGTGACGCTTGTAGCGGATCAAAACTGAGCAACATCAGCACTTCTTGGTAACTAAAAACAACATTACTTAAGCGAAGAGACGTTACAACAAATCCTTGGTCTAAACGATACTGATAGTTAACACCATCGGCAAGCTGTTCTGGCTCAGTTAAGGCAAAACCTAAATCAGCTATCAAGTTCAATTCAAATTCACGTAAACAGGCTTCCAAAGGTTGCTGCTTCGCCAATGCCATTAAACTATCTTGGTAAAGCTGATACAAGCCGGGATAAGCGGTGTTTTCGTCGAGCAAATAGTACAATAGTTCATTCAGGTAGAGGGCGCTGTATAAGTAGTTGCCAAACAAAGGCAAAGCTAAATTACTGGCCTCTACTTGTTTAAAATTGAGTAAGCTACCTTTGCCAGCAAGTTCAACCAGCAAAGGAACACCAGGCTGCAAAATGCCGCGCGATTTAGACCGTTTAGCCCGCGCGCCTCTTGCTACAGCACTTACTTTGCCAAATTCTAACGTGAATAGCTGAACCAACAAACTCGTTTCACGATAAGGCCGCGTATGAATAACAAACGCGGGGGTAAGTGCCTGTTCAGGCAAGCTTATTCGTCTCCGTAACCTAAGCTACGCAAAGCGCGCTCATCGTCAGCCCAACCAGATTTAACCTTCACCCACATTTCTAGGAACACTTTGTTATCAAACAAACGCTCCATATCTAAGCGGGCTTCTTTACCAATGGTTTTCAGTTTGTCGCCTTTGCTGCCAATAATCATGCGTTTTTGGCTAGGGCGTTCAACAAGAATCAGGGCATTGATTTGATACACGCCATTCTCTTGCATCTTAAACTGTTCAATTTCCACGGTGGTTGAATACGGTAATTCTTGACCGGTAAAACGCATTAGTTTTTCACGTACAATCTCTGCAGCCATAAAGCGCGAAGAACGGTCGGTTATATAATCTTCAGGGAAAAAATGCACATTCTCAGGCAGGGTTTGTTGCGCCCATTCTCGAATTTGCTCAATGTTTTTCCCCTGCTTGGCTGATATAGGCAGAATATGTGAGAAATCAAATTTTTCCTGCATCAACTTCATATGCGGGAATAACTCTTCTTTATCTTGTACGTTATCCACCTTGTTAATTGCCAATACTACTGGCACTTTTAAATGGCGTAATTTGCCCAGTACCAATTCATCATCGGCTGTCCACTTGGTGCCTTCAACCACAAACACCACCATTGAGACATCGCCCAAAGAGCTGGTCGCAGCGCGGTTCATTAAGCGGTTAATGGCACGCTGCTCTTCAATATGTAAACCGGGAGTATCTACAAAAATAGTTTGGTAGATATCATCGGTATCAATACCAAGAATACGGTGACGAGTGGTTTGTGGCTTCTTAGAAGTGATGCTTACCTTTTGGCCGAGAATAGAGTTAAGTAAAGTGGATTTACCTACATTTGGGCGACCAACAATGGCTACAAAGCCACAACGAGTATCATAATTCATACTAAACGCTCCAATACCAACTCAGCGGCAACTTGTTCAGCTTTACGGCGACTAGTGCTAGTGCCAACAACAGGTTCATCTAAGCCTTCTACAGCACAACTTACGGTGAACTGTTGATTATGTGCCTCACCTTTTATGTCTACTACTTGGTAGTCAGGTAAAGCTTGTTTACGTGATTGCAAAATCTCTTGTAAACGGGTTTTAGGATCTTTTTGACTTAAACCTGGTTCAATAGTGTTTAAGCGATCTTGGTACCAATTCAGTAGCATCGTTTTGGCGCTATCAGTACCACTATCTAAGTATACTGCACCAATAATTGCTTCAACCGCATCGGCTAAAATAGATTCACGACGAAAGCCGCCGCTTTTCAATTCACCGGGCCCCAATTTAATGTACTCACCCAACTCAAAATTACGGGCTAGCTCAGCTAAGGTTTTACCCTTTACTAAGGTAGAACGCATAGGGCTTAAGTCGCCTTCAGATACATTGGGAAAACGGTGGTAAAGCTCGTCAGCAATCACCCAACTCAATACCGCATCGCCTAAAAACTCAAGGCGTTCATTGTGTACGCCTCCGGCACTGCGATGCGTTAATGCTAAGTTAAGTAGGCTGTCATCTTTAAATTTGTACCCTATCGCACGCTGCAAGCGTTCTGGGTTTGAGCTAATCATCATCTACCTTTTACTTGATCGCACCAATGCGATTAAATCGAACACCGGTGGGTATCCATCCTGGTAATATTGAATCTTCGGCGCGCTCAAATTCAAAGCTAATCCATATAGCTACGGCTTTACCTACTAGGTTCTCATCAGAAACAAATCCCCAGTAACGGCTGTCTGTACTGTTATCGCGGTTATCACCAAAGGCCAAGTAATGACCTTCTGGAACAATCCACTCATCTTTAGCCGTACCAGGCTGCTGATAAAAGTATTGCACGCGATCTGGAGCTGCTGGATTAATCAATATTTCATGACTCACTTCGCCCAGTTGCTCATGATAATTCTCTAGTGACATAGGGCCTTGCTTAAAGCGACCAGACACTTCAAAGTCTAGTGGAACAGGTTTCAACTCAGGGCAAGGTGTAGATTCACACTTTGGCTGAATGAATAGCTGTTTGCCTCGATAAATCACGCGATCGCCGGGTAAACCTACAATGCGTTTGATGTAATCAATACGAGTATCTTGAGGATACTTAAATACCGCTACATCGCCACGCTCTGGGCTACCGGTTTCCAATAAGGTTGAACGAGTTACCGGATCTTTCAACCCGTAAGCAAACTTCTCTACCAAAATGAAATCACCCACTAATAAAGTCGGCATCATCGAGCCAGATGGAATTTGAAAAGGCTCGTAAATAAACGAGCGCAACACCATCACAATGGCAATAACCGGGAATACTGAACGCCCGTTTTCGATCCATCCTGGAGGCGCTGTGATCTTCTCTTCTGCATCACTAGGCAACTCACCGCCAGCGGCAGTTCGAGCATCTAGCAACTTAGCGGCACGTTGCTTTTCCCAATGAAACTTATCTAAAGCCCAGATAATTCCGGTAACAAATGTAGCTAATACCAGAATTAACGGAAGTATAGTGGCCATGTTAGTCCTTTCCAATATGTAGTACGGCTAAGAATGCTTCTTGAGGTACTTCCACGTTACCTACTTGCTTCATTCGTTTCTTACCCGCTTTTTGTTTCGCTAATAGTTTCTTCTTACGGCTAACGTCGCCGCCATAACATTTGGCGATAACGTTCTTACGCAACTGCTTAACAGTAGAGCGTGCAATAATATGCATGCCAATTGAGGCTTGAATAGCAATATCGAACATCTGACGCGGAATCAATTCTTTCATCTTATCTACGACCTGGCGACCGCGAGACTCAGAGTGATCTTTGTGAGTAATTAATGCTAGGGCATCCACTCTGTCACCATTGATCATGATGTCTACTCGCACCATATTCGCCGCTTGGAAATGTTTAAAATTGTAATCCAGCGAGGCATAGCCACGGCTAGTCGATTTCAGCTTATCGAAAAAGTCTAATACCACTTCAGCCATTGGAATTTCGTAGGTTAGCGCAACTTGCTTACCGTGATAAGCCATGTTGATTTGCATGCCGCGTTTTTCAACACATAAGGTAATCACATTGCCCAAGTACTCTTGTGGCACCAAAATGTTTACTTCAGCGATGGGTTCACGAATTTCAGCAATATTATTGGTTGGCGGCAATTTAGCTGGGCTATCAACAAACAGCTCTTCGCCACTGTTCATTTCAACCTGGTAAACCACAGTAGGTGCAGTGGTAATTAAATCAAGATCGTATTCGCGTTCTAAGCGCTCTTGAATAATCTCCATGTGCAACATGCCTAAGAAACCACAACGGAAACCAAAACCTAAAGCGGTAGAGTTTTCTGGCTCATAAAATAAAGAAGCATCATTCAGGCTTAGTTTGCCTAAGGCATCACGAAAGTTTTCGTAATCATCTGAACTGGTTGGGAACAAACCTGCATATACCTGAGGTTTAACTTTTTTAAAGCCCGGTAAAGCTTGCTCTGAACCATTCTTAAGCGTGGTAAGCGTATCGCCCACAGGTGCGCCAAGAATGTCTTTAATGCCTGCCACAATGTAGCCCACTTCGCCCGTTTTCAACACTCCAGTATTGGTTTGCTTAGGCGTAAAAATACCAACTTCATTCACTACGTGAGCTTGTCCGGTAGACATCACGACCATTCGTTCACCGGCTTTTAGCTCGCCATTAGTGACACGAACTAACGACACTACGCCTTGGTAGTTATCAAACCATGAGTCAATAATTAGTGCTTGTAGCGGCGCTTCATCGTCACCTACTGGTGGCGGTACGTCACGTACAATGGTTTCTAATACGTCTTCGATACCTAAACCCGTTTTAGCCGAACAAACTGTAGCGTCGGTGGCGTCAATCCCCACAATGTCTTCAATTTCTTCAGCTACGCGATCGGGATCAGCCTGTGGCAAGTCAATTTTGTTAAGCACAGGAATGACTTCTAATTCCATTTCCATCGCCGTATAACAGTTGGCTAAGGTCTGCGCTTCTACGCCTTGCGCTGCGTCAACTACCAGTAAAGCACCTTCACAAGCCGCCAAAGAACGTGATACTTCATAGGTGAAGTCAACATGCCCTGGGGTATCAATAAAGTTAAGTTGGTAAGTTTCACCGTTTTTGGCGGTGTAATCCAAGGTGACACTTTGTGCTTTAATGGTAATTCCGCGTTCACGCTCTAAATCCATAGAGTCTAAAACTTGCGCTTCCATCTCACGATTACTCAAGCCACCACAGTGTTGGATTAAGCGGTCGGATAGGGTCGATTTACCATGGTCGATATGAGCGATAATCGAAAAGTTACGAATATTCTTATTTATCAAGATATTACCTTTGTAAAATCATCAATGAGCAAACCAAAGCTCAACTTTCTTTAAAATGCAGCAATCGCGCATTGTATCGTTGACGCGGATACTACCACAATCCATCAAAATCCAAAAAAAATGCGTACTTATTTCAGTAAATGTTTTACCAGTAATAAAACTAAAAAAGCGCCCAATTTTGGACGCTTTAAAAAACTTAACTTTGCCGACTCAGCATTCGTGGCCGATAACGCGAATGATGAATAAAATACCTAGCCAACAAACGTACCGATAAAAAGCCAAGTAACAAACCGCTAAACGCGCTTAAAGCGATAAGCCAATCACCCGCCATAATCTGTTGGCTTAACCATTTTCCGATACCCGCACCTGCGATAAGCATAATCAAGGGCAGTAAATACACGAGCAAAGCACTTTGCAGCATATTTTTTGCCACCAAACCCAATTCAATCTGGTCACCTAATTCTACTGAATCAGTGAGTTTTACTTTAAGTTGGTGAGTTCGAGTTGGAAAAGCTTTAGCGATAGCGCTATTCCCGCAATGCTCAGCACTTCCACAACTACCACAGGCACTTTTACTGACACACTCTACGGTTGCATAGCCGTCATCGAGCTCCACGACTTTAGCGGTTTCAATGATCAGTGAGCCGTTATTGAGCTGGCTCATTAGCTTTCTCTAAATATGGGCCGATAACTACGGAGTCAGCAATTTTTGACGCGGTTTCTGGCGGAATTTCGCCCACAACCGTAATTTCAATGCCTTTTCTCACTACAGTGTGCAAACTTGTCGCACCTTGACGAACCAGTTGCTCACGTAAAGGATTCGTTTGGCCAATTGCGTTGGCGTAAACCGAGATATCAAATAAGCCGTCGCTGAGTTTGATGTAGTCAACAGATTCAGACAACACAGCCAAAGAATGTTGCTCTTTTTGTGCAATATTCATCCCTTTGGGCTGCCAACCTAAACGCCAATTAATCTTATGTTTTTCGTTGTTAACCGCTTCTTTACCAACAACCGTACTAGGTAAATCTAAGTTCGAGAGCTCTATCATCCATTCACTTGGTTGTTCAAACTCAGATAAGGTTACAGCCATTTGCTGCTCTACTAGCTCACCATTTTGGTCAACTATATCTAAACGCAAGGGTAGCTGCGAACCATAATCTATCCAAAAATATAAGCCGTATAAGTCTGAAGATTTAGGCACAATACGCATCACTTGAGCAGGACGCCCTGCCACACGGCTCTTACCTGCAATAACAAGATCATAATTGGCTTGTAAATGCGCTAAGTCCACTGCAGCCAAATTACCAAACATTCCCGGCAAGCGAGTAGTTGAAAGGCTGTAAGGAGTTTGCCCAGGTTCAAAAAATGCCACGGTTCCATCTCGATACACTGCTTCATTAGCGGGGCCATTGAGGTAGACTCGATGAGCTACTTCAACGTCATTCACTACACCATGAATCAGCCGCACAGGTTCTATGTGGCCTTGGCGTACGACAATGTATGAAATTTCATATTGTCGCTGTCGAAAAGCATGTTGATAATCTTGAAGCAAGCTAATAGCGGGGCTAGTTTGAGTAACAATGCTAGAACTAGCATCAGCGGTGGATGAGGTGTTGATAGTTTCTGCTGAAACAGAAAAGGATGCCAGCAACAACATTACTGACATCCCGATAGTCTTAAAGCGCATAGGCTATATTTTTACTCTACGATACGTTGCTGAAAACGGTGGTCCTGTAAATAGGCACTGATACGTTTACGTTGTTCGATAATTTCAGCTTCGCTTAATTCACGAGGCTGTGGGTTAGACTGCAAGCTAACTGGCGCTACTGCACCGCCCACTGGCACGGTATTAAAAACCGGAAGAGGCTGTTCGGCATCGCCCGCTTGGAAAGAATATTGTTGAACACCGATAATCGCCGCTACAGCTACCGAGGCAGCAATTGCATATTGGCCAGCGTATTTAAAGAAACGAACCACCTTAACAGAAGATTCTTTAGTCTCTGTAACCTGAGGTTTAGGCGCTACAATAGCAGGCTCTTGCTCTAGGGCTGAAGCAACTTTACTCGCAATATCTATATCGATTTGCTTTGGCGCGTCGCCTCGAAGTACATCACCAATCAAATGGTAATTACTCCACTGCTCTGTATGCTCTGTATGCTCTGGCTCATTGGCTAACAGATCTAACAGTGTTGCGTCGGTTAATTCGTTATCAACCAGTGCGGATAACTGTTCTTTATTTGCCATATTGGTCATTAATCCCCAAAGTTACCTACTTAAAAGCGGTTGTATTCGCTTTTCAATTGCATCCCTTGCTCGAAATATCCGTGATCTCACGGTTCCGACAGGACAATCCATTACATTTGCAATCTCTTCGTAGCTTAAGCCATCTATCTCTCGAAGAGTAATTGCTGTGCGCAAATCATCAGGTAGTCCTTCCATTGTAGCAAAAACTACCTCTTTTATTTCTTCGGATAACAACAAAGTTTCTGGAGTGTCAGCTTCTTTTAAAGCTTCAGCGCCATCGTAAAACTCTGCTTCCTCCGCATCCACATCATTTGCTGGGGGTCTACGCCCTTGAGCCACAATATGGTTTTTCGCAGTATTAACCGCAATTCGGTACAACCAAGTATAAAACGCACTTTCGCCTCGAAAGTTAGGTAAAGCACGGTAAGCTTTGATAAACGCATCTTGCGTTACATCGGCTACATCACCATGATTCACGATATAACGTGATATAAGGTTTGTTACCTTATGTTGGTATTTTTGTACCAACAAATTAAATGCCGCTTTATCGCCACGCTGTGTCCGTTCGACCAACGTTTGATCTGTCCACTGTTCTGACATCTGTAACTACCGTCTCCCTAATGCTTGAGTTTCGGTAGCTTTTTTGGCGGCACATCTCTTCAGACTGCTTGTTTTCAAAAAAGTTCTCTTCCAACCAAATAAAATTTTGCGCCTCTGTGAGACACTGCAAACTTGAGTAAGTTTCAGTTAAACTAGCTTATACTCCAATTTTTCTTTTAACTACGTATAAGAGCGCATCTATGGAATACACTAGCGATGTTCTAATAATAGGCAGTGGCGCTGCAGGCTTAACTATGGCCTTAAACTTGGCTGATTATGCCAAAGTCCACGTGCTGAGCAAAGGGCCACTTAAAGAAGGTTCCACTTATTATGCTCAGGGCGGTATCGCCGCAGTGTTTGATAAGAATGACAGCGTAGAAGAACATGTCAATGATACCTTGATAGCCGGAGACGGCTTATGTGATGAAGAAGCGGTTAAATTTACCGCAGAAAATAGCAAGCAGTGTATTGATTGGCTGATTAACCTTGGTGTGCCCTTCGACCAAGAAACCGCCACTAACGGCGAATCCAAGTACCACCTTACGCGTGAAGGCGGGCATAGCCGCCGCCGTATTCTGCACGCTGCTGACGCCACCGGTAAGGCCGTTCAAAAAACCTTGGTTAGAGCTGTGCTTAGTCACCCTAACATTACTTTGCTAGAACGTTTTAATGCCGTGGACTTAATCACCGAAACCACCAGTAAAGAAAAACGGGTTGTTGGCGCGTACGTTTGGAACCGTAATAAAGAACGCGTAGAAGTAGTTAAAGCCAAATTTGTGGCAATGGCGACTGGCGGTGCCAGCAAAGTTTATCAGTACACCAGTAACCCAGATGTGAGTAGTGGCGATGGCATCGCTATGGCCTGGCGTGCTGGTTGCCGTGTAGGTAACATGGAATTTAATCAGTTCCACCCAACCTGTTTATTCCATCCTGAAGCACGTAATTTTTTACTTACCGAAGCCCTTCGCGGTGAAGGGGCGTTATTAAAACGTCCTGACGGCAGCCGTTTTATGCCAGACTTTGATTCACGCGAAGAACTCGCCCCACGTGATGTTGTTGCTCGCGCTATCGATTATGAAATGAAGCGCCTAGGTGCCGATTGTGTATACCTTGATATTAGCCATCGTGACGATGAATTTATTGAGCTTCACTTCCCTACTATTCTCAAGCGCTGCTTAGAGCTAGGCATTGATATTCGCAAACAATCAATCCCGGTAGTGCCCGCAGCCCACTATACATGTGGTGGTGTGGTCACCAACCTGCAAGGCGAAACCGATTTAGCCAACTTATACGCGATTGGCGAAGTGGCTTATACCGGTTTACATGGCGCTAACCGCATGGCCAGTAACTCTTTGTTGGAGTGTGTTGTGTTTGCTCATGCCGCCAGCCAGCACATTAAGCAACACTTAAATGATGTAGAGCTTTGCCATCAAATACAACCTTGGGACGACAGCCAAGTGAGTGATTCAGATGAAGAAGTTATTATTAACCACAACTGGCACGAACTGCGCTTGTTTATGTGGGACTACGTAGGCATCGTTCGTACCAATAAACGCTTACAGCGAGCAATGCGAAGAATTCACTTGCTGCAGCAAGAAATTTTTGAGTACTACTCAAACTTTAAAGTGGGTAATAATTTGCTAGAACTACGTAATTTGTTGCAAGTTGCAGAGTTAATTGTGGGTTGTGCCATGCGCCGCCATGAAAGTCGCGGCTTGCATTACAATCTAGATTATCCAGATAAGCTAGACAAAATTAAACCCACTATTTTAGACCCAGAAACCTTCTACCAAGAAGATGATAACGACGCTTAAGCGCGCTTTAAAAAGGCTTACTACGGTAAGCCTTTTTTGTCTCTGTCGCTCTCTAAAGCTGGAGATAGTTACTAAGCTTGCGGGAAGTTGATAACAAAGCACAGCTGGCGGTAAACATCATTGGGTAAGCTGTCGGCAAAAATCACTTTGATAGCAGGCTTATCTTGAGTACTAGAAACCACCAAACACGCTCCAAAAGCTACCCGAGAATTGGCCAACCATAAGTGCTTAACTTGATGTTCACCTTGCTGATACACAATCTGCTCAGCACTAAAGTACCCACGAGGTTGGTAATGCCACCAATGGTAAAAAAAGCAGCTTGTCGCCAAAAGGCACAAAACAAAGAGTGGCAGCAACTCAGGAAAAACTAGCAGCAAAGTAACTTGCAGCAAGCCATTAGCGGAGACTAAATAAAAATAGCAGCGCGAGCGCGCTGCCAAAAACTCACACTTTGACGCGCTTGAGAATAACATCAACCATATCTGCGAGTTGTTGGTCTTCACATTCTTTGTGGCCCATAAACCAAGCGAACAAATCAGGGTCGTCACAAGCCAATAAACGTTCAAAGGTTTGTTTTTTCTCATCGCTTAATTCGTCATAAGCCTCATCAACAAAAGGCATAAACAACACATCAAGCTCTAACATTCCCCTACGACAGGCCCATTTTAAACGTGACTTATTTTCCTGCATGTTGTTCCTTGTAGACATGAGTTACACTGGTCAGCAATACTGAAGCCCATTAAAAGGCTTATTAGCGGCGCTGTAAAAGTATTAACGAAGATACCATTTCAGCCACCAAATTACACCTTAATAAGCTTGACCTAGCTCTCAACGGAAGTCGACTATGTCTCAACAAACTTTATGTACTTTGCCTCCATTATTAGTTCAACCATTAGACCAGTGGCACTTGGTTAGAGTGAGCGGCGAAGATGCTAATAGCTACCTACAAGGCCAATTGAGCTGTGACGTAAATAGCTTATCTCCAGGTCAACAAAGCCTAGCTGCTCACTGCGATCCAACGGGTAAAATGTGGTCGGTACTGCGTTTACTGCGCCTAGAGCAAGACTACCTTTATCTGCAACCTCAATCCTTGGCTGAATCTCAGTTAAAAGAATTGAAAAAGTATGCGGTATTCTCAAAAGTAAATATCGAAACCGAAACCACCTTACATACCACGGCAGTAATGGGCAGCGAAGCGCCTCATTACATTGCCGAGAAGTTTGGTGAAGAAACTGCTAGCCATGGCGGGTTAATCGAACAAGGTATTTGCGTGCATATCGACGGCCCTAAGCGCCGTTATTTGGTGATCACCGAAGCCGCTGACTGGGGGCAAGATGCACCTAGCAGTGATCTAGACGCTAACGAGTTGTGGCGAGCACTGCAAATAGTGTCAGGCTTGCCTACCATTGAGCAGCAAACTCAGCAGCAATTCATTCCTCAAGCGCTTAATTTGCAGCACCTCGATGCACTAAGCTTTTCTAAAGGCTGCTACACGGGCCAAGAAACCATTGCCCGCGCTAAATATCGTGGAGCCAATAAACGCGCTTCGTTACGCCTTGCTGGTCATGGCATTACATTACCCAAAGCCGGTGATCGCTTAGAGCAGCAAATGGGCGACAATTGGCGCGGTAAAGGTACTGTGTTACAAGCGGTGCAACTTGAGCCTGGCTATATAGAGTTATTAGCGGTACTTAATAATGATACCGATGCAGAAGCTAAGTTTCGCTTAGCAGGTGATGAGCAAAGCCTGTATACCATCGCCCAACTTCCTTATAGCTTGGTAGAGTAAGCAGATTGTAACTGTCGAGGTACAAGAAAATGGACTTACAAGAGCAAATTGAATCACCCTGTATTCGCCAGTGTACCCTCGATGGTGATGATGTCTGTGTCGGTTGCTTTCGTCGTCTAGATGAAATTTGTGCGTGGACAGGGGTAAATAACGAAGCAAAAAAAGCCATTTTGAAGCGTTGTGAGCAACGCCGAAAAGATGCCCCTAAATGGCATATAGAGTCTTTGCCTATTAATCGCTAAATACAAAAAAGCCGCTGCGTAACCAGCGGCTTTTTATTCAGCTATAAACTTAACCAAAGTCGCCGTTTACATAACCACGGGTTCGCTCGTCTACTGGTGCTGTAAATACTTGCTCGGTGTCGCCATGCTCAACTAATTCACCCATCCAGAAAAATGCAGTTTTATCTGAAATGCGTTTAGCCTGCGCCATAGAGTGCGTAACAATCACAATGGTGAACTTTTTACGCAGTTCATCCATTAACTCTTCAATTTTATGAGTCGCGATAGGATCTAGCGCGCTGGTTGGCTCATCCATCAAAATCACATCAGGTTGAATAGCAATAGTACGAGCAATACACAAACGCTGCTGCTGACCACCAGATAAACCAAATGCAGGGCTGTTTAAGCGATCACTCACTTCATCCCACAATGCCGCGCTACGAAGTGCCGTTTCTACGGTTTCATCCAAGACCTTTTTATTGCGGATCCCTTGTGCTTTTAAACCATAAGCTACGTTCTCGTATATGCTCATTGGAAACGGGTTAGCTTTTTGAAAAACCATACCTACTTTCATGCGCAGTGCTGCTACATTGCGATCTTGGTAAATGTCTTTACCTTCTAGTTTTACATCCCCCTTAATGGTGACGTTCTCAATTAAATCGTTCATACGATTTAAGGTACGTAATAAGGTAGATTTTCCACAACCTGAAGGGCCAATTAACGCTGTAACCTTCTTCTCAGGGATCGGTAAGTTAATGCCTTTTAATGCGTGAGTGTCGCCGTAATGTAAATCAAGTTCTTTAACGTCAAACTTATTCATATCAATCTCTTAGTAAGCAGCTTTGTTGAATCGACTCGCGATCAATTTAGTCAGTAGGTTAATAGCAAGCACCAAAATGATAAGTACGGTGGCAGTTGCGTAGGCTTGATTCCATTCATTAACAGTGAACAATTCTTGGGTTAATTTGTATAAATGAACCGTTAAGGTACGGCCAGAATCCAGCACTGATTCAGGGATTCTGGTTACCATACCTGCGGTTAAAAACACTGGGGCAGATTCACCAATAATTCGACCGGTACTTAAAATAACTGCTGTCACAATACCCGGCATCGCAGATGGCAAAATCACTCGCCAAATGGTGTAGATGCGCGAGCTACCTAAACCGTAAGACGCCTCACGGTAAGATTGTGGAACGGCAATTAGCGCTTCTTCTGTGGTACGAATAATCACTGGCAAAATCAATATCGCCAGCGTTAACGCGCCAGATAAAATTGAAAAGCCTAAACCTAAGGTCACCACAAAAAAGGTCATACCAAATAGCCCGTAAATAATTGACGGAATACCTGCCAGTGACTCAGTACAAAAACGAATAATTTTAACTAATTGACTGCCTGGCTTGGCGTACTCGGTTAAGTACAGCGCGGTCATAATGCCAATGGGCGCAGCAATAGAAATGGATAACACCACCATATAAACGGTAGAAACAATCATCGAGAAAATCCCCGAAGTTTCACCAATAGTAGTGTACGCAGAGCTTACAAATTCCCAGCTAACATGGCTTAAGCCGTTGCTAAGAATATGCCAAAGCATCCAGGCTAAAAATAAAATGGTCATACCGGCTCCGCCCCAAATAAGGCTTAGCGCAACATTATCTTCAATACGACGGCGCATTACTTCACCTTCTTACGGTTTAATACAAGCAAACTAGTATTTAGCAGCATCACAAACACCAATAACACAATACCGGTTGAGTACAACGAACTGGCATGAATGCCTGTTGCATAAGACATTTCCAAGGCAATATTCGCCGTTAATGAGCGCGCTGAATCCAACAACGAACCTGGCATAGCTGTTGAGTTACCCATGACCATAATAATGGCCATGGTTTCGCCTACTGCACGTGCTACCCCCAACACAACACCCGCTAAAATACCCGAGCGCGCAGCCGGCAACATCACTTTAAAAATAGTGAACATTGGCGACGCACCTAAGGCATAAGAGCCTTCTTTATAGGTTTTAGGGATGGCGCGAATCGAGGTTTCAGCAATAGTAATAACGGTGGGTAAAATCATCACCGCCAGCACAACTATACCTGCTAGCAACGTACTACCGGCTGGCACATTAAAGGTTGATTCGATGGCCGGTACGATAATCACTAAACCAAAGAAGCCGTAGACAACAGAAGGGATACCCGCTAACAACTCAACCGCTGGTCGAATCATGTTAGCTAACCATTTAGGCGCAACTTCTGCTAAAAATATCGCAGTTAACAAGGCAACCGGAACACCAATGACTACCGCACCTAAAGCCGATACCACCGAAGCAACAATCATTGCTCCAATACCGTATAGCGCAGGCGGATACCAATCTACACCTAATAAGAAGTTGGTTAAGCCAGCGAACTGAATCGCTGGTAAACCTTCAAGCACCAAAAAGTAGCCAATAGTGGCCACTGATATCACGCCAATTAATGCACTCACCAAAAATAGTAAGTTAAAAATACGACCAACCCAATCGACTTTTTGAGCAGACTGGTTAAGCGCATCTATCAGCGCCGGATTTTTAAACTCAAATTCTTGAGTTGGAGCAGCAATCGTTTGATTCATTTTATTTTCATTCCAAAATCAACGTACAACAAAGAGGCATATTGCTATGCCTCTTTTCTTCGTTTCGAATAGGAAACTTAGTTAACTTCGATGTAGCCTTCTTCAGCTACAATGGCTTGGCCAGCAGTACCCATGATGTAATCAAGGAACTGTTGTGCTTCAGCGGCTGGCTGGTTGTTTACCAACAATACGAATGGGCGGGCAATACCGTAAGCACCTGACTTGATGTTGTCTTTAGTAGCAGCGGCACCTTCAATAGATACAGCAGCTAATGAGCCGTCAACTGAACCTAGAGAGATAAAGCCAATAGCGTATGGGTTATTAGCCACTAAGGTTTTGATAGCACCATTGCCACTAGCAACTTGGGCACGTGGAGAGATGGCTGTAACAGTAATATCGTTAATTTTGCGGGTTAGACCCATGATGTCTTCAAATGCACCACGAGTACCAGAACCTACTTCACGCGTTACTGCCACAATAGGTTGGTCAGCGCCACCTACTTCTTTCCAGTTTTTAATCTCACCCATGTAGATTTTTTTAACTTGCTCAATACTTAAATCTTTTACTGAGTTAGCATTGTTAACCGCTACTGCGATACCGTCCATCGCCATAATCACTTCTTGAGTGCTTTGGTTTTTCTCTGAATCTTTAACATCACGAGAAGACATACCAATCATGCTGGTACCTTCTTTAGCAGCGCGAATACCGGCAGACGAACCAGTACTTTGTACTTCAACCACATCGTGCTGAGTAGCCTGATATCTCTCAGCAAGTACTTCCATGATGCCAGATACTGAAGTAGAACCTGAGACCGTAACAGTGTTACTAGCAAATGAACTTGCAGCAAACAACATAGAAGCAGCACTTAATGCCGTGATTAACTTGGTTTTCATAAGATTTCTCTTCGCAATTAAAAATTAACAATCAGTTTGTCTAAGTCGGGATGCATTGAAACAATCCAATATGACAAAAACATTACAAAAAGAACTTTTGGGAAATGTTTCAGGTTATTTATAGATTTTTTATCTATTCATATACCTAATTCACATGATATTAACCAAGAATCGCTAAACAATAAGAAGCTTGTGATTAAACAAAAAGGCATACGATTAAGATTATTAAGCTGGTACATCAGGTAATAAAAAAGGCGTAAGTAATAATTACTTACGCCTTCTAACATGTGACGGTGTTTTTAACTTAAGAGCCACGCCAGTTGCGTACTCTTGCGGTATCAAGGTGGATAAAACCACTGCGTGGGTAATACCCCACTCCACCTAATTTCAACTCTAGTGCCGCGCGATGAACCTTAGCTAAGTCATGCCCCTGCACCCTTAAGTCGATGGCTTGCCCGGTCATATGAAAACTCTTCTTCGCCACACCGCCACTTTTACTGCGTAGCATTTCGTTAGTTGCTGGCGAACGATATCCAGAAATAATGTCAAACTTAACATTGCCACCAAGACGTTCTTGAAGCAGTGCCATTTGCATATATAGCGCCTTATCCATATCGGTGGCTTCATTGCGCCTAAAATCTCGCAACAAGCTATCTAACTGCTTTACTTCTTTCTCTTGAAACTGACCATCTTTCCAAAAACATACCTCACAACTTTCATTGGTATGTAAGCTAGTCATACTTAGGAAGCGCTCGCCAGGTAACTCTCGAGCAATACTTGAACTTGCGAAGCTTTTTGGTATTCCAAGACCGATTAACCCAGCGCTCAAACCCAACAACAACGACCGCCGTTTTATCTTTCGGTCTAACATTTACACTCACCCCAATAGATCAAAAAACCACCAATTTGGAGCAAAATACCGATAAGAGACCTAAAAATCAAACAAAGCACTGAGAAACATTTGCCTTATGCAAGCAAACAATGTTTACACAGTTGGATTAAGCTTCTGTTAAATTGAGCTTTTTTAGCTTGCCAGAGCGCTTTCGCTAGCTTCAAAGTTATAAATATCTTTTCGATAATGCAAACCGCCAGAGCCATCAAACCACGAAGTAAAATAAACGAGATAAACAGGGACCTTTTGCCTTAAAGGCACCCATTTGGGCTCTCCTTTAGCAATCAAGTGCTGTTTATACTGATCACTATAACCGGCTTGTTTTAACAAGGTAGCCGCTAGTATTTCAGCTGCTTCCACTCGAACACATCCTGAACTAAACGCTCGTTGCTGCTCCGAAAATAATTCAGGTGAAGAGGTATCATGCAGGTATACCGCAAATTGGTTATCAAAGTGGAACTTGTAAGCACCTAAGGCATTACCGGGCCCTGGACGCTGACGCATACGATAAGGGAAAGCACCAGTATCTTTTACCAGAGTCCAATCAATCTGCTCACTTTGTACTGCGGCACCGTGATAATCAAACAACTCAAAACGTTGTTGCTCTACATAACTAGGGTCACGGCGAAGCTTAGGAATAATGTCTCTACGCACAATGGTTCTAGGTACGTTCCAGTAGGGATTAATTACCACACTGCTAATTTCACTCACTAATAGCGGTGTGGCACGTGAAGCCCGACCAACCACCACTTTAGATTGAAACACCTCTGCACCTTGGTTCATATATGTCATTTGATAAGCAGGTACATTTACCATTATTCGCTGCTGGTCAGACACTAGCATAAAGCGTTGTAACAGTTGTTTTCTGAGTAAGTTTCTAGCCAACATTTTAGAGCGATGAATCGGCTTAAAGTTAAGCCAATACAAAGTATCGTTGCCCACAATACCATCTGCTTTTAGCCCATGCTGCGCCTGAAACCGTTGTAAGGCGTTCACTGTAGCTTGGTCCATTAGCTCTGCTTGTTCCACATCATCACTAAACTGATTAGCAATATCAAACTCAGCTAAACGTTGGCGTACTAACGGAACCCGAGAGTCGCTGCCTCCAGCATGAATCAGCTGGCCGCGCTTAATGTTATCTGCAGACTGACGCTGCTGCTGAGCATTGACCCAATATAAAATCTGTTGACGATAGCGCAAACGCTCTATATCAAGTTCACCTCTTAAGCCGGTTAGCTGCTGGTAAAGATTGCTACGGCTTAATCGTGCTAACCACGGCTCATCAATTAAAATGTGTAATGGCGTCGTCGCGATGTCATTTAATGCCATGCTTTGGGCGTAATCTAGACGCATCAACTGCTGACTAAAGGCCATCACGCCAAGATAAGCATCGGTATACAACGCTTCCCATTGTGGGCTGTCGTTATCTACATAATTAATTTGCCTTAACCAATCACTAAGCTGCTTAGGCCCACCCGCTAGACTTAGCTCCAGCAGTAACCATTGTAATTGGTCACGTGCATTTCTTGCCTGAGGGTAGCCATACCATAGAGGCTCCGGATGAAAGTACTGAATTGACTGCTGAAGCTGTGGGTAGCGCAATTGGTAAGCGCTAATATCGGTAACGAGCAAGTTTGATTGCGGATCATAAGGAGGCCAATTAAGCCGACTGAGTAAACGTTCTCCAAGGCCCACTTCATTGGTTTGCGCACCTTTAACAACAATAGAATGACTTGGCATTGCTGTGCTGTTGCTCGGCTGCTGATTGGCTTGTTTAAATACGTTTTGAGGCTCGTCACTCGGCCCCAGCAAACTTACGCTAGCGCATACATTAACGGAAAATAAACTCACCAATAGGCTAAACAGCAACCTTCTCACCCACTACTCCAACACCAACTAATACCTTTAAAGCTTAGTGTCTAAGTGAGTTTGGCAGCACAAAAAAACATGACATTTTTATGTCAGCGCTTTAAGTCTATGAGATCGTTTAGAAAGAAGAATTTGGCCCGGCTAAAAAATCTAACTCGGCTTGGCTAGACTCCCTACCTAGTATTTTATTGCGATGAGGGTAACGACCAAACTGCTCAATAATCACTTTATGTTTCAGTTCAAATTGATAGCTTTGCTCTAAACCTGTTTGATTAAACAGACATTGAGCTTGTTGATGAACCAACAAAGATTCGCTGTGCATGTAAGGCATATATAAAAAGCTTCGTTGTGAACTTGCTAGCTGCTGATCTTGGCCATTACTCACCGCATGTTGTGCTAAGGCGAGCGCTAAGGAATCACTGGCAAATGCTTTAGATGAGCCGCGATAAACGTTTCTAGAAAACTGATCAAGTACAATCACCTCAGCTAAACTGCCTTCTGCACTCTCACGCCAGCTAAACAATTCACATTGTGTCGCTTGTTCCAGCAAGGCGCTAAAACGCTGAGAAATAAGCTTGTCTAAGCCTTCATCAACACTAAACCATTGTTGGGGACTTAATTGCTCAAACCAAAACTCTAGTACTTCCTCATACTTCATCTTGATGCCTTTTTGTCCAAGTTAACAACCACAATCACCTTGTAAGGCCCATTGGCATTGCTGATAGTTTTCTGCCGTAGCAATTTGACTTAGATACCCGACTACTTCACAGCCTGGTTCACCCCAAGTACAACCTGGTCTAATCATATTCTCAAGCTGTATTGAAGTCGCGTGATAGCGAAAACCTTGCAGCGAACGATAACCAGGCTCAATTAACAAGGCGCTAGGGCGCGCCCCCCAAAGGCTCACCAATTTTCCATTGCGCATCATAATTGGATTGGTGCCATCAAGGTCAGTTTGCAACACAATGCTTGGTCTAATCGGCGGTTTAGCGGGGAAGTAGTAACTACAACCACAACCCATACGCTGCTCACTAAAAGGAATAGCCGCCAACTCACAGGCCGCTATAAACGAACTAAACAAAGAGCTCAATAACAACAAGCAAATCTGAACTTTTATCATGCTTTATCCAACAGGCTGAGTTTATAAGCGCAGCGGCGCGAACCGGCAACAATATGCTCAGTGCGCTCCACTTGGCACTCTGCAAACAGCTTTTGCAGCATTTCTAACTCTGAGCGACACAAACCTTGGCACTCGGTAGCGGCTACACATATTGGGCAATGGTCCTCAATAAAATAGTAATCTTGCTGGTCTTTTTGCCAGCTAGCCATGTAACCTTCTTGGCTTCGTTTAGCACTGAGTCGCTCAAGTTTATCGGCTATGTCCGTGTGCCCTGCTAGCGCTTGTTGGTATGCACTAAAGCTTTGTTGCTCGCGATGACTAATAAGCTGTTCCATGCCTGCATCACCAAACACTTGTTGTACCGCGCCCAACAACTGAACACTTAAATCACTATGGCAATCGGGGAAACGGCCATGGCCTTTATCGGTAAGTTGCCAGAACCGAGTGGGCCGGCCTACTTTCACTTTTTGATCAAAGTGCTCAATCAAGCCCTCTTTTTCAAGACTTTGTAAGTGCTGCCTTACTCCCATACTGGTTATAGCCAGTTGCTCGGCCAACATCTTTACCGTTTGGCCACCTTGGCTTTTAATACGGTATAAGATGTTATCTGTGGTTTTCATTGGGAATTCCTAAGGCTTGAATAATCACATTATTGTCATTGCCAACATCTTTGTAAAGTTAGAACTATATTAAGTCCTTAGGCAGAACCCCAAACTAAAAGATAAAACTTAATCGGCTGAATCAAACACTTTACTGCGAATAGCTTCTATTTGTTGCATTGCTTGTTTAGCATCAATTCGCTGCTCTAAAAAATCAACCATCACCGCCATAGCTGGGCTGGCAAATTCTCTTCGGCTATCACGATCAAAAAACTGCGACACACCTTTGGCATTGCGCAGCAACTGCTCGCCGTCTTTTATAAACCTGTCGCTGCTGGCTGGCGCGTTGAGCAATGGATTAATTTTGCCTAGGTCTTGGTTAAGGGCAACTAAGGCTTGGCTTGAGACTAAAAAATCTAAAAATTGATAAGCCGCTACATTTCTTTCAGCTTGCTTATGAGCCACAATCACATCAATTGGGGCTTCTTCATAATACTCTTGTCCCGCTTTGAGTGGCGGAAACGCCGCAAACGCTAAATCATTTGTTACCCGTTCTGGCACCGCAGCCACAAAGAAATTACCCATTAGTACTGACGCGGCTTTACCCCGATACATCGCCGGAAGCGCTTGTTTCCAACGCAACTGATCGCTACTAGGAATGAAGCATTGAGCGGAGATGGCTTGCTGCCAAAAGCTAAAAACCTGTTCAACACGAGGATCGGTAAATGAGATTTTCCCGGCTAACAATTGCTGATGAAAAACTAAGCCATTTAAGCGTAAATTAATATAATCAAACCACCCCGCTACCGGCCACGCATCTTTAGTTCCAATGCTCACCAAGTGCTTACCTTGTTTGGCTAACTGCTGGCAAGTATTTAGCAGTTGCGGCCATGAGGTAAAGGTATCTGGATAATGGCGAATCATCGAATGGCGATAATAAAATCCCCACTGATAATAATTAATTGGCAAGGCAAAGTGGGCTTGATTAAGCTGAGATGCTTGCTCTGAAGATGCACTAAACTTTTCACTCCACTCTCCTTTTTGCCACCAAGAGCTAATATCAAGCAGATAGTCTTCTTCGGCGAGTTTACGTAAGCGCTCCCCTCCAAACCAAAAGAACAGGTCACCTTCGCCGTCGTTACTTTGCAAAATGCTTTCAATGTTTTTTTTGTAGTATTCGCTTTCGTAAACAAGGGTTCCCACTGCCACATCTGGGTAGTTCTCACTAAATTGCTCAATCAAGCGTTTATAGGCTTCACGCTGTTTACCACTGCTAGGCATTAAAACCAAAGTAAGCGATTGCGGTTGAGATAAAGCGAGTGTTTCCACCCCCAGCTCTTCAGCAGCATCAATCGTTGTTGATATGAACAGCCCGCCAATTACGCTTGCTACCAAACAAAAAGATTTAACCATGTTAAACATAAGGTAGGTAGTCTCCAGTGCGAAGGCCTGCTTGGCGCTTAAGTGTGCGAATAAAATGAATCATACTCAGATAATTGAGTTTATAGGCAATTTCAGTAATCGTCCTTATTACCTTGTTAAACAATTAATCTAAGGCATGCTGACTTCAGACTTAAATAAGCATGCTAGCCTCTTCCTAAATACTGTGCTGTTAGCAAAGTGGGAGTATAAAAGAAGAGTGACTATCTCATCAGTCAATCATTTGCAGTATTTACTGATGTTTTCTTCTATCTGCTGACGACAACTTTGGTTATAGCGAGTATCGATTTCTTTAATCAGGTTATTGTAGGCATCAAAGCTTTCTTCATAAGCCTCGAAGGCGCTGTCGGCATTACCTTTAAGGCCCTTATCAGCACAATTTTCATGCACGGCATACCATGCATCGGTTGCCATTTCAGCCTGACTTAATACCCTTGCTAGCGGCGCGTCATTAATCGTGTTCAACTGCTTAAGCTTACCGGTAAACAGGCTGCATACTTTTTCACGCGGCATGTCGTAATCCCAAGAACACGCTTCAACATATTGCTCACTCAAGGCTTTAATATCACCCCGTAAGCGCTCGTTTCCGCGAGAGGCACTGTCAAAACCAGTGCTATCACAGGAATTAGCCAAAGCCATGCCAGATAGGCTTGAAACAATTAGAGCAGTGAGTATTTTTTTCATCTTCATCCTTAAAGCTGAAAGGGTATTAATGACAGCTTTCTTATCTATACAGCACATCATAACTAAGCCCTTTAATAAAAGCTAAACAACTTAGTAAGTTGAATAAGCGAATGAGATCTATGAAGAAATCTACAGTAGTTAAGCGTTAATGGAGCACTAACACATAAATCAACTTAGTTTTTTGTGGTTTTAGCACTACCGAATAACTAACATCGCCATAACAAATAAATCGTCTAAAAATAGCGCCATTTTATTCTTATATACGAGCAATTATCTACGCCAAACAAAAACCACGCTAAAGCTTAATTACAGGGTGATTCACTCAACTCACCGCTGGTGTTAAATCTTATCGACTAGATTTCACTTAATTTACAATTTTTTATCTGGTCAACCAATATCAGCTTATGGTATTTATATTAACCAACGAATGAATCGTTAGGTTTATCCATAAAATCAATCAATTAGAAAGCAAGTAGCCAAACACTAAATGCTTACTATGGTTAATGATGTGATTGTAGGATAGCAATAAACAGGGAAGCCCAGAATGAAACTACAAGTTGTAACCAGAACGCTGCTCGGTTTTGGCGTGCTGTTAGCATTACTACTAGTGGTAGCCTTAATTGGCCAACTAAACATGCGACAACTGGAAACCCAGTTGGATAACACCGTCAGTCGATTAGCACCAATGGCTGAACAAGTTAATCAGCTCTCTGGGCTATTACTTAACTCTGCACGTAAAGTCGGCTTGCACAGTAGCAGTCAACATGCCGAACAGTCACAGCAGCTAGAACAAGAAGTATCAAGCTTGTTTAGTAGTTACAGTCAGCGAATGAGTTCCCTGTCTCAGTTGGCTAAACCTTACCCAGCAATTCTTGATGGTTTACGTTCACTAGACCAAGATGTGAGCGACATTAAAACCACCAGCCTAGCTCAGTTAACCTTAGGTAATGAAGCACTCCAAGCCCAACAAACGCTAACCAACCAACGTCAAAACTTCACCAACAAATGGAAGAACTTTCCAGGCGATATGGAGTTTATGATTGAAATGGTGGAAGAAAATGCCGAGTGGGTAGTGACCGGTATGCAAGCAGATATAGGCGCGTTCTCTGCTTCATTAGAAAAACTGTTTTACGCTCAAAACGAAGCTCAGTTTAATTCATTATTCAGCGTAATAAAGAGCTACAACTCGTCACTGCAAGAAAAGCAGCAACAACTCATCAAGCTCGACCCTAGCAGCGCAGAAGAATTAAGTAGCTACTTTGAACTGCTTACTCAAGCATTTGCTAGTAATGGTTTATTTGATCATTTAAAGAACCAACAACTCATTCTTACCCGTCAAAATCAACACTTGGTTCAGCTCAATCAACAAACCGACACGGTATTGCTGCAGCTAGATGATCTATCAAACCAACTCAGTGAGATTATTACCTCCGCTCACCAAACGGCTCAGCAAAGTGCTAGCTCGGCGCTAATTCAAACGTTAGCAGTATTGCTATTTTCTGTGCTAGTTACTGTATTAGTCGCGTGGAGCGTAAGCCGCCATATTCGAATTCCTTTAGGCCACACCCTTAGCCAAATAAAACGTATGGTTGATGGTGACTTTAGCGCTTACCAAGGGAAACAGTCTAAAGATGAATTTGGTCAGATTGCCACGCAACTGGTTCATTTAAGCGAGCAAATGAATCAAGTGGTTAGCCAAATGAATAACAACGCTAAACAGCTTGCGGCAAGTGCAGAAAGCGGCCTAGCAACCAGCCAACACTCTCACAAAGTGATTCAAGAACAGCAAGACCAAAGCCAATTGGTGGCCGTAGCGGTAAGCCAAATGGAAGTAGGCGTAAATGAAGTATCTGAACAGGCGCAACAAAGCCGAGACGATATTGGCCAAGTGAATCAACTCACCGGTCAAAGCCATCAAGCAGCTCAATCGACCCTAGCCACCACTAACCAATTACAAACTACGGTGGTGGAAGCCAGCCAGCAAGTTAGCGAGCTTAAACAACAAAGTGACGACATTAATCGCATCGTAGATGTTATCCAAGGCATTGCCGAGCAAACTAACTTACTGGCCTTAAATGCGGCCATTGAAGCTGCTCGGGCTGGAGAGCAAGGCCGAGGCTTTGCCGTGGTGGCAGATGAAGTGCGCGGCTTAGCCACTCGAAGCCGCGAAGCGACCCAAGAAATTCTTAGTATGATTGAGCAATTACAAGGTCGGGCACAACAAGCTATGGACATGATGGTACAGGGCGAAACCATGGTGGGCAGCTGTATTGAAGAGGCCGAGCAAAGTTCGCAACAGCTAGAACAAGTCGCCCAGCTGTTAAGTACCGTTCAAGAGCGCAGTGAGGCAATTGCCAACAACGCCCAAGATAAACACACCGTGGCCTTACAAGTGGCGAACAATGTGGAAAAAATTGTCGAGCTTAGTGAATTGGCCAACCGCGATGCCAATCAAACCCAGCAAGTTAGTGAGTCACTACAACAGCAATCGCAGCAGCAACTTAGCGAACTGTCGCATTTTAAATTGAGTTAGCTTTACATCACTAACTCAGTAAACCACTGGCAAAAAAAGTGGCCAATACTAATGTGGCCACTTATTTCTTCCCTTTAAACCAATGCTCTTACCCAACCAGCGATACAAAGCTGTGCACTTAAAAGAGTGTAACTCCCTACTCTCCTTTCGCTCAAAGGTAAAATAGAGATAAAAGCACAGCTTCAGAAACTCATCGTTCGACTAACTTGCTTAACCACTACAAAATTCATAATTACTGGTAAGTTTTACCACCATGCTTTAACCAACCATGCTCATGGTTATTTCTTGGGTCTTTATGGGTCCAATGCATAACGCCGCCCTGATGATTCCACTCATATTCACCATAAAACGCTACCGTATCACCCTCTTTTAAATAAGGGATACGTGGCGCTAAATCAATATTGTGTGCCACCAGTAGGGTTTGGCCGCTGGCTAAACGCAAAATAAACTTCTGATGCCTCGAGCCTTTATTATCATCGGGAAGTATCCGTTCAACAATGCCAGAGCCTTGCAATTGGATATCGCTTTGTTGGTAATCATAGGCTTGTTGTAACGCGCTATCATTGGCCCAAATAGCGGGCGAACACAAACTAAGCGCCAGTGATAAAAACAGAGTAAGCCCTTTCATTTTTCACATCCTTTTTGTAATAGGCAATAAGCCACTTTCTATGAATAGCCAATGCAATACTGAACGAGCATGTTAAGGCTATTGCTAATAGAATCTATTGTTTAAACCATCAATAGATTACCTAAAATCCAAATTAAAGTCTCTAGGAGTAAACGGCATCTAACAGCGATTTGCTTAACATAGCCCTCGCATTACATAGCGGTTTAAGAGGTATACCTTGCAATAGCGTTAGTCGCGACCCATTCATCTAGATCAGACGATGCGCCAGAAATACCGATTGCCCCCATAACTTGCTGTTGCTCAACAATAAGCACGCCGCCTGGCAAAGGAATAAACTCACCGCCCGTTGCCCCGTTAATAGTTGCCGCAAACATTTCTGGTAGTACCTCTGATTTAACCAATTGATAAAACTGCCGAGTATTAAATCCCATGCCTAATGCTGCATGAGCTTTGCCTAAGGCAATTTGATAGCGCTGAGTCCCTACGCCATCTTCACTAACCATGGCTTTTAGGTGTGCGCCACTATCTAGAACAACAATCGACAAAGGCGGTAATCCCTTGCCCCTTGCTAACGCTAAAGATTCTGTGATTAGACTACGGGCTTGGCGTAAAGTAATACCGCGATTATTCATTAAGTTCCCCCCAAAGCCAGCTAGAATTATTGCCGTTTTTTAGCTCCCAAGAGTCGTGTATTAACTTAGCAGGCTGTGCTCCTGCTGCGCCTAAAGCAACAAACAGCGGCCTTAGATGTTCATCTCGCGGATGTGATTGTTGAGCGCCAGGCGCTAGCTGACGATAATTAAGCAAGGCTTGAATGTTGCACTGCTCCACTGCGTGCTGAAGCCACTCTACAAACGCCAGTGCCCAGCTATTGGGCTCGCCTCGGTAAGCCAACGCTGCCAAGTTATGCGTAGCCATGCCAGAGGTGATCAACATTATGCCTTGAGCTCGTAAACCAGCCAGTTGTTCACCTAGGGCATATAGCTCCGCCAAGCTTGCGTCACGAGGCAAACTAAGCCCAACCACTGGCACATTTTGCTTGGGGTACATCAAGTGTAGTAGTGACCACGCGCCATGGTCTAAGCCCCGCTTGGTTCCCGCAACGTGGGGCAAACTCCGTTTAAGTGTTTGGTGCAACCATTCAGGGCTGTCAGGCAAATACTTAATTTGGTTTAACGCATTCGGAAAGCCCCAAAAGTCGTAAATTGTTTCTAGCTGCGCTTGCTGAGTAAAACGCAAACCAGTAGTTTCCCAGTGGGCAGACACCACAACAATCGCTTTTGGCGTAGCTATACGCCCCGCTAAGTTTTTTAAAAAGGTATTCGCAGGGCTACTCTCCAGCACTCGCATTGGCGAACCATGAGATAAAAACAGTACCGGCGCTAAGGTGTTCATAAAGTCACCTTATTAGCGGGCAAGAAAGTTAGCTTCGGCCCTATCGGCACTATACCGCTAGGATTTAAAGCTTTAACTGAATAGTAACCTTGCTTGATGTGCTCAATATTTACCGTTTCCGACACGCCTTGAAGCAAATAGATACGCTGCAAGTAATCACTCAATAATGGGTAATCCTGCAATTGCTTAAGGTTACATTTAAATGCACCTACATAAGCGGCGTCAAAACGTACCAAGGTAACAAACAGCCTTACATCAACTTCACTCAACTCATCGCCTAACAGGTAATCGCGGCCATCACTTAAGCGTTGTTCTAGTGTTTCTAAGCCCACAAACAACCTACTCACTGCCTCTTTATAAGCGGTTTGGCTTTGGGCAAACCCCGCTTGATATACTGCATTGTTAATATGCTCGTATAACCATGGATTAAGTTGATTAATATCTGCCAACCAATGCAGGGGACGCAGGTTAATACTGGTATCACCCCATTGGTCAAACGCACTGTTTAGCATTTCGATAATGTCTGCCGATTCATTATTTACAATGGTGTCGGTGAATTTGTCCCACAACACTGGCACAGTGGCTCTACCAGAGACCTTAGGATCCGCATGCGTATAAAGCTGATGAATAAACTGCTTATGGTGTAAATGGTCTTCACTCGCGCCCTTTAGCCCCGTAAGCCCTTTGCCAGCAAAACCCCAGCCTTGCTCAGTAATGCGCGGGTCAACAATGCTAATACTTATCACCGACTCCAGTTTTTTGAGCTTTCTCACCATTAAGGCTCGGCTGGCCCACGGGCATATTAAGGCCACATAAAGGTGATAGCGATTCGGCTCAGCTTTAAAGCCTGCCCGCCCGGTTCTACCTGCGCTTCCATCTTTGGTAACCCAATGTCTAAAACTCGATGTTTGGCGAATAAAGTCGCCGTTTTCACTGGTTTTTTGATAAGGATCCCAGGCCGCTTGCCACTCGCCATTCATTAACATATTCGTTCCTTAGTTGTGGTTTTTACGATTGAATCGGTGAGTCGGGCTAAGCACTCGCGGTGTTGTTAAATAGGGCTTTAGGCTTTAAGGCATAAGCACCATCGCCTAGCAGTATTTGCGCAAATGAAGCCATCACGAGAAATAGCGGATACTCCCAGCCACCGCCTTGGTTTGAAAACGACCAACCATTGCCAGCATGAGCAAAAAACAAAGCACCTAATAACACTGGCAGCAATCCCGCTGTAACCACACGAGTTTTTACACCCAGCAATAGCGCTATGCCGCCCAGCAACTCAGCAGCAATGGTTAAATAAGCAAGCGCACCCGGTAAACCTAATGAGCTAAAAAACTGGGCAGTGCCCGCAGGAGTAAACACCGCTATCTTTAACCATGCGTGAGATAGAAACATCACCGCTAAACTGATGCGTAATAAAGTTCCAGCGTATAAGGCTTGTCTGTTATCCATTGTTATTCTCCTAGTGACGTTGATTAAGGCCAAGCTCAGTGGCTGGCGTAAAGGAAGTATCGTCCCGCTTTAATCTGTAAACAATATCCATTACAATCGACACATTGTTTACTATTTGTATACAATTAAGGCGAACGAATGAATCACCTAGCGTTATTTTCTAGTTTTGTTGCGGTGGTAGAACATGGCAGTTTTACTCAAGCCGCCCTGCACTTAGGTAAAACCAAAGCGATAGTCAGTCGGCAAGTTAGCCAGCTAGAAGCGCAGCTCAATAGTCGCTTAATTAGCCGAACCACTCGAGCTTTGTCGATCACCGAATCGGGTAAAGAGATCTATCAACGGGCTAGAGTTATTCTTGAGCAAGTGGACGATTTGAGCCAATACAGCCAGCAACAAAATGAGCAGTTGTCAGGACGGTTACGTTTAAGTGCGCCGCAAACCTTTGGCGAGCTAAACCTAATGAAAATACTACCTAGCTTTATGCAAAAGCACCCTCAGCTAAAAGTAGAGTTGGTGCTAAATGACCGCTATGTCGACATTGTTGAAGAAGGCTTCGACCTCGCCATACGTATTGGTCAATTAGACGATTCAAATTTGATTGCGCGAAAGATTGCCAGCTACAAACAAGTACTCGTCGCCAGCCCTGAATTTGTAACAAAACACCACGTAACTCACTTCGAGCAGCTATCTACCCTTGCCTGCATCGTAGATAGCAACCGCCGAGGTGGGAATAAATGGCAGTTTACCCGCCAAGGTTCAATACACAGTGTAAAAGTGAATCAGCAACTCAATGTAAACAGTGCCTTAGCCGCTGCGATGGCTGCCGAGCAAGGTTTAGGTATCTGTCTGTCACCAGCATTTGCCGTGCAGCAGCAACTCGCCAACGGCAGCTTAGTGAGCTTATTTGATGACTACCTCAACAACGACATTGGTGTGTATGCTATTTACCCACATCGCCAATACCTCACCAAAAAAGTGAGTGCTTTTATTAACCATTTACAGCATCACGTCTAAAGCATGGTTATTAACAAAGGACTTTGTTAGATTGGCATTCTGCAAGATACAGTGATTAAGGATTAATCTTGGCTCAAGGGCGTTTATCGGTAATTCAAGGAGCCAGCTTATTAGTCTCGGCACTGCTTGGCTCTAGTGTACTCATTATCCCTGCCCTCGCCGCTGATCAATCGGGAGCGTACTCTTTATTAGCGTGGTTGATCATGATTATTGCCATGTTGCCGGTAGTATTTACCTTTGCTGCATTAGGCAAACGCTACCCACATGAAAGCGGCACCGCCTATTACGTTAAACAAGCTTTTGGCGAAGACGCCGCCAAGGCTATTGGCTGGGTGTATTTATCAATAGCCCCCATTGGTCCACCAGTAGTATTTATTGCCGGCGCCAGCTACTTTGGACAAGTGTTTGGAGGGCTTAGCCTGCCCTTAATCTACTTAGAGCTCGCCATGCTAGCACTAGTTTTTTTAATGAACCTAGCCCGTATAGAAACCTCTGCTAAAGTACAGTCTCTGCTAAGCCTTGCCTTAATTGGCACCATTTTGTTTATTTGCTTTAAGGTGATGATCAAGCAGCCTTTCCCGCAACAACAATTTACTCAAACTAACTTTTCTTTAGACGCTGTAGGCCAGTCAATGGCACTAATGTTTTGGTGCTTTGTTGGCATAGAAGCCATTTGCCATGTGGCCAAGCAGTTCAACAACCCCGAACGTGATTTTGCTAAGTCAGTATTGCTGGGCGTAGGCAGTGCTGCATTTGTGTATGTGCTGGTTAGTTATGCGGTAGTCGTTATGCATGCCTATGGCAGCGAGCAACAAAACCTGCTTTCTATTACCCATATCGCCGCTTTATCTAGTGGAAAATGGGCGGCAAGTTTAGTAGCTGCGGTAGGATTTTTCGGCTGCTTTTGTGCGGTCAACCTCTATGTCATCAGCTTTGCTAATATGCTTTACAGCACAGCTGAGGAAAAAGGCAATCAACACCCTTTAAGAATATGCAGCGCCAACGGCTCACCAATTGTCGCTACTTGTATTGTAACTGCGTCAATTGCCTTAGTGTTGATTGCTCGAGATTATTGGGATTTCTCTTTCGCCTATTTGTTGGAATACGCCAATGGCTTATTCGTAGTGATTTATTTGGCCGCTGCCTTAGCCGGTGTAAAATTGCTAAAAGGAGCAATGCGTTACGCGGCAGGCTTTTCAGCACTATTCTGTGGCCTTATATTATTGGTTATAGGCAGCAGCGGCTTGCTATGTTTAGCTGTATTCGCAGCGGCATTTTTCGCGTTTAAATTGCGAAAGCTAGCCTGGTTAAATAACCGAGCCTTACCTAAATAAACTTCATATATTGGTTTCGCCGTAAACACTGCCCTAAACTAAGCCAATTCAATACTGCGCTACTTTATCTACTTCAATCTACCCAAGTTCATTTGGCCCACCGCCTAAGCAAAATAAGCCTCACCATTGTCGCCAATTTAAGACAGCACTATCGCCTTAAAAACAGATAACTCACCAAAATCGTTTACAGCCCAGTCTATTCCTAGCTAGGTACGAACATTTAGCCTGTCTCAATAAGGAGACAGTTTATTTGACAAAAATGCATAAATATCATTTAATAGCTACACTTACATTAACGGTTTATTCGCTTTTTTAGCGCGAAATGTTCACATAGAGGAACACTTAAACACCTATCGAAATGATTATAAATGGTTAATTTTATTACAATAAATGTTAATAAAAGCTACTTTTAAGTCATAAGTTAATATTTATAACAGCAGTAATTATTGTATAAAACTGCTAAATAATTGATATTCTCGCCGACACTCAACCCGATCAAAATCACATATTTATGCAACCACGCATGAAACCACAAGCTAAATCCGTTCTATTTTTAATCATTCGCTGTTTTAGATCACACCTAAAGATTTGGTAACAAAATCAACTATAGATATTTTTGTTATTTAATTTAAACCTTTAGCCGCGGGTTTATCGTGCAATCAGTTGGTTAGGTGTTTACTCCCCTGTGAAAAAAGTAACACGCCCAAGCTAACCAAAGGATTGGCGATGAACTCTGCTTTACCGAGCTGTATACATAATTGTTGCAAAGTGAAGCGGCTATAAAGCCCCACACAGCAACAGTGACCAATGTGTTCTAAAGGTGACAGCGACGCCCTTGCAAAGGGCTTCTTTTTTAAAATGGAGTTTACAATGCAATTTGCTAAACGTTTGGGTTTGAACCATCAGCATGGTTTAAATCAAGCTACAGGATTTATACAACGCTCTAAACTAACCACTGCAATTCTTAGCGCACTGATTGGTGTTAGCTTTTCTGGTATTGCTAACGCCTCAGTGTATGAGGATCGCTTTGCCGAGATTCGTGATGAGATTTATGCCCCTGAAAACGGCTATTTAAGTGCTGATGGAGGCCCTTATCACTCTGTTGAAACGTTTATTATTGAAGCACCAGATCATGGGCACGAGTCAACATCAGAAGCCTACTCTTACATACTGTGGTTAGAAGCCGTTCACGGTAAAATTACCGGTGACTGGGAGCCTCTAATTAAAGCTTGGGATCTTATCGAAGAACAAATTATCCCTACGTCTGAAATGCAACCTACTGCAGATAAGTATGCCAACGGTAAAGCGACTTATGTTCCAGAAGGGCCATTGCCGTCAAGCTATCCGCTACCACTTACTAATGGCGCAGCGGTTGGTGAAGATCCTATTAGTGCTGGTTTAGCCTCTACTTACGGTACTTGGGATGTATATGGTATGCACTGGTTGTTAGACATGGATAATGTTTATCAATACGGTAATTTAGGCGACGGAACCTCAACACCTTCATACATCAATACCTTCCAACGTGGTGAGCAAGAGTCTGTATGGGAAACTGTTCCTCACCCATCGTGGGAAGACTTTAGCTGGGGCGGAGAATATGGCTTCTTAGATTTATTTGTTGCCGAGTCTCAAGCACCTGCAAAACAATGGCGTTACACCAACGCTCCTGATGCCGATGCTCGTGCCGTACAAGTAATGTACTGGGCACTGCAATGGATGAAAGAACGTGGCCAAGATCCTGAAGTAGTTGCGCCTGGCTTAATGGCCAAAGCAGCTAAAATGGGTGATTACCTGCGCTTAGCCATGTTTGATAAGTACTTCAAAAAAATTGGTTCTCAAGACGAACAAGGCAGTGCTGGCCAGGGTTATGACTCTGCTCACTACTTGATGTCTTGGTACTACTCTTGGGGCGGCCCTATCGATACCTCAGCCAACTGGGCATGGCGAATTGGTTCAAGCCACATTCATTTTGCTTACCAAAACCCAATGGCCGCTTATGCGCTATCTCAAATTGCTGAACTACAGCCAAAAGCGCCTAACTCTGTGCAAGATTGGGACACTGGCTTAGAACGTTCTCTAGAGTTCTTCCAGTGGACACAATCAGCCGAGGGTGCATTCTCTGGCGGTGCAACCAACAGCTGGAATGGCAAGTACGACACATACCCTGCCGATCGCGCTAACAATACTTTCTACGGTATGGCATACGATGAAAACCCAGTATATGAAGATCCAGGTTCAGGTACTTGGTTTGGCTGGCAAACATGGGGTGTTGAGCGAGTCGCTGAGTACTACTTCATTACAGGTGAGAAACGCGCCAAAGACATTCTAGACAAATGGGTAGCTTGGGTATTAAACGCTACACCAGAAAAAGGTCTGCCAGTTCTAGACTTTAGTGATAACGATGTAAAACTTGCCGCTACGCTGGCCTTCTCTGGTATACCAGAAAAATGGGATCCGGCTAATCCTAAAGCTAACAACAACTTACATGTAGAAGTTATTGATCACGGACAAGACGTTGGGGTAGCCCACAACTTGGCTAAAACTCTGATGTACTACGCTGCAGCAGAAGAAAAACACCAAGGTGATGTTCACCAAGGTGCTAAAGATGCGGCTCAGATGATCTTGGACCGTTTCTGGGCTAACCACCGCACAGATAAAGGCGTTTCGGCACCTGAAACTCGTGGTGACTACCCTGAGCGTATTAACGAGCCAGTATTCTTCCCTGCGGGTTGGACTGGTAAGAATGCAGTAGGCGCAGACTTAAACGCTGATACAACGTTCTCAAGCATGCGTCCATTCTATGATAGTTCGGATCCTGGTTATCAAGAGCTACAAAACGCCATGGCCGAAGGTCGCGATCCAACTTATACCTACCACCGTTACTGGGCGCAGGTAGATGTTGCAACAGCAAACGCCTTGTATTCTGAATTGTTCCCTGAGGCTGATTGTGCAGATGGTTGCGCACCAACAGCTAAAGATATAGCGGTTAAAACCTCAGTAGGTACGCCTGCTAGCATTACCTTAGAAGGCAGTGACAGCAACGGCACTATTGAAGCTTACAGCTATACTCAGCCAGCGAATGGCACAGTAAGTGGCAACGGTAAACAAGTCACTTACACGCCACAAAGTGGTTTTGTAGGGGTAGATAGCTTTACCTATACCGTAAGCGATGATGAGCAACTTAGCTCTGCACCAGCTACGGTGACGATTAGCGTGGAAGATCTTAACAGCAACGTGCCACCAGAAGCCTGTTTTACTGCTACTCCAAGCAGCGCAATGGTAGGCGATATCATCAACTTTGAAGCAAACTGCTCAAGTGATGCTAATGACGATACCTTAACTTACAGCTGGGCCTTTGGCGACGACAGCAACGGCAGTGGTGCGTCAATTAAGCATAGCTATACAATGGCGGGTACTTACGATGCGATGTTAACGGTAAATGACGGTAAAGGTGGTGTAGATAGCACCAACGTAACCATTACCATTGAAGAGCCTGCTGGTAACTTACCACCAGAAGCTTGCTTTAGCGCTACACCAAGCAGTGCCAACATTGGTGACGCAATCAGCTTCAACGCAAGCTGTTCAAGCGATGCTGATAACGACACACTAAGCTACAGCTGGGCCTTTGGTGATACCAGCAAGGGCACAGGTGCTTCTGCTCAACATAGTTACACCCAAGCGGGTCGCTATAATGCGGTATTAACCGTAGATGACGGCCAAGGTGGTGTAGATACCGCGAGTAAAACCATTACTATTGCTGATGCGCCAGTATCAAGTGCAAGCTGTAAGTACGAAGTTCAAAACCATTGGAACGCTGGTTTTGTAGCTAAAGTAACTATTACCAACAACGGCAACGAAGTGATTGATGGTTGGGATGTAAGCTGGAACTACGCTGATGGCTCAGAAATGAGCAACGGTTGGAATGCTAACTTTAGTGGTAGCAACCCATACTCAGCCAGCTCACTTAATTGGAATTCAAAAATCCAACCTGGTCAATCGATAACCTTTGGCCTACAAGGTAATAAAGCGGTATTTAACGGTCCTGCTCCTGTAGCAACCGTAACCGGTGCAGTGTGTAACTAGATCCACCGTTCGTTTAATAATCCATAAGTAAAGGAGGCCTCGCGGTCTCCTTTTTTGTATTTAATCTCCGCTAATCACGTTTAGCTGCCTAAGCAAGCTCTCATTTTCTGAGGCATTTGCCTGAAATATCCCCGCTAAATTTCTTACCGTTCTTTTAGTTTGTGCTTTGCTCACAGTTCTAATTTTTATTGTGTAAATACAAAATAAAAATAAAAAAGGTGAATTATACCTTTATTCGCATGGGGGAATTATGTGATTAGTCAATACCGTGAGGGCGCAATTTGCCGCAAAGACTTCGCCGTAGAGCGAACACTAGCCGAGCTCACAAATAAGTTGAATAAACATACATGCATAGCAAATGGTAAATAGCTAGCGAACGAAGAATACAGCTTTTAGCACAGAGCTGCCCAGCCACGACTCGCCTGCTATTGATAATACTCAACTCATCTACACGATGAGTATTTTCACATGAAACGGAGATTCACATGTTTTTATCTAAAACATCTAGCAAGCAGTCCAAGCTGGCTAAAAGCAAATTTAAACATCCCTCTTTACGCCTATCTATTGCCGTTGCACTTGCAACAGCAGGTTTAAGTAGCGTGGCAAATGCAGGGGTATATCAAGATAGATTTACCGAAATGCGCAACGAGATCTATAACCCCGAAAATGGCTACTTAAGCGCCGACGGCGGCCCTTACCATTCTATCGAAACCTTTATTATTGAAGCGCCAGATCATGGCCACGAGTCAACCTCAGAAGCCTACTCATACATCCTGTGGTTAGAAGCAGTGCACGGTAAAATTACCGGTGATTGGCAACCACTAATCGACGCTTGGGAAATCATTGAAACCCAAATCATTCCTACTTCGGCCATGCAGCCAACGGCAGCAAATTATGCATCAGGTAAAGCCACTTATGTGCCAGAGGGACCATTACCGTCCAGTTATCCTCTGGCGCTTGATTCAGGCGCAGCAGTAGGTGAAGACCCCATTAGTGCTGGGCTAGCAAGCACCTACGGAACCTGGGACGTATACGGTATGCATTGGCTACTGGATATGGACAATACCTACAAATATGGCAACTTAGGCGACGGCGTCTCTACTCCTTCTTACATCAATACCTTTCAACGTGGCGAGCAAGAATCGGTGTGGGAAACTGTCCCCCACCCGTCTTGGGAAGAGTTTAAGTGGGGTGGCCAGTACGGCTTTTTAGATTTGTTTGTGTCGGAGCCGCAAGCACCTGCTGCGCAGTGGCGCTACACCAATGCACCCGATGCCGATGCACGTGTGGTCCAAGTTATGTACTGGGCACTGCAATGGATGAAAGACCAAGGTGTAGACCCAGAAGTGGTGGCGCCTGGCTTAATGGCTAAAACCTCAAAAATGGGCGACTACCTGCGTTTAGCCATGTTTGATAAATACTTCAAAAAAATTGGCTCACAAGATGAACAAGGTAGCGCAGGCACTGGCTATGATTCTGCCCACTATTTAATGTCGTGGTATTACTCTTGGGGCGGCCCAATTGATACGAGCCAGAACTGGGGCTGGCGCATTGGCTCTAGCCATATTCACTACGCCTACCAAAACCCTATGGCTGCGTACGCACTATCTCAAATCCCAGAGCTAAAACCACTAGCCCCTAACTCGGTAGAAGATTGGACGGTAGGTTTAGAGCGCTCTCTCGAGTTTTTCCAATGGACTCAATCAGCAGAAGGTGCATTTTCTGGCGGGGCGACCAATAGTTGGAACGGCACTTACTCTACTTATCCGGTAGAGCGCCAAGACGCAACCTTCTACGGCATGGTGTACGACGAAAACCCAGTGTATGAAGATCCCGGTTCAGGCACTTGGTTTGGCTGGCAAGCATGGGGCACTGAGCGCGTAGCCGAATACTACTACATTACTGGCGAAACCCGTGCTAAAGCGATTATGGATAAATGGATTGGCTGGATCCTAGATAGCACTCCCGCTACAGGCTTAGCAGTACTCGACTTTAGCAATAACGATGTTAAGTTGGCTGCTGGCCTCGAATTTAGCGGCTTACCAGAAAAATGGGACCCAGCAAACCCGCAAGCCAATACCAACTTACACGTAACGGTGACGTCGCAAAACCAAGATGTAGGTGTAGCTCACAGCTTAGCCAAAGCCTTGATGTATTACGCGGCCGCTGAAGAAAAACACCAAGGGCAAGTTCACCAAGGTGCTAAAGATGCTGCACAGAATATTTTAGACAGATTTTGGGCAAACCACCGCACCGACAAGGGGGTATCAGCACCTGAATCACGCGGCGATTACCGAGACAGAATTAACGACCCGGTATACTTCCCTGCAGGCTGGAGCGGCGTAAATGCAGTAGGCGCAGACCTAAACGCAAACACTACCTTTAGCAGTATGCGTCCTTTCTATAACAGTACCGATCCAGGTTACGTTGAATTACAAAATGCGATTAGCGAAGACCGCGACCCAACGTACACCTATCACCGATACTGGGCACAGGTTGACGTAGCTACAGCGAATGCTCTATTTGAGGATTTATTCCCGATAAGCTGTGATGTGAACTGCCCACCAACGGCCAAAGATATAAGTGCCAGCACGAATATTGACACGCCAGCCAGCATTACCTTAGAAGGTAGTGACAGCAACGGTAGCATTGTTAGCTACAGCTATAGCCAAGCCAGCAATGGCGTGGTAAGTGGTACTGGCCCGCAAGTAACTTATACGCCTAATACTGGCTATGTAGGAGTGGATAGCTTTACCTATACGGTTACCGATGATGAGCAGCTTACCTCAGATCCAGCAACGGTGACGGTAACGGTAGAAGACCCAAATAGTAACCTTCCTCCAGAAGCATGTTTTACCGCAACACCAACCTCAGCGTATGTTGGTGACCCTGTGGCCTTTGATGCTAGCTGCTCAAGCGATGCAGATGGCGATACCCTTAGCTACAGTTGGGCGTTTGGTGATACCAACTCTGCCACTGGAGTCAGTGCAAGCCACAGCTATCAAGCAGTGGGTAGCTATAGCGCGATGCTCAGTGTTGATGATGGTAAAGGCGGTGTAGATACCACGAGCAAAACCATCATCGTAAGCGAAGCCCCCGTAGTAGCTAACTGTACGTACACCATCGACAACGAGTGGGGCACTGGTTTTGTTGCCAATGTTACCATTGCTAACAATACAAGCTCAGTGATTAACTCATGGGATGTAAACTGGAGCTATAGTGACGGCTCAACCATGAGCAACGGGTGGAATGCCACCATCAGCGGTGCGAATCCATACAATGCGGTAGCACTGGCGTGGAATGGCCAAATACAACCAGGGCAATCTGTTACCTTTGGTTTGCAAGGCAATAAAGGCGTGGCCAACGCCCCCGCCCCAATCCCAACAGTAACTGGCGCAGTTTGTAACTAATGACTTAGTTCGTTTAAAGCATCACTAATTAAGGAGGCCCCGTGCCTCCTTCCTTCATTTAACAATGAACCTAGAATAAACCAACACTTGCCAGCTAAACAGCAACTGGGTATGGTCAGCCCAACGGAACCTAAACTAAACATCTCTTATGCCTGCCACTTTCTATTCTTTTCGCCGTTGCCCTTATGCAATGCGCGCCCGCCTAGCCATTGCTGTAAGCCAAACACCTGTGTTGCTTAGAGAAATACTCCTGAAAAACAAGCCGGAGGAAATGCTCGCGCTTTCACCCAAGGGCACAGTGCCCGTATTAAAGCTTGAAAACGGTGAAGTGATAGAAGAGAGCGTTGAGATTATGTTGTGGGCGCTTGAACAAGCCGATCCACAAGCATGGCTTGCTCCCAATCACAGCAAAATGCTGCAATGGGTAGAAGAGAATGACGGACAATTTAAATCTGCACTCGATAAATACAAATACGCGGTGCGCTTTCCCGAACACAGCCCCGAAGACTACCGCCAGCAAGGCGAGCTGTTTTTACTAAAAATAGATCGACAACTTAGCCAAAGTCGCTACCTAATGGGCGAGCAATTAAGCCTCGCAGATATGGCCTTATTACCTTTTATTCGCCAGTTTGCCTCGGTAGATTTACAGTGGTTTGAGCAAGCCCCCTACCCACAGCTACAAGCTTGGTTAAAGCAGTTCATTGATTCGGCATTGTTTCGTTCAATCATGCAAAAATACCCGACCTGGTTAGACAGCCAACAAGAAGTGAGCTTCCCTTAGGGGGATTATTCAACAATTAATTTAACCAGTCGATTTAGCTGCTAGCGCCTCAACAAAAAATGCCATTACCTTGTCGTCCACTCGCATAGCTAGAGGGTCTTCGGTCTTGTTGCAACTTACTGCTAAAGCAAAACCATGTAGGTAATCCACCAATAAATGCAATGCTTGCTCTATATGTTCTTGGCTAAGGTTCAGCGGCCTTAATATCAAACTAAAACGCTGGCTAAATAACTCAGCAGGGCCATGTGTTTTCATCGACAGCAAAGTAGTCAATAAACCCGCATTTTGTTGTAACAGCAGTAAATAGCTTTCGCATAAACGCGTTAACTCCCCCTTCCAGAAGTGATTACTTTGCTGATCTAACTCAGAGGCTTGCGGCTGATAAATTCCTTCAATCAAGGTCAGCGTTAACGCTTCTAACAAGGCGTTTTTATTTTCGAAATAATAATAAATGGCCATTGGGTCAACCTGTAAAGCCGCCGCTAGCTGCCTTATGCTAGGCACTTTTCCAGACTCTTGCTGTAACGCTGTTGCCTGCAACAAAATCTTCTGCTTTGTCAGTGAGTTGGCATTTCGCTTAGGCCTGCCACGCAGTTTTTGCTTGACCACTTTAGTCATTATTCGTTAACCTAACATTAATTCTACGGTGTAGAATTATATAAATAATACACGCTATTTCAAGCGTTAGATGTACCCATTTAAAGATCTCTTTGATTATCGGGAGCAATAAAATGTCGAATATCGTATACATCGCAGTCAGCCTAGACGGCTTTATCGCCGATAAAAATGATGGCTTAGAGTGGTTAGAAAGCGTGCCAAACCCAGAAGGGCTGGACTTAGGTTACAACGCATTTATTGAAAGTATTGATGCTTTAGTGATGGGCAGAAACACCTTTGAAAAGGTAATCAGCTTTGATTGTGAATGGCCTTACAGCAAACCAGTAATGGTATTAAGTAACAGCCTAAAACAATTACCAGAAGGGTTTACAGGCGATGTGCGGTTAATAAACGGTGAGCTAACATCTCTAGTAAATCAGCTTAATCAACAGGGTTTCAATAACTTGTATATTGATGGTGGGCTTACCATTCAGCAGTTTTTAGTTCAAGACCTCATCGACGAACTTATTCTTACACGCTTTCCTATGCTTTTAGGTGGAGGCGCTCCTCTGTTTGGTGACCTACCTAATATCAAACGCTTCAAGCACCACAAAACTACCGTATTGCTAGACCAACTAGTTCAAAGTCACTACGTTCGAGAGCCGTAATTTAGCTAAGCAACGTTGTTCAGATTTATATAACTATTGTTAAGTCACATAATAAACACACTATCACTAAACGCTAATTGCTGCTTTAATAAACAATGAAATGGATTTCGCTAGTCTCCCTAAACTAAGGATTGGGTTTGCTTATTTCTCAGTACTTTCGCCGACTAATATTTGCAGGCTGTGTGGGCCTAAGTGTGTTATCTACGCCCCTTAAAAGTGCAGAACTGATCACGCTTACCAATAGTGAGTGGCCCCCTTTTACCTCTAAACACCTTCCTCACCAAGGTTTTTACTCTGAGATAGTTCGTCAAGCCTTTGCCTTAGAGGGTTACCAAGTTGAATACCAATTTTTACCATGGGCACGTGCTTATATGTACGTGAAGCAAGGAGAGGTAGATGGCTCTTTAACCTGGGCTAAAACCGAGCAAAAAGAGCTAGAAGTACTGTTTAGTGACCCGGTATTCTGGCACACAAAGGTATTTTTTCATCTCAGCAGTAAGCCATTTGAATGGCAAAATATAAGCGATTTACATGGATATAGAATTGGCGCGACCGAACTCTATACATATGGTCATGCCTTTGACTCTGCGGCTAGAAATGAAGAGATCAACGTAGAATATGTCTCTTCGGATTTGCTTAACTTTAAGAAAATGCTGCTTGATAGAGTTCAGCTATTTCCTTCCGACATCATGGTGGGGAAAACACTCATTCAACAACACTTTACCGCGGAACAAGCCGCTCTGTTTACCTACCATCCTAAGCCGATACAACAAACCTATACCCACGTGATTTTCTCAAAGAAAAATAGTGAGCGAAACCAACTGCTATTAGCTGCATTTAACCGTGGCCTCGCTAAGTTAAAAAGCTCTGGCCGTTATCAGCAAATTATAGATAACGCGACTTTAGACACACCAGAATAAGAAAAGCCACAACGCTAGTTGTGGCTTTTATCTCGTTTCAATACCGCTAAGACACCAGCATGCGCCACCACATTCCTGGCAACGTGGTAAAGCCAGCGGTGTAGTGTTTCAGTTCGCCGTCTTTTATCACCATCAAAGTGGGTGTTACACCAACGCCCCATTGCGATCCCAACTGCCCTTGTGGGTCATTAACTACGTTAAATTGGTAGTCATGATGGTTTAAGTAGGCTTGCACCTTGCTTTGATTACCAGAGCGTAACGCCACCGTTACCACATTAAAATGTTTAGCCATGGTATTCACCGCAGGGCTAACAAAGTTGCATACGCCACACCAAGAGCCCCAAAAATATACCAGTACCGGTTCATTTTTGCTTAATGCATGTAAATCAATCGACTCGCCATTAACACCTTGAGCACTAAGCTGAGGCAGCTGACCTTCTGGCAGATCTTGGGAGCGCCAAAGGTCTACACCAATACTTATCACCGTAACAAAAAACAGTAGCGATATAAGTTGTTTAAAGGCACTCCATATCTTATTCACCATGTGTTTGCTCCTTAGTATTTAACTCAGCGTCAATTGCCTGCTTTATTTGCTCGTAAGCCACCAAACCGGGTATCACATCGTTGGAGAAAACCAAACTTGGCGTACCACCAATGCCTAATTGCTCCATTAATCGAATATTGCCATCGAGAATCTGTTTTACCTGAGCATTTTGTTTAGAGGCTTCGAGTGGCTTTTCACTGCTCGTTAGCTTAGCGACTTTGGCGATAGACTCACTGGTCAAACGGCTTGGGCTAGCCATTAGCTTGTTGTGTAAAGCCATAAATTGTTGCGGTTGTTCTAACCAAAGAGTTTGAGCAAACATTGCCGCTTCTTCAGAGCTTGGGCCCAATACCGGTACCATTTTAATCACCACCCGCAGTTGCGGATATTCTTCAACTAATTTGGCCAGCGAAGGTTCTACTAGCTTACAGTAAGGGCAGTTAAAATCGGTAAAATAGGCAATGGTAATTCTCGGCTTATCGCTGCCCATCCAAGGGTCATTGGGGTTATTAAACAAATGGTCTGCTTGTTGTTGAATGACGCCTTTTACACCCAATTGCTGTTGCTGCTCTTGATATGCCTGAAAGGCGATAATCGCATCACGCAGTATCTCCGGATCCTCTACCATCGCATCGCGGATAAGTAGCTTAAGCTCGGCACGTTGTTCATCACTAAAACTCGATGTTTCAGCATTCGCTTGTGCACTGTTGAATGCTAAAAATACTAGGCTGATGAGCAAAAAAGCCGCCTTATTAATCGCTGCTTTAATGGTGGAAATAGTGATTGAAGTCATCATAGATTTACTCCTGAATTCGAATAGCTGAGCCAGCAGCTTGAGCGAACGCTTGCTCTATAGCTTGGTGGCTTAATAAAACGGGAAGTGCGATACCTTGAGGGGCCGCAGGGCCATAAACGATGTTAAATGGCACGCCAAAGCGCTGATAGCTTTGCAAAAATGCACTCACCTGATTAGAAGGCTTGGTCCAGTCGCCTTTCACTAAGCGGGTCGAAGGCTGCTTTAATAAGCTATAAGTAGGGTTTTGCAATATCACTCCTACTTTATTGGCTTTACAGGTAATGCACCAGTCGGCGGTGACGTCTACAAACACAACGTTTCCCTGCTTAACCTGCTCAGCAATATTGCTTTGCTGTAAAGGCTGCCAGACTAAATCGGTAGGCAAGGCTTTAGCCCACCGCTCACTGGTAAAGGCACCAAGTAAAGCGACACCACCGCCTAACAAGACCATTGAACTTAAACTAATCAGCAGTACTTTTGCGCCATGCTGTTTAGCTAAAATCAATACAAATACCAACAACAGCAAAGTCACAACAGCAAGCAATATTGGCGTTGCTACAAAGTTTGCCAATAGACTAACTAGCCATAAACAGGTGAGCAGCAGCATTAGTGCAAACATTAGCTTCACCGTGCCCATCCACTTACCAGGCTTTGGCAGCGCTTGAGCTAAACGAGGAAAAGCAGCGACCAATAACCAAGGCAAGGCCATACCTAATGCTAAGGCAGTAAATATCACCAATAAACTCGCGGTGTCGGCGCCTAATGCAAAAGCTACCGCAGTGCCTAAAAATGGCGCACTGCATGGCGTGGCGAGCAAGGTAGCAAACATGCCTTGTAAAAAGTGCCCTAAGTAGCTGTTGTCGCCGCTGGTGGCTAAGCGAGTCTGCCAAGAAGAAGGTAAACTAATTTCAAAAGCACCGAGCATGTTTATAGCAAACAAGCCTGTCACCAGTACCATGAAAGCAATAAACCAAGGCTGTTGAAACTGCACGCCCCACCCCACGGCTTGGCCACTAAACTTAAGTAACAATACAAAGCTCGCCAACAGCCAAAACGACGCCACAATACCCGCGGCAGACGCCACAAATTGACGGCGAATGTGTGCCTGTTGTTGATGAGGTGCAGCAATCACCGAGCTAAGCTTCATGCCAAGTACCGGTAATACACAGGGCATAATGTTCAAGATTAAGCCGCCCAATAAGGCAAACGCCAACAACTTAAACCAAGAAACAGATTCAAGGATTACCACGCCCGCTTGCACTGTTGCGTGATATTCATAAGCGTGCTGCTTATCAAATACACTGACCTTGAGCGTATTACCCAATAGCTCTGGCTTACCGAGCCAGTTTTCGCCATTAAATATGGCGCTCAGGCCATTGGCACTTTGTTCTAACTGCAACAACTTAAAGGTGGTATCAGGGTCACCATCCACCAGCACAGTAGGTTGTTGCCAATCTACGCCTTTGGCCAAATTTACTTGCAGCCGTTGCTGATTTGCATCCCAAATAAACTTACTGTTATTGCCACTCACTACCTGTGGAACCGCTACCTTCGCCTTGTTGTATAAATACATGGCTTCGCTGTCTACCCGTAGCTGTTCAGGAATAAAATCTAAGCTGAAGGGATAGTCGGTAAGCACACATACATTGGTGCACGTAGATAAGGTAAGAATCCCTTGCAACTTAGTGGCTTGGGTTAAGGAAGTCACGGTAAGTAATAGCGGAAAATCAACACTATGTTGGTAACCGTAGGTTTCTAAACCTAGCAATGAAAAACGCTGTGGAACTGGCCACAACCATTCAGCTGACTCGAAATTGCTCGAACCTTGCCAATCAATGCTAGGAGCAACACCACCCTCACCGGGTGACCGCCAATAGGTTTTCCAATCGTCTTCCAACTTAACTTGTAAAACCGCAGGTAAACGCTGGGTTGCGGCGTCTAACTCGCCGGTAAGCATAAGCCGTACTTGAGCAGGGGGATGCTGAGGAGAGCTAAGCCAAGCAGTACTTTGAGCAAATACCGTGGTAGAAAACACCAAGCTAAACAGCAGTATTAGTCGTAATAAAATGTTCAATATCATCTCCAAAAATCAAAAAAGTAAACGCGAGAGAAAGCGTTCAGTTTTATTCTCGAAAATGACACTGGTTACAATACAACCGTCGCGGAGGAGGAATAGTGGGCTTAGCAAAAGGCAGTGTATAGCCAGCACTTTGGGCAGCCAAAATTGCAAAGGCCAAAAACAACACCACTACAAATACTTGCTCTACATTTTGTTGTTGCTGCTGTAAAACGTGTTCGCTAAGTTGACAACCTTCGTTAGTAATAAGCCCACCAGCAAGCTCTTCACTCGCCACATGTGCTTGTGGACACGTTACCTTAAGCCCGATGTTTTTTGCCACGCACACGCTTAGCATTACTGCGAGCAGTAATAGGCTTACGGTGGCTTTAAACTGTTCTTGTTTAAACAACATAGTTTGGACTAAGTAAGGTAATAGCAAGTGAGTACTTATACCAACATTGGTTTTCAAGTAAAGCCGTAAGTAATACAGCAACAAACTATAAGACCGGGAAACCCGCATTTTATTCCCAGAGAAATGCAACTTCGTAGTTTACCAATGGTCGAAGCTAGGTGTTTGTTCTATAAGACCTTCGTCCTCAAAACATGCTAAATGTGAGTAAGCTTTTACCATGACTACATCAACGTCTATTACTGTTATTAATTATCCGGGAGCATTGCAATCAGCAGTGTTTGGCCTTCAAGAAATGCTTGGTTTAGCCAACGATATAACGGAATCAATGCAGCATAACCACCGCTTTACCTGCCAACAGCTTACACCAGAGCAATGTACAGATACGGTTCCGCAAAAAGCGAACAACTCACAGCAAATTATTGTTGTGCCGCCGAGCCTGAAAGATCAGTATTACTTAGCGCCAAGCCAAGACTTTATCAACTGGCTAAGCAAGCAACATCAACACGGGGTGCTGTTAAGTTCTGCTTGTGCTGGCGCATTTATTCTTGCCAAAACGGGTGTATTAAATCAACGTACTGCAACCACTCATTGGGGCCTAGCCGATGAATTTTCTAAGCATTACCCAGATGTAAAACTGCAAAGTGACGCCATACTCATCAACGATGGAGATGTTATTACCGCAGGGGGCGTGATGTCTTGGTTAGATTTAGGCTTGGAGTTGGTTGCGCAATGTACCCACCCAGGGATAATGCGCCAACTGGGTAAAAACATGGTGATTGATACCGGGCTGCGCGAGCAGCGTTATTATCAAAGTTTTAAACCTCGTTTCGAGCATGGCGATAATGACATCATTAAAGTGCAGCATTTTTTGCAGAGCCATTACCCCACATCAATCAACATTGCCCTACTGTGCCAACAGTGCTTTCTTACTGAACGCACCCTGTTACGCCGCTTTGTAAAAGCAACCGGCTTAAAACCTATCCAATATTTGCAAAAATTAAGAGTGCAAAAGGCCTGCGAATTAATTGAAAATAGTCAGCTTAAACTTGAGGCTATTGCGCTAAAGGTGGGTTACGAAGACCCCGGTGCGTTTCGAAAAGTGTTTATTAAAGTGATCGGCTTAAGCCCACGTGAGTTTCGTCGCCGCTTTAGCGGATAACAACATACTATCGCCAGCCACGCTGGCGATAGTATTGGCCGTGTTAACTAAATTGCGCCACCTGCTGATGCAACTCTTGCGACAGATCTTGTAGATGAGTCGCGCTATTTGCCGTTTGCGCCGCGGTGGTGCGGCTATCGCTGGTTAAGTTACTAATTTGAGAAGCATTAGCGGCGATTTCTTGTGATACTTGCGATTGCTGCTCGGTAGTCGCGGCAATAGTTACCGACTGGCTGGCAATACTCGCCACTTGCTCAGTAATACCATTAAGCGCTTCGCCAGTTTGCGCGGCATGTTCGGTAAAAAACTCTCCGCGTTTTTGGCTTTCGCTCATCATCTTCACCGCGTTATTGGTGCTGTTTTGTAGTTTGCCAATAATGCCTTCGACTTCTTTCACCGACTCCTGAGTACGTTGCGCTAAGGTTCTCACCTCATCAGCAACCACCGCAAAACCACGGCCTTGTTCGCCAGCGCGGGCGGCTTCAATAGCGGCGTTTAAGGCCAACAAGTTGGTTTGGTCGGCAATATCGTTAATCATTCGAGTCACATCTTGAATATTGTTACTCTCTTGTCCCACTAGCTCAATGGCTTCAGCAGATGAATGCAGTTGTTGATTGAGCAAATCAATCTCATTCACCATGCGCTCAACCAATTGTGCGCCCTCCTGAGTATTGTTATCTGCCTCTCTCACACTCACCGCAATTTCCTCGACTTGCTGAGCTACAGAGGCCGCAGAAGACGACATTTCTTCAATCGCGGCAGCCACTTGGTCAACTTGTGCTTGCTGAGAGTCTAACTGGCCTAGGCTATGCTCAGCATCTTTATAAACACCGTTAGATTTACTCTGCAAATCACTGCTAGTTTCTCGAATACTGCTCACCAACACATTCAATTTGTTGGCCATCTCTTTTGCACCGGCACTAAGCTGCTCAACTTCATTGCTAGATTCTGCTCGGCCGCCTTGAAAGCTCACACTAATTTCGCCATTACCCATTCGCTGCATGTTTTCACTTAATAACTCTAAGGGTCTGGTCATGCTTCGCAGTAGCATAGCCAAACCAATAAGCACCACCACCGCGACCGAAATAGACACCGCTACAATCAACCATAATAAATCGCTGCTAGCTTTAGTAATTTCACTAACAAAAGTGCCCCCCAGTAGCTTCCAATTCCACCCGTCCACTTCTGCAAATACTAGGTATTTCTCTCCAACTACACCTTGATACTCATAGGGATAAAACACGCTGCCAGAAGGTTCTTTAAAAATTGCTTTAAAGGGCTGATTACCTGCGTAATCTCTGCGGTCAATAATCGACTCGCCAGGCTTAATCGAAGGGTGCAATAAATAGTTACCCAGTAGGTGACTAGCATCGTTGTCCACCACAATGGTATAGCCCGTATCGCCCCACTTAATCTTAGAAAGATTACTAAAAATCTCCTCAGTGGCTTGGTCAATCGGCACCCCAATAAAGCTTAGGGCTGCCACTTTTCCTTGATCGTTTTTAATGGGGTAGTAGTAAGTGAGGTAATCCTTACCAAATAGACTCACTTTGGCATGATAAGGTTGGCCGCCGAGTAGCACCTTATAACCGGGATGGTTAACGCCTAGTTTGGTCCCAACAGCTCGTTCGCCTTGGCTATCTTTCAACGAGGTAGACACTCGCACAAAATCATTGCCGGAGGCGCTAAACAGAGTGGCTACCGCATTGGTATCTCGCGTAAAACGGTCAACAAAACCGTTTGCGCCTATTAGTGACGCTCCGCGAATGTGAATGTCTTTAACGCTAGTAGATTCAAAGCTCACTTCACGGTTGGCAACGGTAACGCCGTTCATGTAACCATTGCGAAATGTTGCCTCAAGATCGTGAGCCCGCTCAAGGTAACCATCGAATTGCCCAGCGACCATTGAAGCGACAGCGTTAACTTTAGATTGATGATCAACCATTGCCTGTTCAAACAAAGCTTTAGACGCTTTGTTGTATACCAGCGCCGCCATAACGCTCAGCCCGAGCAGAATAATCAATCCAATAATCAACTGTAGTTGTATTGAAATGCTACGGCTCTTGAACCCATTAATCATATCTAACTCCCTTTGATGCTTATAAGCTGACAGTTTAGTCAACTAAATATCACTAGGGTTAATTTATTTAATTCAATTGATGATGTAAATGTCATATGAATGTGATGGGAGGCTTCTTTGTTTTACATCAATAAGTGCTTAAGGCAGGCATGAACCAAGGTCTATTACAATATTTAACTGGGAGGTAAAGCTCACAAAACAACCATTGATTTTTTTGTGAGCTTTCGAACTTTAAAGCGATTTTTAGGCTTAAATAGCGTAAGCACAGCCTATCTTTTTGCTTACGCTGCCGATTTACAGCAACAATTAATTAGCGGCGGCTTTAGAAATACCCGCTAGTGCTCCGCTAACTTTGCTTAACACCGCTTCACAACCTTGCATGCTGTGGCGCTTAGCCAAATATTGAGGATCGTTATAAGAGATCCACACTTTGCCTGCTTCATCTTGCCAAACTAAGGCTTTTTGCGGTAAATCTAAGGCCATTAACTGCTGACATTGCATTAACGGTGAGCCCACTTTGGGATTACCAAAAATCACTAATTCAGTATCTCTAAGCTCAATGTCTACCTTGGCTGCCCCGTCTGAATGTTTAATATGATTAAACACCGTCATGCCTTTTTTCTCGAGTATCTGCAGCATCCGTTCAGCGGTTTGGCTAACCGTGTGCTGGCTTGCAACATTAATCACGCCCTCGCTATTTGCGCTAACACCGCTTGCCACACTCGCCGCTGCAACACTAGCCACCAGTAACAGGCTTTTAAAAAGTCCTTTCATGAAACCTCCAAATATAATCAACATCACAAGCCAGCTATTTAGCTTGCTTAGCTCCTTAATCTTACTTAGCCAAGTCTAGTTCAGTTTTCACTTTTGCCAGCTAAGGCTAAATTAGGGCTGACAATCTCTCGTTAAACCACCCGGTATACGATAGCCTTCTTTGAAATTTCCGTCTGGGCTTTGCTGAGTCACTAACCAAGCCAAATCGTATTCGAATATCTGCCAAGTGCGCCCTTGCCACCTTATCTCTTGTAAGTCTTGCGGCTTAACAAGATCAGTTAGTTTTGCCAGGTCACTAGCCAATAGCGGTTTGAGTTGTTCTGCTTCAACACCTTGCAAGATGTTTTCAATACAGGAGCGCTGTTGCTCAGTGGCTTTAGCTGTAACTACACTAGCGGGCATTTGGGTAGAGGCGGCATCAAATAAAGCGCGTTCTCGAATAATCATCACTTGCTCAGGCACTTCCGCCGCCTGTCTTTTGGCTGTTTTGGTGCTGGGTTTGGCTTGCTGCTGGCGCGCCTTTTCTTCGCGTTTACGCGCTTCGGCCACCATAAACTCATGTTGTTTCCGTTTACTGTCGGATAAGGCCTCATCACTTTCGCTACGCGCTTCAAGCTGCGGAGCTTGTAGCAAACTCACATGGCTTTGATACTGTATTTCGCTAGGTGGCACACTCGTTTCACTAACCAGCCACCAGCCTAATACACCCACGCAGGCGAATGACGCAGCGCTAGCCCACCAAGGGGCACTCGCCCAAGAATAAGACTTAGCCTTTGGCTTTAGTGTTTCCGCCTGTTTTTTTGCCATCGCTTGAATACGTTTATCAAGCAGCTCCGAAGGCTGAATATTCTCTGTTGCCTGCTGATAGATGGCATCTATCTCATCGTCGCTAGGGGTTGAATCTGTTGTCGGCTTATCAACCATGATGTTTCTCCCAGCACTCGCGAAGTTGTTGGTAAGCGACTCGAAGTCGGCTTTTTATCGCATCAAACGAAGCATCTAATACTTGGCTCATCTCAGCTAAGGCCAAGCCAGATTGTTTAAGGCTAAATACCTCTTGCTGCTTTTGCGGTAACAACGAAACACAGCGTAAAATAATCTGTTTATCTACGCCTTGTTGGTGTTCTGTTTCAGGGCTAGAAGGAGATGCCAGCTCATCAAAGTTTTGCTCAGCATCGTCAGTTTTGCGATCTTTGGCCCGCCAGTAATCAGCAATACGTCGCCGAGCAATGGTGTATAAAAAGCCCCTAAAGTGCCGCGTAGGCACCTCACAGGCATTGTCTTGAACCGGTAGTTGGTAGCTTTCAGCTTGCGTGATAATGGCTTCCCACACCTCTTGAAACACTTCATTGCAGGCGGCTTCTGGCATTTTTTGCCGAATAAACGCAAACAAAGGCTGGCGATAACGTTGATAGAGTTGGTCAAACGCGGCTAAGTTACCGCGCTGTCCATAATCAAGCATCAACTGTTCATCACTCACAGGGCTCATAGTGTTAGTTATTTATCCTTGCCGGTAAAGTAACGGGTAATGGCTGCACAGCGTACTCATGCTCTGGCAACTGCACAGGCTGAGGAGTATTGTTCTGCTGAGCTAAGGTATTGGTTAACCTTGCTAACTTAACAAACTCTGCGCGATAACCAAATGCGTCTTGGCCTTTGCCGCTGTTTGCCCATTCAATAATATCCTGATAAGCCAAATCATCAAGGTGTTCGCTAGCTCGAAGTTTTTGACCAAACGCCGCTACCGCAATAGCAAAGCGGTCGTCGTTACTCACGCTATCAAACTCAACAAGCTCTTTATTGTATAAGCGTTGAGTGTATTTAGCCGACGCGTCAGACTGGGCTTTCTTGTAACGAACCCTCACTTCAGCTAAGGCTTCATTTTTGGGTTTTACCGCCATTTTGTTTTGCTTTTGTTGCTGAAATACCAGTGGGTCAATTAAACCCGGCTTACCTACTGGAGTAATTTCGTAAATTGCGGTTACGCTGTGGCCTGCCCCCATATCTCCGGCATCTTTCTGGTCGTTATTAAAATCAGCACGGTCTAGCTGGCGGTTCTCGTAACCCAACAAACGGTATTCAGACACCATGGTTGGATTAAATTCTACTTGAAACTTAACGTCGTGCGCCACGGTATACAAACTACTCCCTAGCTGATCAACCAGTAGTTTTTGCGCTTCGTGCAAGGTATCAATATAACCCGCTACCCCATTACCGTTATCCGCCAACTGCTCCATAAGATGGTCGTTGTAGTTGCCGGTGCCAAAACCAATGGTTGAGAACTGCACCCCTGCTTTGCGCTTTTGGCTAATCCTATGTTTAAGCTCGTCGATATCGGTAATGCCCACGTTTAAGTCACCGTCAGACATTAAATACACATGGTTGATTCCACCTTCAATAAAGCCTTGTTGCGCTTGGCTATAGGCTAATTCAATTCCCGCTGAACCGTTGGTTGAGCCACCGGCACTTAAACTATTAATGGCGTTTTCAATGGCATTTTTGTCACTCACTTTAGTCGCTGGCAAGGCCACACCAGTGCCACTGGCATAAGTCACAATGGCCACGCTGTCGTGAGCTTTAAGTTGATTAAGCATCAGTAACATTGATTGCTTAAGCAGTGGCAATTTTTCCTGAGACTGCATCGAACCCGATACGTCCACCAAAAACACCACATTAGCCTCTGGGCGAATGTCGGTATCGGGCTGGTAAGCACTAACACCAATGCGAATCAGATGGTTGTGTTCATTCCATGGCGAAGCGGTTAGCAAAGTATCAATGGCAATCGGTTGCTCTTCACTAAGCTGCTGATTTGCTGATTGAGAGTAATCGTAAGAGAAGTAATTAATCAGCTCTTCTACCCGCACCGCATCTTTTGGCGGTAGTCGCCCATTATTAATAAAGCGACGCATGTTAGCGTAACTGGCGCTGTCTACATCGGCACTAAAGGTAGATACCGGTTGCTCGGCCACCGAGATAACCGCCAAGTTATCAAATTTTTGGTAGTTCTCGCTGTTCTGCATTTCCATGTAAACTGCATCGTTCGCATAGTGCGAGGCAAGGGCCATGTGTGATTGCTGAGCCACTCGCATTCTTTTTTGGCTTTGCTCAAGCTTTGCAATCGGCTGCATAGGTTTAACTAGAGCCTGATGCTCTTGAATAGCGGGAGACGTTGCTGGCGGCTGCTGGTCATTACGGGCATGTTCTGCATCGCCAGTTTGGCCACAGGCAGCCAAGGCCGCCAGAGCAATGCCAATGGCAACAGAGCGAGCAAGGGGCGAATAGGTGAAAGATAAGTTTTGCATTGTATGAATACCTTGTTGTGACGAATTAGGGTTTAAGTCAATCTCAACGAAGTAATCGCAGCTAAAACAAAAGCGAGGCTAAATTAATTTAAAAAATTTTATTTAATTTTAAAGGCAGCAAAAATAGCGCCTTTGTAAAACAAAACAGCCCGCATAATGCGGGCTGATAGTAACGTTAGCTAAAGCGACTAAATGGTGGTTAACCAAGCATGTTGGTCTTCGGCTTTACCCCATTGGATGTCATTCAATGCTTGGCGCAGTTTTAAGGTGGTTTCACCCGCTTCGCCGTTGCCCACAGTATGCTCTTTACCCTTATGAATTAAGGTGCCTACTGGAGTAAGTACTGCAGCTGTTCCTGATAAAGCGGCTTCACAACCAGGCTTGGCTGCGCGCTCTAACAGCTCATCTACGGTGAGTTGGCGTTCGCTTACCTTCAGGCCTAAATCACGGGCCAGAGTAAGAATAGAGTTACGCGTTACGCCATGTAAAAAGCTGCTATCTAGCGCTTTAGTAATTAGTTCATCGCCATCAATTAAAATAAAGTTGGCTGCGCCCGTTTCTTGTACATCGCCATCAGGGCAGAACAATACTTGGTCGGCGTCTACTTCGTTACGTGCTTGGCTAATTGGCCCTAACGCGCTGGCGTAGTTACCGCCAGACTTCACCATGCCCATGTGCGGCGCACAACGCATACCGTTTTCTTCAAGCAACAAACGCAAAGGCTTAGCGCCTACTGCAAAGTAGTCGCCCACAGGAGAAAGCAATACATATAACAATGCGGAGTTAGTCGGAGCCGCCGCTTTACCAATGGCTGGCTCGGTGCCTATAAAGGTGGGGCGAATATACATAGAGCCCGGAGCAGCGGGTACTTCGCTGGCAAATTTAGCCACAATGTCTTTTACCATTTGCTCTAAAAGCTCAGGTTTAAAAGCAGGCAAACTCAATAACTCGGCAGATTGCGCCATACGTTTAATGTTGGCATCCATACGAAAAACATGCACGCTGCCATCTTCATGACGAAAGGCTTTAAGCCCTTCAAAACAAGTACTTGAGTAATGAAGTACGTGTGCGCCAGGGTGCAAGCTAATACTGTCAGACGAGACAATCTCACTATCGCCCCATTGCTGATCTTCGTATTTTGCCAATGCCATTTGTGGCATAAAAACCGTACCAAAAGCTGCCATGTTTTGTTCCTAATTATGCTTGGGCTTATACGCCCTTTTATATTTTTATTGAAATGGAGTAGAAAGCTGGTGGGATTAAATGAGTTCGCACTATTTACAACCGATATACCAGAACAACCACTGCCAATTTATCCATAAACTGGGTTCGCTGAATGGTAAAAGAGTATGTGGTGTTATGTCACTGCGATCAAGCTTAAGACTCGTCCAATCTGAAAATATTCTGCAATAAATGCAGTGGGAGTACTATTTTCACAGCCGGAAAGGCCAATTTTCAGCGTTGTGGCTGTTACTGTGTTTCAGCTCAAGCTTCTTAGCTAGAGACGTACTCAGTATTTATACGCGGCTATATACACCAACAAACTGAGCCAATGAAAATAGATGAAAGCGCTTAGTTTTTTACCCATTAAGTCTAACAATGTGAGCAAGCTTACTTTATGTGTTGGCGGTGTTTCTTCGGTTTAATCACTCACTACAGGGGCAACTTACCGCTGGAATATAGTTAAGTTTATTTTGTTTAAACAGCGAAAATACAAGCAACAATTCCTTATTTATATACTCGATCAGCGCCTCTTCATTTATGGTAGAAGAAACCTGCTCATTTTCATATAACCAACCACCGCAACCAAAACCCACCAATGGCAACTCTTTTGGTAAAATCTGTGGGTCATCAGCAATTTCTACCACTAGCGATTTACCTTTTAATTGAAAATACCACGAGTACCCATCAATTCGCCCACGGGCTTTTGATGTTGCATCCAAAAGTAAACTCCCAGACCAGTTTTCATCAGATAATTCAATCATTTATTGTTACCTTGGCAATGCCCCGACAGGGGATGAATTTGGCGAGTTCCCAAGTACGCTGGCCCAGTAGCCTTGTTAACTTCGGCTTTCGCAACGCCCTAATTTGAGGATTTTATTGTTAAATTGTTATATGCCCCTGCGTCGCTGAATATCCATAATGTATTCAGCGTCTAAAACTGCGGACACTGGAATATTATTTTTAAGTTGTTCGAGGAATTGATTATCAGATCCAAAAACAACACATTCTTGTCCCAAAGTATCTACATATACCCCACACCACTTCAATGAACTTGAAGTAAAATACATACCAGAAAAAGCCATTTGCCATTGAGATTTATCTGATTCATTGATACTAAAAGTTGTATAGAATTCTTCCCAGTTAGGCGGTGGATATTCAATATCTGAAAACATCGTCAAATAGAAAAACAATAGACTATCTTTGCTAGCATTTTCTAAATCTCGTAATATATCTATTCCAATATCAGCAAGCTCACCACCAAAGAAGAAATCAGGATCTATTAATATATAACTCCAATCATTTAGAAATGTACTCTCGAACATTTCGGAGTTTAAATTGACAACGTTTGTTTCTATAAACTCGCGGTTCATTGGGAATACCTAAGCATCAACGCCTATATCACAGAAAATTGAATGTTGGACTGCTTTGCGGTCTTTGACATTAGCAAAAAATGGGCCAATATTTAATTGTGCCAGTGCATATTTTTTTTAGGTTATCTTACCATCCCATAAATCTTCTAGTTTTCCATCACTGACTTCGCTCTGCGATATTGTAAACATGCAACCTATTATTTTAAATGTATTTGGTATAAACCAAACTAAATATGAGCCGTATGGATTAACTTTCACTCTAGCTGTTTGAAGATATTCAGGGTCTTCCAGTATTAAATTTCCACAAACTCAGAAATACTATTGCTGATCCGCTGTGCATGTAGGCCCTTCCTCTCACTTATAAATTTAAGCCTTATTTCGTATGTTTTATACAGTTGTTCTTTTCTAGCTTTGGCTACGCCACTTCCAATTCTTATAACCGCCCCATTATCCAACTCTTTTATCACAGAGTTAGATTCACACAAGCATGAATTCCTAATTTTTGATAATAGTGATTCTGACTCTGACATTCGTAAACCTAACAACTTATTAAGAGGGAAATTGCCTTGTTTAAACAAGGAAATTTCCCTCTTATCATACATTTGATAAACCCCAGATTATCACCTTTCCTAAACTACATTAGCCACCTAGCTCGAAAAATAACAAAAACATCAGCACAAAAGAATGCCAGACCTTGTGGACAAGAAATGTGAAAACAAACAGAGTTGAAAAAGGGCTTATTTTTGTTCCATCAAAAGTCTAGCGCGGGAGAATACTCCACATCAGAACTCTGCACTAAGGTGGCAATATCTAAGCGCAAGCATTGCTCTATATTTACCTGCACATAACGCTGTGCGCCTGCATAGTTAAACTCCTCTGTTTCGCCCCACAGTATTTCCGCATGACCTTTTATCCAAAATCCACAGCCAGTTTCAAAATCCGGGATATACAACCCCACTCGAGAATCGGCAACTATATTGCCCAAGGTATTGAAGAAGTTGTTACCAGAGAAATCTGGAAAGATAAGCCTTTGCTTGGAGCTATTTGTTGGCTTGAGCATGGCTACAAACCCTGGCTTTCCGCCTCGGTGAGATACATCAACACCTCCGCTTTCTGCTTGCCCTTTTGTTGCTGCGTGCGAGGCGATAAAAAAGGTATCGCACTGCTCTAGATGTTGCTTCAATACTACGTCGTTTGATGCTAGTTTTTTGAAATCAGTGACTTTGGGCGCTTGTTGCCCTGCAAAAGCATCAAGCTGTAATTCACGTTTTTGAATATACTTGGGGCAATTGCCAAAGCTTTGCTCTATTTCAAAACGCAGCATCTGGTCGCTAGCATAGCTAATCAGCCCGTTCGCTCGGTTACGCCTGCGGGTATTGAGTTCTAAACCCAGTAAAGCCAAGCTGTCGCCAGTACTCAGGCTTGTTAGCCCCGAATACTCGATTAATGCTCTGGCTTCTATAGACAAGGTTTGGGCATTGGGCGAGCTAATAAACCCTTGCTCACCCAATATAGGCGACGCCCAGGGGTGTCCCTCGTTGTCGAGTAAACCTGCATACAACAAAGCTTGCTGCGAAAAAAACTCGCGATGCTGATCGGGCATAAAGTCACGAATAAACTTCTCGCCAATCGGCCCAATATGTTCTTTTACGCCAACCCTTGCTTGTACCGCTAATTCGCCTTGATGAAAAACACCCATGTTGCCGCCCTTTTGGTTTCACATTAACTTAATCCAACGCCTACAAGCCCAGCTCACTTAAGCTTGGGTGGTCGTTCGGTCTCGACCCTTGTGGCCAATGAAACAAGCGCTCGTCTTCGTTAATGGCTAAATCGTTAATGCTGGCAAAACGCAACTCCATTAAGCCATTTTTATCAAACTGCCAGTTCTCGTTGCCATAGGCGCGATACCACTGCCCTGCTTCATCTCGCCACTCATAAGCAAAACGCACCGCAATGCGATTGTCGGTGTAGGCCCACAACTCTTTAATTAAGCGGTACTCATGCTCTCTTTCCCACTTAGCCGCCAGAAAGGCTTGAATTTGCTCTCGCCCATTTACAAACTGGTCGCGATTGCGCCATTGGCTGTTTTTGGTATAAGCCAGCGACACTTTCTCTGGGTTACGCCCATTCCAACCGTCTTCGGCCATACGTACTTTTTGCGCAGCAGTAATCGGGTTAAACGGCGGTAATGGCAAACGTTGCTCGATAGTCATATAAGTCCTTAGGTGTTTGAGAATGTCTTTTAAACAGCAGGCTGTAATGGCGTTTTTTGCATGCCTTCAAAACCATCTAAGGCTTCTACATTACTTAACCAAGCCAAGATGTTGGGGTAGGCATCTAGCGCTACTTTGCCTTCCGGCGCATGGGCAATGTAGGAATAACACGCTATATCGGCAATGGTAGGTTTATTCGCCGCCATCCATTGCTTACCGTTAAGTAGCTGATTAACAATCTCTAATGTTTGATGGCTTGCTGCTATTACTGCGGCTTGGTCAAACTGGGCGCCAAATACTGTAATCAATCGAGCACGAGCAGGGCCTTCCGCCAAGGTACGAGCCGCCAAGGCTAACCACTGTTGAATCTCTGCCTGTTCGTTCACGGTTTGCGGATTCCACTCTGGGGCATAGCGATTTGCTAAGTGAGTAATGATGGCAATGGAATCGCGGATCACTAGGCCATCATCATCTAATACTGGTACTTGAGTAAAAGGATTAATCGCTCGGTAATCATCTTGCTTGTGCTCGCCCTGCGCCAAATTCACGGTAACTTTTTCATAGGGCAGTTTGAGTAAAGCCAGCATTAAACGCGCACGGTGAGCATGGCCAGAGAGTTCAAAATCATAGAGCTTTAACATGGTGGTGTCCTTAATCGTATGTTGATGTCCGTTATCAGCTTGTCTACTCAGTTTGCTTGGCTGCCCACTAAAGTATACAAGTCTGTCTACTTGCTTTCCAAGTTAGGAGACAGACTTGTCTATGTCAACAAAAATATTTCATCTACTCAGATTTGAAAAAAGATAATTGCCGCCAAGCCAATGTTTTAATGGGTTAAATTAAAATATGAATATTTTGCGAAGCAGAGGTTTGCGCAATAGGTAGACAGAGCGGTATACTTAAGCGATAAGGTTTAGGAATGATTATGGCTAGCAGTAAACGCGATGTACTGATCGACACCGCACAGAGTTTGTTTTACCAGCATGGTTTTAAAGCGACGGGCATTGATACCATTTTGGCTGAATCGGGTGTGGCCAAAAAGACCCTTTATAACCACTTCGCCTCTAAAGAAGCATTGATTGTGGCTTGCTTGAACCGTCGCGATCAGCAACTGCTTACGCTACTGGAAAACAACATTGAACGTTTAGCTCCCACTCAGCAATGTGAGCCAGAGTTAGCCAACATTATGGCTTTTTTCGATGCGCTGTCTCATTGGATAAACTCTGATACATTTTTTGGCTGTATGTTTATTAACGCTTCGGCGGAGTATCATGACTTCGATCATCCTGTGCATCTAGCGTGTACTGAGCACAAAGTTTTAGTGATTAAGTTAATTGAACAACAGCTGACTGAATTAGCTTTGGCAGATAGACTAGCCACTGCAAAACAACTGGCAATACTGGCAGATGGCGCGATAGTAGGCGCTCACACCACTAACGATTTTGATTCAGCCAAGCAGGCTAAAGTAGTGGCAGAAGTATTGTTAGATTCTCACGTCCAAGCAGCTTAGTGCTTGCTTTACCAGGATCAATAATCAATATCCGCCTAATTGTTATATTACCTTTTTAAAAACATTAACTTTGGTGAGTTATGCCAACTTCACAATCAGGTCAGTACCCCCTTCCTCGAAGTGACGATGAATTTGAAGACTTAGTTACTGCTGCTTATAACAATTCACAAGCGGCAATTATTCCCAAGTTTCAACGTTATGGGCGTAATGGGCAAAAGCAAGATGGTGTAGATATTATTTGCACAGAGACTAAAACAGCAATTCAGTGCAAATTGCTAAGCAATATAATTACGAAGCAGGTTATAGATAATGAGCTAAGCAAGTTTAAGCAAGGTTGCTTTTGGCCCGAAGATGACCAGCAAAAGTATCGTCATTATGTGTTTGCGGTAAGCAATGATAGAGACACGCATATACAACAGTATATTGAATATCTATCTAGCCCAACCTTACAAATTAGCATTGTTTTTTGGCAAGAAATTCTAAATAAGCTTACTCAGAATCAACAGCTACTTAAACAGTTTTATCCATCATTTGTTGGCTCAGAACAAACCGCTCATTCCCAGCTATCGGAAAATGATGAACGTTGTATAAGCCAACTAATTGATGCTTTAAGTGGTAACCGAAATCACACAGAACAGGCAAGCTTATTCATTACCGAAAATGCCCACATAACTAAGCAGTTTTGCGGTGAATTTATAGACAAAATCTCTCACATTGTTAGCGCTCCACTGTTCTTCCAAGATTCAAGTTTAGAAAACTTAAAACGCACCTTATTCCAACAGCTTTCTTCATTTTTACGTATATTTGGCCACTACTACTCACACAACAAGCAATCTAGCTATTCTCGTATTCCGCCGATTAACCCTCAAAATTTTGCGTTGATAACTCAGGCCACTGAAGATCTATTAGATTCGGTCGAACCCGCTAGGCTAACGTTCAATGCTCTGTTGATTAGCACTGCATGGCAAGGCTCTGCTAGTAGCCAAGATATCTGTCGATATTATGGCTTAGACCACACAAGGGCTCTATGTTGAAAAGCAGTTTTAAGGCACCGCCAATGGGCTCACCTTGTACAAATTTCCGCTGTCGGCACTAAAATAGAGATTCCCGTGGCTATCGCTAAGCAGTGCGCGAACTCGCTCATTGAGTTCCTCAAGCAATCGCTCTTCACCCGCTGGCATGCCGTTTTCGTCCATGATAATTCGGTTAAGGTGTTGTAGCTTTAAGGCCCCACTGAACAAATCACCCTGCCAAGCAGGAAAAGCATTACCTGAATAGTGAATAAGTGAACCCGGCGCAATAGAGGGAACATACACTTTTAACGGTGAATTTATTCCTTCTTGTTCCTCTGCATCCCCCACTTTAAGCGGGCTCCAATATTCTTTCCCGTGGGAGGTAATTGGCCAACCATAATTAGCCCCCGCTTGTATCAAATTAAGCTCATCGCCACCACGCGGACCATGCTCTATGGCCCACAAACGCTGCCCTATTTGATCAAATGCTAGACCTTGAGGATTGCGATGGCCAAAGCTGTAAATAGCATCGTCTACTTGGCTATTAGCAACAAAGGGGTTATCACTGGGAATACTGCCGTCTAACTTAAGCCGAACAATGGTAGCGGCATGATTAAGGGTGTTTTGACCGTTATCTCTAACGCCACGGTCACCAATCGAGAAGTAAACATGTTGCTGGGTATCAAAGGCGATTCGGCTGCCATAGTGGCGATTGGTTGAGCTGGCTGAGTCACTAATGAATAGGTCTTGCCAAGCGCTTAAGCGAACTTGCCCTGAATCATCTTGTTGTATTGTTGCTTTAGCTAAGGTGGTCACACCACTGCCATTTTGCGGTTTGCTGTAGGTAAAATAGAAATAGCCGTCTGGGCCTTTTGCCACATCCAGTAAACCACCTTGCCCTTGCGCCCAAATAGCCGGTAAACCATCAATATTTTGCCAAGCTTGTTGGCCAAGCTTGGCTTTGTTTAGATCAACACTGAGCAACTCTCCACGGCGTAGGGTAACAATTAAAGTGGTCGAGTTTAGCCAATCCATGCCCCAAGGCACGCCGGGAAGCTGAGTCAGCTTGTCTACCTGCAAACTATAATCTTGGCTGCTATGTAGTGTTTGCTCAGCACTTGTTTGATGAGAGTAAACACTTACCAGCGCCAACAATATCAGCACTACACCGTTTAGGTGACGAGTAATTAGCTTATTCATGGTTTGTCTCCTGGCGCTTAATCTGCACACAAAAACAACTATATGCAAGATTGCTCACTTTAAACAGAAGATTGTTCATAAGGTGAATATTTGCAGGATTTATAAATAAAAAGGCCGACGCTAGGTCGGCTTTCATACACAAGGCTAATCATTAAATCGGTTTACAAAAACACACTTGGTATTTCATTTGGGTAGCGCTCTTGGGCTGGCTGGTTGTAATCAATATCCGTTACGCCCAACAAGTTAAGCACTTGATAAAGGGTTTTAGCCACGTGACCAAAGGCAATACCAGCATGGTGCGGGTAGCGTTTCTCTACTAATACATGGCGGTAAAAGCGCTGCATTTCTGGAATACCAAAGGCGGCAATAGCACCAAATGATTGCGGGTCGATATCAAGAATATCACCTTGAGCAACGTAGGCGCGCAGCTTGGTATCGGCGGTAGATTGCAAACGGAACAAGGTCACTTCGCCTGGTTTAATCTGCCCTTCTAAGGTACCGCGTGTAATGTCTGGTTCTTTACCCGGCTCCATTAAGCTATGCATAATTTTTTGGAAGCGTAGCTGCGAGTTCTTCATGCAGCTTGGCGCGGTGTTGCCACAATGAAAGCCCATGAATAAATCTTTAGCGGTGTAGTTAGCCATTACTTGTTGGTTAGCGTCTACCATGTCTTGCGGCACAGTATTGTTAATGTCTAACAAGGTTGCAGGGTGATTGGTTGCACAGGTAATCATGTACTCAGACAGCGCGCCATAGATGTCGACTTCACAAGCAACTGGGATCCCGCGCTGGGCTAAACGCGCATTAACGTAACACGGCACAAAACCAAAGAACTTCTCAAACGATGGCCAGCATTTGTTAGCAAATACACCAAAGGTAGAAGCGCCCATGTTAGCCGCGTGAAAATCTAATAAAGCTGCTTCATATTGTGCCAATTTTGGTAATAAATCTGGATATGGGTTGTTATCACCCAGTTCAGCTTCCATCTCAGCAACAATCTTTGGAATATCAGCATGGTCTTCCGCCGCTTGGTAAATATCTAACAGGTCGAGCTCACTGTTTTCCATGATCTCTACACCAAGGTCAAACAGTGCTTTAATCGGTGCGTTACAGGCAACAAAGTCTTGTGGGCGTGGACCAAAAGAGAAAATCTTCAAGCCTTGCAAACCAAGAATGGTGCGAGCTACCGGCACAAAATCACCAATCATGCTGGCAACTTCCGTTGGCGTGCCTACTGGGTACTCTGGAATATGCACAGCTAAGTTGCGTAAACCCGCACTGTAAGAGGCGTTAAGCACCCCACAATAAGCATCGCCACGCGCATCTTTAAGGCCTGCGGTCGCTTCTTCCGCTGCTGCCACAAACATCGTTGGCCCTGCAAAACGCTGCGCCATAATGCTTAATGGGCCTTCTGGTCCAAAGTTACCTAAGTAAATAGCCAAAGAGTTAATGCCAGCTTGCTCAGCTTCGGCTAGCGCCTTCACTACATCATTTTCATTTTCGATAATGGTTTGTAACTCGACCACTTCAATGTCTTTTTCCATACAGGCTGCAGCCACCGCTTTGCGGCGCTGCTCTGACAATGAAAGAGGGAAACAGTCACGGCTTACCGCAACAATACCTAATTTTACTTGTGGGATATTTATCATCACTCGCTCCACGGGTGCTTGGGTCTTTTGACCTTGGTTTTTTAATACCTTTAGTGTGCGTTAGCACAGAGCAGTAAATGAATTGATGCGGATCAACAAAGGCCTCGCTTGTGAAATAACGAAATACCCATATTAAAAAGCGTTAGTAAGAAAAGTGGTTTACGACATACCCGCAACAAATTTGTTAACGCCAATTGCAGCAAATAATCACCTGAAAAGGTCTGACATACCCAAACCCGATAAGTGCCACACTCAGACAGTTCTATACTAATATTGGATTAACTGACGCTCATGATGGAAAAATAGAAATGCTATTTATTGCCAACTCTGCAAGGGCACAAAGCATGGGTTTTAAGCTTGTATCCCGTCCCCCACTTGATGACATGGGTAAGCCTTTTCCCATCTTACGCCTGAGTCTATAAAGCAAATTAGCACTCTCTAAAACAAAAAAGCCCCGAAGCAAATATCCTTCGGGGCTTTTAGATTTAGCGCTTCGCTTACTAGACGAGCAAAAATGTGTAAGGCCTTAGCTCACTACATCGTCAGCACAATCTTACCTAGGAATTTCTTCTCTAAGAAAGTGCTTTGCGCCTGTACTATTTCTTTCAAGGGGTAAGTATGTGCAACCAAAGGAGCAATGTCTTCGTTCTCAATATGCGCCACCAAATTAGCAAATACCTCTGGTTCAATTACCGTACAACCAAAAAAGCTTAAGTCTTTAAGGTATAAGGTACGCACATCAAGCTCGACCATCGCACCGCCAATAGCGCCAGATACGGCATAACGGCCTTTAGGCCTTAATACATCAAGCAATTGCGGGAACAAACCACCAGCCACCAAATCAATCACTACATCAACGCTGTTCGCGGCCATTACATCTTTGAGCCTTTCACTCCGTAACACCACTTCGTCAACCCCAAGCTCTTCAATCATCTGTTGTTTGTCTTGGCTCGTTAGGGCAAGTACATAAGCACCACGCGCTTTAGCCAGCTGAATGGCCGCTGAACCTACTCCACCAGACGCGCCAGTAATCAGCACTTTGTCACCTTGTTTTACCTTCGCGCGGGTAAGCAGGTTTTCTGCTGTAGAGTATGAACATGGGAACGACGCTAGTTCGGCATTGCTATATTTGCTGTTAATTTTGTAGGCATGACAAGCGGCTACTTTGGTGTATTCGGCAAAGCCGCCGTCACACTCCGAGCCAAAGTACCAGGCTTGCTCTGGGTGAGTACCGTTTACTTCGGTTAAGCAAGGTTCTATTAGCACCCGTTCGCCTACTCTGCTTGCATCTACCTGCTCGCCTACCGCCGCAATGTAGCCACATACGTCAGCACCTTGGATCCGTGGAAATTGCAGGGCTTGGCTAGACCAACTGGCATCTTCAGCATTGTCACTTTTAGAGTACCAGCCAATACGGGTATTAATATCGGTATTGTTTACTCCGGCTGCAGCGACTTTAATCAGCACATCTCTTGGGCCAATTGCCGGTAATGCCACGTCGCAACGGTAGCTTAATTTGTCGGTATCGCCGTGTCCGGTCATTTGCACCGCACACATGGTGTTAGGGAGCGTTGTCATGGTTATTCGCCTAATAGTAATTGCAAAGTAAGTTGAGCGGATTGAATACAGTCATCGCCAATCGTTGGCCACGCAGAGCTGACACCTTCATGCAGCAAAAACACCTGTAAGCCTAGTTGTTCACTAGCGCAGAAGCGCACAAAGAGGGCCAATAAGGCCTGTTTATGTTGCTTAACAGCAGCGTTTATTTGGGGATTTTCAGGGTAAGCGGCTAGCGCACTCATCGACATACAGCCAGTAGGTGCTTCGTGTACCATCCAAAGCTCTAGCTGTTCAAATGCAGCAAACACCGCCTGCTTCGTGGGCTCGGCCGCTAGCAACTCAAGATAGCGCTCGTGACGATGTTCCAAGGCAGCAATGACCATCGATTCTTTAGAGGGAAAATAACGGTATAGGGTTCGCAAGCTCACCCCAGAGGCTTTTTGCAAAGTAGCCACGCTAGGCTCGGTAAAACCGAGTTCACTAAAAGCATTTTCTAAATTGGCAGCAATTTGTTGTTCAATCATCACATTCATCAAGGTAGAGCGTTTATTCTACTCACATTGTAGAATGAACATTCTACTTTGGTCAACTGCCAAGTGTTGAGCGTTTAATCAAAGCAGCGAATCACATATCCGTCAGGGTCGATTAAGGTCTCAACGGGGACTTGCTTGGCATCAAGCTGGAAGCGCTGTTGCCCTATGCTTGAATGACTTAAGCCCCGATATATATCTAAGCCTAAAAAGCCTGTTTGTGGGCCTACTTGATATGCAAAGTTTGAGTTAAGCTCGGTACCATCAAACTGCTGTAACTCCAGTACCGTAGCGGGATATTGCCAAAGCGCTTCGGCAATATTGGGACTCTGCTTGAGTTGTTGATAAGCCTCGTCATCTTTAAACACTAAGAAGTATAACGTCATTGCTCGCGCATCAGAACGATAGCGATACACTAACTCCATGCCTAAAGATTGATAAAAAGCGAGGCTGTGATTAGCGTCTTTTACTCGCAAGGTAGAGAGGTTAAATGTCGCGCCTTTTGCCACTGGCTGAATTGTTGTAGCGGCTAACAGTTCCTCAGACAATGGCGGCGAATGTTCGAACAAACGCTGCTGCACCAGTTCAATACTATAACCATTGGGATCGTTAAAGTGACAAAGGTAGGCTAAGCCAGCAATGTTAAAGCAATCACCAGCCGCCACACCTCGTTTAACTAAACCCGCATGTGTCGCTTCTAAGGAAGGCACCGCAATCGAAAACTTCCAATAGCCTTCTTCAGCATTAGGTTGTGCCGCCACGCTAAAATCAGCATCAGGCATATTCACTAGCTCTAGGCTGGCTTGCTGTGGTTCAGCAAAACTCAAAAAGTAATGCTGAGACTGCTCAGTTTCAGTTTGATGTACCAGTGTCATGCCTAAGACGTTTTGATAAAAATCCAAGGATGCTTGCGGGTCTTTAATCAATAAACGGTGATTGCTGATTAACATTCTTATGCTCGCTTAACGTTCGCCTTGTACTTCAAATTCGTCACTAATCATTCGCGCCACTCCATCAGCTTCTACCACCCAATGTTCGCGGTGAACAACGCCAAAGGCTTTATTCATGGTCCAACTTGAGCTTAAAGTGTAGCCATTATCACCGTAAGCTTCCCATTTAACATCGCTATACTCCACTTGAGCAAAGCCTTGCTCAATCAGATTTTGCCAAAAGGCTTGAATCGCTTCGCGACCTTCAAATACACCAAAAGGGCGCGCTGTCATTACGCTATTTTCATTGTATTGCGCAGCACAACCCGCAGCGTCTTGTTGGTTAAATGCAGTTTGCCATGCGGTAATACCTAATTGACACGCTTTTAGAATGTGATTGTCTGACATGATAATTCCTTGCTCTCTATGTGAAATACACGAACAAGATTAGCCCTACAACTCACTCAGAAAAACAGCTATATTCACAAACACTGTTTAATTTAAGTGAACAATAAAATGAACCGTTTGCGGCAGATGTCGGTATTTGCGCACATTGTAGAAGCTGGGTCGATTACCGCTGCTGCAGAGAGCTTAGATTTATCTAAGTCGGTGATTAGCCAACACCTAAAGGCACTTGAACTAGACCTTGGCGTTAGCTTGCTAAAACGCACAACTCGCCGCCAAACTTTAACCGCAGCTGGCCAAGCTTTTTATCAAAACTGTAAACAGCTTAATCACGTGGCCGAAAGCGCTTGGTTAGATGCCCAGCAAAGCCTTGAAGAACCTAGCGGAAAAATAACCATTACCGCACCTAATGCACTCATGGAAAGCTTAGTAACACCGGCAATTGCAGCGCTATTAAAGGCGCATCCTTTACTAGAGCCAGAGTTAGTGGCAAGTGATCTGCATTTGGATCTATTTGCTAAAGATATCGACCTGGCCATTCGAGTAGGGCCGTCCAAAGAAAGTAGCCTAAAACAACGGCGCATAGGCCAGTTTAGAGATGTGCTGTGCGCGCATCACCGCTATATGAATGGGCGAACCATTCAGAATGCCAGCTATATTGCCAATGCTTGGCAAGGCAAACATATTTCTCACCAATTCAGCGCTAAACACGCTAAACCTTTTGAGTTCAAAGCAACAGCGCGCTGCATAAGTAACTCTTTTCATAGCTGCTTATCGCTAATTAAAGACGGTGCAGGTATTGGCTTAGTGCCCGATTTTCATGAGGCGATGGCAAGCAAGCAGTTGGTAGAAGTATTCCCCGAGTACCAACTTAACAGTAACTCTGTATATGCCCTACACCCCTACAGTAATCAACTGCCACTGAGCGTAAAAGTATGCTTAAACAGTATTGAACAACAGCTGTCTAAAACAACGCAAGCATCCCCAGATTAAGTGCTGGTTTCACTCGCAGATGCCCTTGGATGACGATGTGTTTTTTTCGGCATAAAGAAATCGCAAGCGGTTCGCGTGGCTAAGGTAGGTTGTTCCCATGCGCCACACAGATCTTTTTGGTTGTCGGGGGTTCGGGTAAATTGGCGACATTGCCCACACTTGCTCATTGCTCTATTCCTTGAGGTGACAAAAGTCTCAAAAGACTACTAGAACAATCAGATTAAGCATTTGATATAAATCAGAATAATCAACAATACGTGCTAGCTAGTAACGGTGATATAAGTAAGGAATAGCAGCATTAAGATACTAATTCTTGCTGACTATGTTTTTAAGGGCTTTAGCGATAAGTGAATCGGTAATTTCAGTTATAAGCAGCCTAGCACCTAGCAAGGCTACAACAATAGACACAAGCAATAACCACGTTGAATAGCCAAACAAAAGATATGTTCCACCGCATAATACGGCGATAAACCCAATACGCACCAAGTAGCGAATTACCATAAAAATCGGAAACGAAAAGCGAGCGTTAATGCTCTCTACAGCTTGCTCCAGCAAAGTAAATTGCTGCTCGCGCGCTAAGTCTGAAATGTCGTCGAAATAATCAATGTACTGTTTAATATCCATATTTACTCAGCGGGTAGCGCATACAATTCAAAAGATTTGCCTACGCTACACCAGTAGCCTGCAGGATGCGAGTTAGCCCACTAAAAAATAACGCACAATGCCGTAGACATAAACAATAGAGAAGATGATGTTAATGTATTTAAGCTGACGTTCACTATGCAACCACGCGCAATAAATCCAAATCAAACAAAATGGTAAACTGACAAAAATAGTGAGTGGATACCAATCTTGCACAGCGGCCACGGTACTTACAATACCTAAAGCAAGCGCCAACCATTTCAATTCTTGTTCATATTTGGCAAGACTTTTCCCTGTCATTTACTGCTGTTCCTTTTTAAATTAAAACGTTAATTCTGTGTTTGTTGGGTGTTTAAAGCGCTTACTGTCCAAGCGCTTTGACCTAAGCGCTTGTGGTTTATGAGTTTAAACAGACCAAATTCGGCGCTGGCTCAGCCCTTTGTTGGAGATCGCGGAGATTAAAATACAACATCGGCAATACCACTGCGCTAAGCACTAAATTAGACAAAGGCACCGAAATCCAAATGCCTGCTACGCCCATCAATTGTGGTAATAGCCATAGAAATGGGAGCTGTACTAGCATGTTTCCCGCCGATACAAATAGCGCTTTTTTCGCCTCACCCACTGCCATAAAGTAAACAGCGCTGATAAACAAAAAACCATCTAAAAATATGCCCGCTAAGTGCAAACGCACTCCGGCTTTACTGGCTTGCATTAAGGCTTCATCGCCACTAGAAAAGACCGCAATAAACCATTCAGGAAAGAGATTAAGAAGCACCACAATGGCAATACCAGAGCCCACAGTCACCGAAAACGCTAAGGTAACAGTTTGAGCAATCTTATTGATTTGTTTAGCGCCTAAGTAATAACTTACTGGCGGCTGCAAACCACTGGCGACGCCTTCGGCAAAGAAGTAATACACACTGCCTAGGTAACCCACTATGGCAAAAGCCGCTACATGGGTAGCCGAGGCATAGCTCATAAACAATTTATTGTGCAAGGCCATCACAAAACCAAAATACACAAACATCATTAAGCTAGAAGACCCCAGCTGTAACATGCGTGATGCACTAGCCCATTCAAAACGGCTGCCTTTTAATGGCGTATTAGCCTGAGCCGAAAAAAAGTAATGCACGCAACATAAGCTAGTGACCGACTGGGCGATTAAGGTTGCGATAGCTGCGCCGCGTAAGCCCATAGAAAAATGCGCGAGAAACAAGTAATCCAACGCAATGTTTAGTAAGGCGCCCAGCACAATAAACAAGGTGGCCAAATTGGGTTTGTCGTCATTTCGAACCAGCAATGGCAAAGCACTGGCTGCGATAGACACTAACGCCCCGGCCGACATAATGCCCAAATATTGCTGCGCCATGTTTTGCGCTTCACCCTCTGCGCCTTGCAGAGCAATTAAGCGAGAGTCACCAAACTGCAGCACTATGCTTATCAGCAACCCCAATAGCACCACCAGCAGCAAGGCTGAGGCTAAACTATTCTGGCAGGCTCGGTAGTTGTTCTCTCCTCGATGCATTGACAACATACTACCGCCGCCCATGCCAATCATTAGGCCCACACCAGTAACTAGCGCCATAACGGGAATAGACATATTAATGCCTGCAAGCCCTTGCGCGCCCACATAATGCCCTACAAAAATACCGTCGATAACTTGATACAAGCCACTCACTAACATCGCCACTACAGACGGAATAGCAAAGCGCCAAAAGTTGGCACTTACCGATTGCTCGTTAGGGATAGAAATAGACTGTTGCATGCCACTCACTCAAGGTTAAGACCGAGCATTATAGTTGATTTAAAGATACATAAGAGTTAGTTTCTATCCGAATATCGGATAGATAAGTAAAGTGAGTTAGTATGAATTGGAGCATTGATCAGCTACAAGCCTTTGTAAGTGCAGCACAATTAGGTTCATTTTCGGCGGCTGCTCGCAAACTAGGTAAAGCACAGTCACGAATTAGCAGCGCTATTGCTAATTTAGAAGCCGATTTAGGTTTCGAGCTTTACGATCGCAGCGCCAAGCTGCCGGTTCTTACCGCGCTTGGTCAACAAATGCTGCCTGAGGCTCAACAGGTATTAGAACAATGTCATCGGTTACAGTCGCGCGCTTTAACCGCCGCCAATAAAGAGCCAATCGCCTTAAAAATTGCCATTGATGAAGCGATTCCTATTGAAGCTATTCATTCGATGTTTATGCGTTTAGGCGAGCAGTTTCCTTACCTACAGCTAACGGTAACCAACGGTACCCAAGACGACATCTCGGCGGCGATAGAAAATAGACAGCTAGATATTGGCTTAATGCTGAGTCAAAAAGCCTTGCCAGACAACGTGATGTTTGGCTCGTTAGGTTATTTTGAATTAGCGCTAATTGTGGGTAAACAGCACCCTTTAGTCGAACTAGAGTCACTGCGTTATCAGGACCTACAACAGTATCGGCAGTTAGTGCAGTGTAACCGTGCTGGTCTGGGTAGTTCTGTTCCTATTAGCCCCAGCCATTGGTATATCGACAGCTACTATTTAATTAGTGAGTTGGTGGCCAAAAACCAAGGCTGGGCCTTTGTACCCAAGCATATTGCACAAAATGATTGGATAAAAGATGCCATTCAAGTGGTGCATTGTGATTCATTATTAGCAAATATGAAGTTTGAAATTGGCATAGTAAAACGCTGCGATAGCCCAGACAGTAAACTCACTACTTGGTTGGTGAACGAATTACTTAAACTGCTCGACGATGGCGCTAATTAGTCGCTACTTCTCATCTTACTTAAGAGCGCGAGTCCTCGTACGCATCGTTACGAATGAGGTCTGCATCTAAGTCTTCCCAATTAGCTTTAGAGCTAACAAAGTTGTGTGATATTGGTCGCTCAACTATCGCCGAATCAAGCATGCCTAAGCGTATTCTTAAGCGACTAGGATCCGCTTGGTTAGAACTATAAATAGGTGATGCGCATACTTTGCAAAAATGCCTCACCTTCCCCGGAGAGGTTTGATAGTGACCAAAATCTTCAACCCCTTTTAACACTTTGAATCCTTTGGTCGCCACAAAACCATTGGTAGCAAATGCAGTGCCACTGTTTTTCCTACATAAAGAACAATGGCAATGAATAATTGAATTGATACCTCCCGATATTTCAACTTGAATAGCCCCACACAAACAACTTCCTTGATACATAGTTTTTCCCTTTTGTTTACATCAACTTAATGTCACAGACATTAACAGTGGCTTAGCTCACATTTACACGATACAGCGTAAACTTACATAGATTTATAGTATAAAAAAACTAAAATCCTCACCCTAACATCAAATTGGCCAACCGAAAGATAAATCGTTAAACCAATTTACCACTATATACCCAAACGTAGCAGCGGCTAAGTGCTCTCTATTTAGCTTGATTAGTGTTGCTAAGTTTTACCTATAAACATCAAGGACGAAAAATATCCATGCTTAAGAAAAGTGTTATAGCCCTTTCTATTCTATTAGCGTCAGGCTGCTCAAGTATCGTTAGTGACAGTAAGTATTTAGTCGCTATTGATTCTACTCCCAGCCAAGCCAGCTTCTCTATTAAAAACAGAGCCGGAGTAACAGTTCAGAATGGACAAACACCAAAAACCCTTACCTTAAATGCTTCTGCTGGTTTTTTTAAAGGCGAAACCTACCAACTAGTATTTAATAAAGAAGGTTATGAAGAACAAATTATCGAGCTTAAAAGCAGTGTAGACGGTTGGTATTTTGGTAACATTTTGTTTGGCGGCTTAATCGGCATGTTAATCGTAGATCCAGCAACAGGTGCCATGTACAAGTTGCCAGAAAATGCCATTGCCGAGCTAACCGAAAGCGAAAAAGAAAACAAAGAATCTCTCACTATTGCCATGCTAAACAGTATCCCTGAACAGCAGCAAGCGCAGTTAATTCCGTTAACTAAGTAGCGATAATAAACGGCAAAGGCCTATACCTTTGCCGTTTACCATGAATTACAGCTGAGTTTGATACACAGCAACACGCTGCTCTAACGATGCCAGAGTATTAGCAACTGTGCTGGCCGTTTCGGCTAACAACTGGCTTTGCCCCATCAGCGTTTCATTCTTATCTCTAATCTCATTAATGCTTCGTTCAATTTGATCACATGCGTCAGTTTGCTCTGAAGTACTGCTAGCAATTTGTGCGTTCACATCGCGCATGTCACTCACGCTTCGATTAATTAACGATAACGTACTGCCACCTGTTTCTATCTTGGCTTTGGATTCGTCGGAATACACTAAACCTTTTTGCATTGAATCAACCACTTGTGAAGCATTCGTTTGTAGCGTGTCGATTATTTGATTCACCTCTCCAGTAGACTTTTGCGTGCGTGCAGCCAGCGCCCGCACTTCATCGGCCACTACGGCAAAGCCCCTGCCTAATTCTCCGGCTCGAGCGGCTTCAATGGCAGCGTTTAAGGCCAATAAGTTAGTTTGCTCTGAGATGGCTTTAATCACCTCAATCACCGCATTAATCCCTTGAACATTATCGTTCAGCTGTCTGGTATATACCTCAGACTCACTCAGCAGTTTATTCAGGGTTTGAGTGGCCTCCACCGACTCGCCCACTTGCTGCGAACCAGACTTAATCTGTGTCTCTACCGATTCAGCAGCGCCTGCGGCATGCTCTGCGTTATCAGAAACATTTCGTGCAGCTTGAGATAATTCTACCGATGCACTGGCAACCGAATCACTCTGCTCCATTTGCTGTAATACAACGTTTTTAGTCTCAGTACTTTGTTGATTTAGCCCACTCACCAAACCATTAATGTCCACAATCGATTGTTTTAAGTCGCTAAATAAGGCGTTGAATTCGCTAATTAAGGTATTAAAAGCGATGACCGTGGGGTGCTCTTTGTTACTGTCGATAGTCGCCGTTAAATCTTTGTTGGCGGCCAGCTTATCTACCGCCACAATGATTGAATTGGACACCTTGGCATCTTTGGCCATATTAATCGCGTAAAATACCAATACCCCGCTTTCAAATACCACAAAGGCCGCATGCTCAATAGCGGTTCCCCAAGAGCAGCCTGTGGCATATATCATCAGTGGAACATCTGCCACTGTTACGCCACTCAACTGCATATAAGTAAAAACGAGATGGTGCACGGCAATAATGCCCGCGGCAGCAATTACCGGTAACCAATCTTTATAAATAAGCACAAATGCAAGGGCGGCAAAAATATGAAAATGCATCTCCAATCGGCCAAGCTGGGCTTGAATCATCACCATGGAATACACCATTAACAGCATCGCGTTAATGCATGAAGACACTCGACTGCCGCGCAAATACGCATAATTAAGTAACGCAATAATCGATATCAGCATCGACATCGTTAAGGCAAAACTATGGCTGGCAAAACCAATCGGCACTAATAGTCCCACCACCGGAAGGTGAGCCAATAAAATATACAGCACTTGCTTATCTGCTAATTGCGCAGGGTTTGCGTTCATAGTATTTCACCTTGTTGTAATTGTTTGAAATCCTGTATTACTTTGTCTATTTCAAGATTCACTTGGGTATAAACTAGGCTTACCTCACCACGAGGATCGAGCAAATACAGATAAGCCGAATGATCGACAATTTGAGCATCGAAGTTGCTTGCAACATACCCAGGAAATTGCTGAGACACTTCTATGGCCTGCTGAAAATTAGCCACCTGACGAAACAGCACATTGTTTAAAGCATGCTCGGCCACGACATTGGACGCCGAACCTGCTACGAGGTCTACGTAAAGAAACTGTGCCTGCTTGAGCTGATTTGAGTTAGCCAGTGCGGCTAAGTTGAGAAGTTGCCGAGGACAAGCTTGGCTGCAGCCCTGAAAGCCCAAAAACAAATAAGTGAAGCGCCCTTGATAGTCACTTAAAGCCTCACCATTGTTCAGTTGAATATTGTAGGCCGCGGCATTACTGCCATGACCATAAAACTCGCTAGAGTGAATCAGCGGCATAACAAAGGGAAATGCGAAGGCAATCGCGATAGGGCAAGTAAGCAATAAGCCCGCGCGTAATCTAAAGAGAAAGCTTTTCATGTATTGAGCATAGTTGCCCTATGTTTATTAACCCAGTTATCAACGTCTTGAATACCAAGCTTTTGCGCCTGCTCTTCGCGCTAAGCCCAAACAATCTCCTAGGTAAGTCAGTGAGGAACAATACCAAACAGCACATTGCTCCCCACTGGCTGGCACTAATTATGACCACATATCTTGTGCTGCTGTTGCGTTTACGTAGTCTGCGAATGATTTAGCGGGTCGCCCAAGCGCTTGCTCGACACCGTGACACAAATGGCTATTTCTGCCATCCATTACTTCGCTAAATAACTCATTCATTAACCACAACATATCGTCTGGGAATTGCTGTTGTTTTAAAGCGCCCACAAACTGCTCTACGCTGAGTTCAACAAACTCAATGGAGCGCTGTTTGGCATTAGCGATCATCGCCACACATTCTCGTAGACTCAGCAGCTCGGGCCCTGTTACCTCAAACAGTTGATTGTGTAATGCAGGTTGGGTTAAACACGCTACCGCCACTTCAGCAATATCGTCTACATCAACAAAAGGCTCTAGTACATCTGCGCGTGGTAGCGCCACTTGGCCACTGTTTACCGACTCAATTAAAAAGCCTTCGCTAAAGTTTTGCGAAAACCAGCTAGCGCGCACTACATTCCAGCTTAAGCCGCTTTTAATTAACTGTCGCTCGGCAGCAACCGCGCCATCTTCCCCGCGTCCCGAGAGCAAAACAATATGTTGAATGCCGGCTTGTTTTGCATGCTCAATAAACTCAGCAATCGCCGCTTGTGCAGCGGGTACAGCTAAATCGGGTTGGTAACATACATACGCTGAATCACAGCCCTGCATAGCGGCTTGCCAAGTGCTAGGGTTTAACCAATCAAAAGAGGGAGACGTAGAGCGAGATACCCCACGGGTAAGGCGCCCTGCCTCTGCTAATAAACTATTTACGCGACGACCGGTTTTACCGTTTACGCCAACAATCAAGGTTGTGTGTGAAGTCATTTGGGTGCTCCGAGTTAAAAACAAGTAAGTAGTGGCTCATCCACGGGCTTAGTATCTCGCGTTAAAACTGGATACTTAATGCTTATACATCTACAATTTTTAACCATTCGTCCTAAATAGTCATAATCTCTATGCAAGCAGCAACCAGGGTTAACACACCGGTATTTCCACAAGCCAACGATCCTTTGGGCGAGACTCTGCACCAACTACGCGTAGATGGCAGCCTATATTGCCGCTCAACGGTGCGTGGCGACTGGTCACTCGACATGCCTATTCTGCCGGGTAAATTAATGATTCATATCGTAACTAAAGGCCAATGCTGGTTGAGCATAGAGGGCCTAGCACCTCAGCGACTTAAGCAAGGGACTTTAGTATTGGTGCCCCATGGCAAAGGCCATAGCCTAAGTAGCGACCCACAACTTACTCCCACGCCGCTGTTTGATGCTGGCGTGGAACGGATAAGTGAGCGTTATGAAGTACTTAAGATTAACCAAACGGGCGAATTGACCGAGGTAACCTGCGGAGTACTGGGCTTTGATTTGCTGGCTGCCCAGCGACTTATTCAGCAGCTACCGCCAGTGCTGGTATTGCAACACACCGAACTCGGACATCAAGATTGGTTAAGTAGTAGTTTGGCGCTTATTTCCTCTGAAGCTGAGCAGCTAAGGCCAGGTGGAGAAACCATTATTACTCACTTGGCCGACATACTGGTGATTCAGCTCATTCGCCATTGGATTGAGCAATCCCCCCAAGCCAGCGAAGGTTGGTTGGGCGCGCTACGCGACAAACACATAGGCATTGCCTTACGCGCCATTCACCACCAGCCAGAACGAGATTGGACAGTAGATTCATTAGCGCAAGAATGTGGCATGTCGCGCTCTGGTTTTTCTGCTCGCTTTACCCTGCTTATTGGTAACAGCGTTAAAAATTATCTGACTGAATGGCGAATGAACTTAGCTCACCAACGCTTAAAGCAGCAACGCATCCCTTTAATGGTGTTAGCTGAAGAGCTGGGCTACAACTCTGAAGCCGCCTTTTCGCGCGCCTTTAAACGAGTGATGGGAATATCCCCCGGCAAAATTGTTTAGCGTAAGCAGGCTTTGGTTTCACCAAAAACGCTTGGCGAATACAGCCCGCTAATTTGCGGAAACTCGTCACATTATTAACAGAGTTTGCGCTGGTTTACGTATCTTTACACAGCAACTGTTATGTTAAAAAAAAGGATTTTTAAGGTACATTTCAGTGAAGAACAAGCACATTGCGTTACAACTAAGCATGGTTTTACTACTCGGCGCATGCGGTGGAGGAAGTGAATCCAGCAGCAACAACGATGACTCAGAGACTACTCCACCAGTTATCGAACCAGAAACTGAACTCAACTTACCCAGTGAACACTTTAATTACGCCAATATTGCTTTGCCGACGCACTACACCGAGAACAACTTCCCCGCGCAATCTCAGTTTCAACATGCCGCTATTGAATTCGACAACACGCCAGTAGACAACCCAATAACTGATGCCGGTGCCACCCTAGGCCGAGTATTGTTTTACGACAAAAAACTGAGTGCCAATGGCACTACGGCCTGCGCTTCTTGCCACTTAGCCGAGCACGGTTTTTCCGATCCCAAAGTGCTCAGCCAAGGCTTTAACGGTGAGCTAACTCGCCGCCATTCAATGAGCATAGTCAATGCGCGCTTTTACTTTAGCGGCAGCTTCTTTTGGGACGAACGCGCTGCCACCTTAGAAGAGCAAGTTTTAATGCCTTTTCAAGACCCGGTAGAAATGGGGCTTATCTTAGCCGAGCTAGAAGAAATAGTGGCTAATCAAACCTATTACCCTGCGCTATTTAACGATGCCTTTGGCGACCAAAGCATTTCAAGTGACCGCATATCAAAAGCCTTGGCGCAGTTTATAAGAAGCATGGTAAGCACCACCGCCAAATACGATCTCGCCAGAGCCGAAGTACAATCTCCACGCTTGGATTTCCCAGGTTTTAGCGCTCAAGAAAACCTTGGCAAAGATCTTTTTCTTCTGCCAAGAGAGCTTGAAAATGGTGACAGTGTCAACTGCGCCGGATGCCATGTAAGCGAAGCCTTTGTTGGCCCGATACCAAATGGCCCAATAGGTACGACTACATCAACCGTTAATGGGCTAGATGCAGAGTCTAGTGACGATTTAGGTATTGCAGAAACCACCGGCACAGCTAACGATAACGGCAAGTTTAAAGCGCCGTCACTACGTAACATTGCCATTCGCCCGCCCTATATGCACGACGGCCGTTTTACCAACTTAGATGAAGTAATAGAGCACTACAGCAGCGGTATTCAACTTCATCCCAATTTAAGAGCGCCATTATTAGGCTCAGATGGCCAAGCGGTAAAATTCAACTTTAGCGAAGATGAAAAACAAGCACTGATCGCGTTTTTAAACACTCTAAGCGACCACGATATGCTGGCCGATGAGAAATACAGCGATCCATTTAACTAGGAACAAATAGTTTACACAGGACGTATAGTAGATATAAGCAATGCGGTATTTCAATTACCTATCTCTAATGTATACTTCGCGCCCTATTTAATTGACTAACACATTGATATGAGAGCAAAGATATCGATGTGTTTTTTGGAGATTTACCTTTGAAAAAATTCATCCCTGCTTTAGCTTTAGCTGCTTTTGTCTCTGCCCCTGCAATGGCTAGCGCACCTGTTATGTTCTCAACAATGAATGGCTACAATGCACCTGATGCTGACGCTGTTGGCGGCGTACGTTTATCGGTTCTTCACGGCCAGGTAGACGAAGTAAAAGGTGTAGATTTTTCTGTACTAGGTATGTCTGAAACCAAACGCACCACTGGTGTTAACTTTGGTTTATTCTTTGGTGGCGCTAAAGTGACCGAAGAAATGAAAGGCGCTTCTTTAGGTTTGTTTAACTGGAACACAGGCTCAACTACCGGTGTTAACTTAGCTGCAGTAAACGTAACTAACGATGTGAATGGCTTAAACTGGAGTGCGGTTAACTACTCTGAAGGCTACACCAAAGCAGATATAGGTGTTGCCAGTATTTCTGAAAAATCTAACTTCCAGTTAGGCATATTCAACAAAACAAATACTATTGACGGCGTTCAAATTGGTTTAATTAACTGTGCAGACAATGGTTTCTTCAAGTGCTTCCCAATTATTAACTTTGCTAAATAAATAGCACTGAGTTAATCGCTAATAAGGGAAAGGCCAAGCATGGTTTTTCCCTTTTTTATTGCCCTATAACCTTACCACCTTCCTCTAACTTGCGGTTTCATCGCCACATCATAGCCCTCTAAAGCTTCTGCCATTTATTTAAGCGCCCTCATTAAAGAACAGCCTATACCCATTACTTTAAAGGCCTGCATTAACCCCAAAGGCTAACAGTAAACATAAAAAAAGAGCCCCTAAGGCTCTTTTCTAGATGAAAGCTTGTTTACCAAAGCATTCGGTAAGCCTAGCTAGCTTGGGCTTTTACCAGCTTAACTTGATAAGCGCCTAAATCTTGATATTCAATCAAGGTATCAACATCAAACTCCAACTCTACAATGCCAGCGTAAGAGCCAGTAATAAGCGCTTCTCCTGCCTTAAAACTTACACCTCGCTTGCTCATAAAGTTAATTAGCCAGTAAATAGGGCTGACAGGGTGTTGATTTGGGTGTTTACCCTCAAAGCTTTGTTTGTTGTCGTTTTGACTAAGGCTTAACTGAATGCTGCTGGCGGCAAACGCTTTGGCTTTATCTAATTTAGGCCCCAAGTACAAACCTCGGTTAACTAAGCCATCGGCTAGCACTTCTAAAAACGCAGCCTCTTCACTGTCGGCAAAGCGGCGCTGAATAAGTTCTAAAGCCATGTGGCAATCGCCAATCGCGTCGTTAATCTGCGCTTCGCTGTAATCATCTGCTTGAGCCGGTAAGTCTTTAGCGAGAACAAACGCGATTTCTGGTTCAATTTTGGCAATGCCAGTATCGGCCATTAGCTCACACTGAGCGCCGCTTTGCACATCGGCAGTGAAAATAGGCGCCACAATCACTTTGTCTTCTGCTGGCGGTAATAAACACTTCCAGCCACCAATCTTATCTTGGCGTAATTCTGCCATTGCCGCTTGTATCTCTAGTGCGTCATCAATGGTATGAGGGCGAAGCTCAGGCGCTAAACGCGCAACTTTTTGATCGGTATTGCGATTGCTAAGTAATACCTTAGCGGCTTGCAGGCTAGTGTCTTTATTCATTACAGGATCTTATTGATGGAAACGAGTAAAAACATGATACAAGGGTATTTGTATGATAAAAAGGATATTGGTCTCAGGACAGTAAATAAAATCACTCTTTAGATTAACCTCCCATTCGTATCAATAAATTTGACAATAAAGTAGCTAATACCTTTTATCTTAAGTTTTAGAATTGTAGCATCGAAGGATATTGCCTCCTTAACCGAGCAACCTAAATGTCAGAGCTGTCAATAACAAATGCCAAATTTTCTAAATGGCAAAGCACTCATAATTTCAGCAATTGCAAACTGAAAAGACATGAATATGGGGAGTTTTTAGCTAATTACATCACTGGTGAGAAACATGGTTTTGTATTAAATCTAAATGGTGCATGGGGGACCGGTAAAACTGAGTTTCTGAAACGATTTTACACGTTATTGCTACAAAGGAAGCATCCCGTTATCTACATAGATGCATGGGAAAGTGATTTTTCAAAAGACCCTTTAACAGTTGTTGCCAGCGAGTTACTGACACAATTGGAAAGCTTCAATAGCGGTATAGGCTCAGAAGAAAAAACTAAGCAAGTAAAACAATTTCTTAGTAAAGCTTTAAAAGGCTCACTTATAGGGCTTGCCGGTATAGCCAGCGCAAAGCTCTTAAACGATTCAAATATTGGAATGGAAACCGTCAAACAATTATTTGAAGACGATTCCGATAATTTCAGATCTCAGCTAACTAAAGATTATGCTGAGCAAATAGAAGCTATTAAAGAAATTCGTACAGGATTAGGACAACTGGCTGAAATTCTTCAGCAAAACTACTCTGCCACTCTTCCTGTTGTAGTGTTAGTAGATGAGCTAGATCGCTGTAGGCCTACTTATGCGATCGAAATGTTAGAAGTAATCAAACACTTCTTCTCTACAAAGAATTTTGTATTTGTGGTTGCCACCGATACCAAGCAATTGTGTCACTCAATCAAGGCCGTTTACGGTAATGAATTCGAATCACAGCAATATTTAAAACGCTTTTTTGATAGAAAAGCGAGCTTGCCTGAACCAGATTTAGAACATTATTTGAGTAGTACAGATTTTAAGTATCCCAATATAGATTTATTCCCATATTTTTCTTCTCAGCCAGAGTCACCTACACAAAATGCTGTCACAGTTTTAGCTAGAGCTTATGATTTACAAATTCGAGATATTGACCAGCTAATCAATAAAATAGATGCATGTTTAAGAACTGTAGACGTGACAAAACGACAGTCGAATAAAACTCAACACATTAATATAGTAGCCTTAGTTATAGGCTTAATTGAACAGGATAAAGGGATAGATGCATATAGCACTAGGACTAATTATTATAATTCCAAATTTGTTCCGGAAAATCATAGTTTTAATGTAGTCCCAGAGCTTTCTATCTCGGAGTATATAACAAGAGCGATGAGCTGCGTTATATTGTCAAAAGAAACAAAAGAAAGCGGTTACGGGCAAACTTATGAGTATGAATATCTACCCGATGGTGGAGTTTTAGGGCTCAACCACTCACCGCGCCAGCATCAAGCAAAACACAATTGGCTTATGTCATTATCAAAAAATACCTCGTTATATAATAACAAATCATCCCAGAGCAAGTACTGGCTCTGGGATGACCTAAAAGCACTTATCGAATTAGCAGGCAACATCGAATAGTAATCATATGGCGAACAACTAGAGACTATTCGCCACCTAAAAACATTTATCACAAACTCACTTCATCTACCAAATACAAAATAGACTGATACGCAACGCCGCTGTGGTGTGATAAACCAATTTCGCAGGTTCGGCTATTGCTGTAACCACGAGTACAGCCTTCTGGTACTTGCGCTTTTAATGGCGCTAGCGCAGCTTGATTTAACTCTGGAGTGGTAAAGCCTTTGTCGCCCGCCCAGCCGCAGCAATAAATGTGCTCTGGCAATATAGCTTGCTCGGCGCAGCGATTGGCGATGTCTAGCAAGGGATCGTGCATATCCATTCGGCGCGAGCTGCAGGTTAAATGCAGCATTATTGGTTGCTCTAGCTTAGCGATGTTTAGTTTATCTAAGGCATGCTGATGAATAAAACCAATCGGTTCGTAGATATCGATAGGCTGAGAAAATTGCTCTTGGCTGCGTTTAGCACAGGGGCTGGTATCCATGAGTACAGGCCAACGACCATGCTCGCTAAGCTGCCAAATAATATCTTCCAGCTGTTGGGATTTATCTGTAGCAATATCGAACATGCCTTTGCTGTGATAAGGCATGCCACAGCACAAATCATCTCCCTTATCGGGAATAATCACCTCAAAACCGGCTTTTTCCAGCACGTTACAAGTTACCTCTACCAATGGCCGAGGATCTATGGCATCAGCTTGTGGCGCCATGGTGCGGGCTGCACACGAGGGAATGTATACCACTTTATCTTTGTGAAAACGCGGCTGTGGCGGCTGGTATTTAGCGCGGGTGGGATAAGCGGGGTTCCAGGTTGGCACCTTACCCGCTGAGACTTTTGTAATGCCTTTACTAATTGAGCTTATCGCGCTGGAACCAAGCACTTTTTGGCCTAACTCAGCGGTTCCTAAGCCTAAACGCGTGATGCTAGCCACACTTGAGAAATGATCGGCTGTCCAACGCGCGATATTTTTATACTTGGCGTAATGTTGCTCGCGTAATTGGCGAACTAGATCTCCGGTATTGATCCCCACGGGGCAACGGTCGGCGCATAAGCCTACCGCAGCACAGGTATCTACCCCTTGATATTTGAAGTCTTTTTCTAACTGAGTTAAACGCGGGGTATTACTGCCGCTGCGGCGCAGTTCACTAAGCTCTCGATATAATACAATGCGCTGCCGTGGACTAAGGCTTAAACTGCGCGATGGACACACGGGTTCGCAAAAACCACACTCAATGCACTTGTCCACCAGCTCGTTGGCGGCTGGCATTGGTTTTAAATTTTCTAAATGCGCTTGGTTGTTTTGGTTAAGAATCACCCCGGGATTAAGCAAACCTTGAGGGTCAAATAGCTGCTTAATTTGTTGCATAAGCGCTACTCCCTCGCTGCCCCACTCTAGCTCGATAAACGGCGCCATATTGCGGCCAGTACCGTGCTCGGCCTTTAACGAACCTTGGTATTTAACCGCTACAAGTTGGCTAACCGCATCCATAAAGCGGCCATAACGCGCCACTTCTGCTGGGTCTTCAAAACCTTGGGTGAATACAAAATGCAGGTTGCCCGCTAAGGCATGGCCAAAAATAATCGCTTCGTGATAACCATGCTCGGTAAATAAGGCTTGTAGTTCGTGTACGCCATTGGCTAGACGTTCTACCGGAAAGGCAACGTCTTCAATAATCACCGTTGTGCCGGTTTCCCGCACTGCACCCACTGCGGGGAACATGCCTTTACGAATGGCCCATAGGGCGGCGGTTTCTGACGATTTAGTGGTAAACGCAACCTCACCGATGCGGGGGAAACTGACCAAGCTATCCATCACTTGTTGACAGAGCGTGGTCAGTTCATCGGCTTGGCTACTGCGCGTTTCCACTAGTAAAGCGCAGGCCTGCATGTCTAAGCTGGCAATAAAATCTGGCATGCCCGGTTGGTCTGCCACAGAGGCCAGCGCGCGGCCGTCCATTAGTTCTACCGCGGCTACGGGCTGGTCGGCTAATACCTGCACCGCTTTACATGCTGTGTCACTATCGGCAAATACCAACAAGCTTGATGCTTTGTGTGGATGTTCTACCACGGTGTTATAAGTCAGCTCGGCAATAAAGGCTAAAGTGCCCTCAGAGCCAATCATCAGGTGCTGTAAAATATCGAAAGGGTCACTAAAATCCACCAGCGCATTAAGGCTGTAACCGGTGGTATTTTTCAGCCGATATTTATGGCGAATTTTGTCGGCTAAGTCTTTGTTCTGCTGGGTGCTTTGAGCGAGTTCTGACAGCCCTTCTAACAAACCTTGATGGCTGCGTTTAAAGGCGGCTACGCTATGCGGATCACCAGTATTTAATACCGTGCCGTCGGAAAATACCACCGTAATAGACGCCATGGTGTGATAAGAATTCTGCGCCGTGCCGCAGCACATTCCCGAAGCATTGTTGGCCGCTATACCGCCAATTTTACACGCGTTAATTGAAGCTGGATCAGGGCCTATTTTTCGCTGAAAAGGCGCTAAGTAGCGGTTAGCATCTGCGCCAATAACACCGGGCTGTAAGCTAATTTTATCGCCGCCTTCCAAAATCTGATGCTGGCGCCAGTCATCACTTAACAATATCAACACCGAATCGGAAATGGCTTGCCCCGATAAACTGGTTCCGGCTGCGCGAAAAGTATAAGGCAGCGCTAATTGGGCGCAGCTAGCCATGACCAACTGCAACTGCGCTAAATTATTTACCTTTACCACTAACTTGGGAATCAAACGGTAAAAGCTGGCATCGGTGCCGTAAGCCAGCGTTTGTGCGTGGCTGGTCATCAATTGTTCGGGTAACAACTCTGCGGCAAGCTGGTCAAACAGTTGTTGGTAAGATCCCTCTAACACCGGGCTGTTGGCTTGATTCATGGTGTAATCCTGTTCCATTTACTATCAATAATTGGCAACTAAATACGTTTTGGTGGCTTATTCGCCCTCAATCACTATCACAATTAATTCGCTGGGGCCGTGCGCGCCATACGCTAAGGTTTGCTGAATATCAGCCGTTTTAGATGGCCCAGATATAAGCACCACATTACTGGGCAGCCCTTGGTGGCATTGCTGCTGAGCCATTAACAAAGCAAAGTTATCTACGATTTGACTGGCTTTGATAACAGCCACATGACACGGCGCTAATAGCGACAAACTGCGCGGCTCTTCGGCACTAGGTTTAAGCACCAAGGTTCCCGTGTCGGCAATTCCTGCGTCACACCCAGTTAAGCTTACCGACGTATTGTTGAATAAATCTGACTTGTGCTGCTCAAAATCTTGCTCAAAAACACTGAGTTTTAGTCGCGATGTTAAAGCCTGAGTAAACAGCTGATGCCAATCTCCCCCAGTGCCTAACATGGCGCTTTGCCATTGGTGCAACGCCGCGAACTCAATCAAGCTTCCAATTAATTGTTCAGCATTGGGGATGCTTATCACTTCAGCATGAGCGTTGGTTAGTTGCTGCTTAAATCGTGTTAAGCGAACATCGTGGCTAGGGCTTTGCCACGCTTGATGGCTGCCAGCAGACGGTTTAGGGCTAAGCGCAGATACCGCACTTAAACGCTGCATAATATTGGCTTTTGCCAATGCACTTGCGCTGTTCATAAGCTCGCTCCTTTATTTGCCCGTTGTTTCATTTGCTGATGAAAACTCTGTGATGCCAATTCTGGTTTAGAACGGCAACGGGTCCACGCGCCCATAGGCAAAGGTATATATCTCGCTAAGGTTAAAACCATGCGAGTGGCGAGGTGATAAATCTTTGGATTAGTGCTTAACCACGCCCAAAAACGCCAAACATTGTGTTCGCTAAAACTGGCAGCACTGGCTTGGCCTTTTAGTGACGAAGTGCCGCTCTCCGCAGGCATTTTTGCATCGTGACGCAAGCGCTGCAGCAAGCTGGGAATAGGAATGTTCACCGGACAAACTTCTTCACAAGCACCGCATAAACTAGAGGCGGTGACTAAATCACTGGTTTGCTCTAAACCTTGTAAATGCGGGGAAATAATTTTACCAATGGGGCCAGGATAGGTGGTGCCATATGCGTGCCCGCCTACCCGGGTATAGACCGGACAATGATTCATACATGCGCCGCAGCGAATACACTGCAAGGTTTTACGCAAAGCGTCATCGGCATAAGCTTGCGAGCGGCCATTGTCTAATAACACCAAGTGAACTTGCTGCGGGCCATCGCGCTCTGGCGAACGGCGCGGCCCCGAAATCATATTGAAATAAGTGGTAATGTGCTGGCCAGTCGCCGAGCGAGTTAAAATACTAAACAGTGGCGGCACATCGCTTAAATGCTCCACCACTTTTTCTATACCGGTCACCGCAATATGCAGGGGTGGCACGGTGGTAGTCATGCGGCCATTGCCTTCATTCTCCACCAAACAAAGGGTGCCTGTTTCGGCAACCGCAAAGTTCACCCCAGAAATGCCCACATCGGCTTGCTTAAACTTGTTACGTAAGGCTTCTCGACCGGTTTGGATCAACTTGTCTACCGACAAGGTATAATTAAAATCCTTGATATGCTCTAAGAACAAATCCGCCACTTGCTGCTTATTTTTATGGATAGCAGGCATAATAATGTGCGAAGGAGTTTCTTCTGCTAACTGCACAATATACTCACCCATATCACTTTCTACGCACTCTATACCTAGGCTTTCCAGATGGTGATTTAGCTCGATTTCCTCGGTCACCATCGACTTACCTTTTACTACTTTTTTGCCCCCTGCTTGCTGGATTAATTCAGCAATCAGCTGCTGGGCTTGGTTGGTATCTTCGGCCCAATGCACTTGAATACCGTTAGCTTGGCAATTTTGTTCTAACTGCTCTAGTAACTGCGGTAGCTTGCTTAAGCAGCGTTGGCGAATGTTCTCGGCGTGTAAGCGTAATTGCGCTAATTCGTCTTCATCACTAAAGGCGTCTTTACGCTTTTCTTGTAAGTAATCCATGGCGCCGCGAAAGTTCTGGCGTAGTTGTTGGTCGGCGAGCGCGTCGCTGGCTTGGCCTTTAAATTGGCTTGCTTGGTAATGTTGTACACTCATGCTTTAGCCTCACTAGCGGGTTTAGTGCGCTTTAACAAAAAGCTGGCTAAGTGTTGGCCTTTAAACATGCTGGCCTCGCCACGATAGGCTAAGTGGCCATTAATGTTAGCCAAGCAGCCCCAATCGGCACTCACTAAATAGTCGGCTCCCGATTGCTTTAAATGAGAGGCTTTGTCTTCCACCATCGCTTGGCTAATCTCGGCATGCCGCAATGCAAAGCTGCCACCAAAGCCACAGCATTCGGTATCGTAAGCGGCTTGTTTGAGTTCAACATTATCTAACTGAGCCAATAAGGCCTCAGAGCTTGTATGTATGCCCATTTCACGTCGGCCACTGCAGGATGTATGCAATACCACTGAGCTGGCTTCGCCCTTATCCGTTAGTTTTACTCGGCATACTCGTGCCAAAAACTCACTAAATTCAAACACTCTTTGGCTAAATGCCTGTGCTTTTTCGGCATGTTCACTGGCGGCAAATAAGTCAGCATAATGTTTAAACATCATACCGGCGCAGGAGCCAGACATTACCACTACCGGGTAGTTGTTGGGGAATAGCGCCATTTGGCTTAAGGCGACCGTTTTGGCTTGGTCTTGATAACCAGACGTGTAAGCGGGTTGGCCACAGCAACTTTGTTTTTCCACCCAAATCACTTCTATGCCTTCACGTTCCAGCAGTTCAATTGCGGCTAATCCGCCATTGGGGTCAAGCACGTCTAACAAACAAGTGGCATAAAAATACACTTTGTTTGGCTTGCTCGGATACATCCTTAATCCTGCTTGGTCCATTCCCTACCTCATGCAAACTAGTCATGCTAATTTAGTGTTTATTGGCTTATTTTAGTTGAAGCTCCGCTGGCTAAAATAAGACCTTAGTGCCAAAGGCCAAATGTGAGAGTTCACACAAAGCCGAGGCTAAAACACACTTTTAATTAACATTTACTTTACAGCTTCGACATTCATCCATATATAGAAACAAAGAAATTAATTATTTCCAAAATATGCCAAATGTAGATGACTTAATTTTGTTCGCCGATGTGGTTGAGCAAGGATCCTTTAGCCGCGTAGCCGAACAACGAGAGCTCACCAACTCAGTGATTAGCAAACGAGTGGCTCGTTTAGAGCAAGAGTTATCGGTACAACTGCTATATCGCACTACCCGTAAACTCTCGCTCACCGAAGCAGGCCAAGCGCTATTTCTGCAAGCCAAAGATATTGCGCTAAGTGCACAAGAAGCCTTTGCCGAAGTAGGCGAATACGGAGAAAGCCTGAGTGGGAAAATTAAAATCAGTGTGCCCACCATTTCAGGCGAATTACTGCTGGCAGAAGCCTTAGCGTCGTTTTGTGAGCAATACCCAGACATTAGCGTGGATATGTCGATGGATAACCGCTTTGTAGACTTATTAGAAGGCGGTTTTGATTTGGCGATTAGAACCGGCAGCTTGCCTGATTCCTCGCTGATTGCTCGCCACATTATTGACTCACATTGGGTGGTGGTTGCCAGCCCCCGCTACTTGGCGAAGCGAGGTATTCCGTGGACACCCGACGAGCTCACCAAACATCGCTGCTTAAGCTACAGCTACCAAGAAGGTGGCGCTGAGGAGTGGATGTTTCACAGTAAGCAGCAAACTCAAGCCGTTCGAGTAAACAGTGGCTTTAGTACCAACAATGCCAGAGCCTTAAGAACCGCAGCAATAGCAGGACACGGGGTAATTTATGTACCTCGCTGCTTGGTACATGAGGACTTAGCCGCAGGGCGCTTACAGGAGATATTGGTAGGCCAAGCCGCCAAAGTACTCGGTATTTACGCGGTCTATCCTTTCACTCGCCAACAACCGAAAAAAATCAAATTACTTATTGAGCATATTCGCCAGCGCTATTTAGCCATCGCCGAATATTTTTAGCGCGCTTCACAACTTACTAAAAATGAGTAGTATTCGTTAGTTAAGATAAAAAATCCCCCTATACTGAGGGTATTCAACTGGTAAGAGCAATCTCTTGAAAAACCTTGTGGCTTGTTTAAGTTTAAGTCTGCTGAGTACTTCGGTTATCGCTGCGGCGCTAATGAAGGTAGCTGTGCTCGACTTTGATTTAGATGAAGGTGAAGATGAACCGGGTTTAGATTACTTAGTAGAGGCCGCCAGACAAATTGATATTGAGCTCGAATTAATCCCCCTGCCTGAAGCGCGAGCTAGTCGCTTGTTAGAGTTAAACCTATTAGACGGTGAAGCTTTTCCTTACGATTTTCCCAGCAGAAAATCCGACAACATGCTGAAAATAGATGTGCCCATTGAATCTTCAAAGTTGTGGATTTGGGTGCCTCACGATCAAAACTGCGTCGCCCACCCTGACCAGCTGAGTAACTTTAAGCCGGTTGGTTTAAGCGGCATCCCCTACTTCAACATTTTTTATCAACTCTCTGAAGTGGGCTTTGAGAAAGTATCCTCGCCAAAACTAATGGTAGAAATGCTGCGGCGAGGTCGTGCCGACTACTTTGCAGCCAGCAAGCGCTCGGTCGAATTTATCTACAGCGCTCAAGAGAGACAGCAAATCAAACCCTGTTTTGACCAACACTTTATCGAAATCAAAAGCTACTTTTACCTGAATAAAAAACACCAAGCCATTGCCGAACTATTGGAGCAAGAACTACTAGAAGTGGTGAATTCACACCCCGATGATGATGACGATTAATATTTAGCATTCTCATTATTCAGCTAAACCTGCTACCTAAAACCATCTTTATAAAACACATTTAAGCCCATGTTCCTAAAACACTTTAGCTTGTAGCCAGCCAATAACATTACTGGGGCTAAATTAATGAATGACACTAGAGCTCAAGCAAAAGTGCTGGTAGTGTTAGCCTATTCATCACATAACATGCAGGAGCTTAGCTTGTGAGCCGTTCTTCATTTCAACAGTTTCATTGGCAATCGAGCCAGTTCAAAAGTGCCAGTAATGATATTGATAGCTTTTATTCTTTACTCGCCGAGCAAATGCAGCGTTTAGGAATGCAGCAGCAAACACTTGGTGAAATAGACGCTTACCCACTCGATCTTTACCAATCTCCTAACCCGCACTCTTCACGCCTAAACCTACTGATTAGTGCTGGTTTTCACGGTGAAGAAGCCGCTGGGCCTTGGGGCATGTTAAAGTTTCTCTCACAGCTAGATAGTGAGATTTTCAACAAGATAAATCTTAGTTTACTGCCACTGGTAAACCCTACTGGGTTTAAAGCTGGCCATCGTTTCAACCAATATGGTGAAAACCCTAACCGAGGTTTTGAGTTTGCCGCCGGACGTGCACTTGAAAGTGCCGATAGCTCTGTAGAAGGCAAACTACTGATTGCTCAACAAGACTTGCTAAAAGCACTTAGTACAGATGGCATACTCACTTGCCACGAAGACGTGCTGCAACATAACTGCTATGTCTATTCTTTTGAGCCTGAACAAGCCGCTGGTGCATTTAGCCTTGGTTTACGCGACAGCTTAGCGGCCTTTTTTGAAGTGGCTGCGGACAACAGTATCGATGGTTGCCCCTTAGATAAGGGCTTAATCCACAACCACTACGATACTTCGTTTGAATCTTGCTTGGTAAGATTAGGGGCGAAAAGGGGCGCTTGTAGCGAAACCCCTGCACTGGAAGACTTTGACCAACGGATAGATGCAAACTGCGCTGTAATGCAGCAGTTTGTTGCTTTTAGTCTCTAGCCCTTAGGCTTTACATTTTACAGCCTAAGGATTCACTCTTAGGCTGATTTTACTCTTCAGCAGTTTGTAAATCTAACTGCATTTCTATCACCCCATCTTCCAGTTCAAATTTCACTCTAAATCCTAGATGTTTGGCTAAACCTGCCATGCCTCGGTTTTGAATCATTGTCATCCCACTCAAGGTTTGGGTGCCCATTGCCTGATAATAAGCAATAAGCTTTTGCAGCAGCTGCTTGCCTAAACCCTGACCTTGTAAGTCACTTCTTACCACCATGGCAAACTCTGCATCTAGGTTATCAGGATCAATGCTCGCCCTTACTACGCCAAGGATGGCTCGGTCGTCTTCGGCGCTCTCGTCTACCGCAATAAAAGCCATCTCGCGGGCGTAATCTATTTGCGTAAGCAGCGCCATCTCTTCATGCGTCATCTGCCCTCTCGCGCCAAAGTACCGCTTGTAACGGTCTTCTTCGGTAAGGGAAGAATCAAAGGCTAAATGCTTGGGTTCGTCTTCTGGCAAAATAGGACGCAGCAATACTTTGCTACCATTTTTAATCTGGCAATATTCTTCTAGCTCTTTGGGATAGGGGCGAATCGCTAAGCGTTGCCCTAAGCCTTGCTCAGCCGCTTGCAAGCGCATGTTTACATCTAGCAAGGTAATGTTATCGCCTGCTGCCAGTACCGGGTTAAGGTCTAAACGGGCAATCTCTGGGCAATCAATCACTAAATCAGATAAGCGGGTGAGCATGGTGCATAAGGCTTCCATTTTTAGCCCATTAGGCAAGCGCCGGTCTCTAATCTTTTGCGCCTTAAGGGCAGAAATAACCAAGTAACGGGACAAACTCATATTCAGTGGCGGTAAAGCTACCGCGGCATCTTGGGTTTCATCCCACTCCGAGCCACCCTCGCCTAAAAATATCGCAGGACCAAACACCGGGTCATTAATCACTGCCACTCGCAGCTCTTGTGCTCCAGCGGTTAAGGCCATGCGCTGTAAGACCATCCCCTCAACTCTGGCTTGAGGGTAAGCCTGCTGAACCCTATCCAGCATTGATTCTGCGGCAATCTTAAGCTCTTGTTGGTTGTTAATGTTTAGACTGACACCGTGTACATCGGATTTATGCAAAATATCTGGGGATTGAATTTTCAGTGCCACCGGGTAACCAATATCTTCGGCACACGCGATAGCTTCTGCCACATCATGCACCAACCATGTATCGATAGTTTGCAAACCAAAAGCTTGCAGCAAAGGTTTAGCTTCATGGGTTTCTAATACAAATTTTTGCTGTTCTAGAGCACTTTGCAAAATCTGTTTCGCGCTTTGGTCAACAGCGGTTTCCACGGTAGTACTTGGGGTTTCTGAAAGCAGTTTCTGATTACGTCTAAATTCTACCATGTGCATAAACGCACCCACCGCACCCTCTGGGGTTCGATAAGTGGGAATGCCCGCTTTGGTAAACGCCATCCGCCCTGGGTACGCCGTGGCTTCCCCCATCCAATTAGTAAGAATGTTTAACCGCCGCGCTTTACTGTCTTGTTTAATCACCTTGATTAACGCCTCAGCGGTAGACTCGGCTCCCGCCAATGCCGACGGCGCATGCATTAGTAACAAGGCATCCGCTTCACCGCTACTTGCGACAATGTCTAAGGCTTGGGCATAACGAGAAGGATCGGCATCACCAACAATATCTAAGGGGTTTTGCCCCGACCATGCGCTAGGTAAAACTTCAGACAACTTCGCTAAGGTCTCTTCGGAAAACTCAGCTAGCTTACCGCCGCGCTCCATCAAAGCATCAACCGCCAATACTGCTGGACCACCGCCATTACTCAAAATGGCTAATCGCTCACCTTGCAAAGGATTGGCATAGGTCAGCGTTTCTACCGCGGCAAATAGCTCATGTAAATCTTTAACCCGCAACATACCAGCACGCTTAAAAGCGGCATCGTAAACAGCATCGTTGCCTACTAGGCCACCAGTATGCAAAGAAGCCGCCTTGGCCCCCACACTACTGCGCCCAGATTTAATCACCAAAATAGCTTTATTGCGCGAGGCAGCCCGCGCCGCAGACATGAAACGTTGAGTATCTTTTACCGAGTCGATATACAACATAATTACTTGGGTTTTGGCATCTCGAGACAAATAGTCGAGTAGCTCTCCAAAGTCGATGTCTAATGCATCGCCTAGGGAAATAAACGAGGAAAAGCCTATGCCTTTATCATTAGCCCAATCAAGTACAGTGGTACACACCGCAGCAGATTGTGACACAAAAGCAATTTTCCCGACTTGGCTATTGGCATGAGCAAAAGACGCGTTAAGCCCAAGCTGGGGCAGCATAATGCCTAAACTGTTCGGCCCCAAAATACGCATACCGTAGCGTTGAGCCAATGCGAGTATTTGCTCGGTAACCGTTTGCTGTGGTTCATCAACATTTATGTCTAAACCACCGGCAGTAATAATGGCCGCCTTACAGCCAAACTGACCCAGCTTTTCTATTACCTCTGGCAGGCGTGTGGCGTTCACACATACCACTGCTAAATCGGGCCGCTGCGGTAGCTTCTCAATGCTCGGATAAGCAAGCACGCCCAGCACAGCCTTATACTTAGGGGTTACCGGCATTACTGGGCCATTAAACCCAGCACTCATCAAGTTCTTCATCACCACGTTGCCGGGGCGTAAAGCACGGTTTGATGCACCAATCACCGCAATAGATTTTGGAGAAAACAAGTCATGCAATTTGCGTTGGCTCATTCCAGCAGTCTCGCTTTTTCTTTTAGCTAATTAGGCTTAAGTGTAACGCTTATCTTAAAAGACTAAGGTATTCATTGTTCACAGTATTTACACTCTACTACCAAGGTCGCAGTCTACCGAGTGTTATCTGGGTAAGTCCTTTGAACGAAAATGCCTTTAAGCTAAATAATCAGGTTATTACGTAACATAGCATCTACAATTATTTTAAAGTCACCTTGGTTTTTTTAACTCGCACTAGTTTTTTATACAAACAACTGGACAAAAAGCGATTTTTTTATTCATATCTTAAAGAAACCCTGCAATTTTAAGGAAGAAAGCATGGCGTTAACCTCTATTCGCGCGATCGATTACATGACTAAAAATCCGGTAACAGTACAACCTACTACCTCGTTGTTTGAGGCTATCGACATCATGCTTGCGGCAAAAGTATCGGGTGCCACAGTAATAAACCAACAACGTGAAGTGGTTGGAGTCATTTCTGAAATAGACTGTTTACAGGCGATTTTAAAAGGCACTTACCACGGAGAGATTGGAGGAAGTGTTGCCGATTTTATGACCGAAGAAGTGGATGTTATTGGCACTGACATGGACATACTGGCAGTAGCAGAAAAACTGATTAAGGAAAAACGCCGCAGAATGCCTGTAGTGCAAAATGGTAAGTTTATTGGCCAATACAGTATTCGCAGTATTCTTAACGCGGTGAAAGAGTTTAATCTCAAGTAGCAAATAACAAAAAGGGCCGCTTATTGCCGCCCTTTACAACTTACCCGCTTAACGCACATTTAGTGAGCTTGGTTCACCACCATTTGCGCTTGCAAACTTTCAATCTCAGCAATAATGCTCGCCGTGTTTTCACTGTCTGGCACCATGAGGTCAAGCTCGGCAGTGAATACATTCCCTCCGGCCTCCGGCACACTAACACGATGACACTCAAGCTTATTAACGTTCACCCCATGCCCCACCAACAAACGTGTAATATCGTTAATCAGTCCTGGTCTATCTTCGGCATCAATCACTAAGCGCAGAGATTCTGATTGCGATAGATGCGCAGGTTTACAATCGTGAATATCAAGCTGTACACCCTCTACATTAAGAAGCGCATCTTGTAAGGTTTGGCTATTTTTTTGTGGAACTTGAACTTTGAAGATACAGGCAAATTGCCCATCGAGGTTAACTACGCGACTGCTTAGCCACTTTCCCTGCTGAGAATGCGTTATATCGGCTAAGCGATTTAGCGTACCGGGTTTATCTTCGCCCACTGCGGTAACTAAAAATAGAGCGCTCATACTTCTACCCCTTTTTGTGCTAAAACCTACTCTAAGTTTATACCACCTGAGAGTGAACGGTGTGATAAAACTCCTAGTTTGAGGCAATTATCAGTAAAAGCTGTTTAAAATGCTAACTGGTAGCAAAAATTCATATTTTTTAATGACTTTTAACTATTTAGCAGACAAAAAAGCCGACGAAAGTCGGCTTAATTCAAGCAGGGCTAAATGAACTATTTGTTGCTATAAACACCAACATTTTTAAAGCCAGCATCTTGTAAGTACAAGGCTTGTAGTTTGCTCATTACACCGCGATCACAGTACAACATATAGTGCTTGCTTTGATCCAAATCGCCAAACTGGGTGGCTAATTTAAAGAAGGGAATATGTTTCACTTCAACGCCATCCATTGCAAAGGGTTTTAGCTCTAGTTCTTCCATAGAGCGAATATCCAATATTACCGCTTCTTTATCTTGCGCAACCTCTTCGCTATCAACTTCGGTGACTTGCTCGTCGGTTTCTTTAGCAATATCGCGAATATCGGTAATGCGGCTATCTTCAACCACTTTGTCGAGTATAGAGAAATCAAACTTTTCTTCTTCAATAAGCAGTTTAGATTCAACCGCCTTCACCGTAGGTTTGTTTGAAATAACACCGCAGTACTCCGGCATAGTTTCCGCGAAATCATTGGTGCCAATGCGCTTAGCAACATCAATAATGTCTTGCTTGTCGGTAGCGATAAGCGGGCGCAATATCAAGGTTTCAGATACCCGGTCAATCATGCTTAAGTTTACTAAGGTTTGACTAGACACTTGGCCAACCGCTTCGCCGGTCACCAAGGCTGGAATATCCAGTTTTTTAGCCACTTCAGAAGCAGCCCGTACCATCATTCGTTTAAGCACAACACCCATTTGGCCGTTGTCTACTTTCTCAAGAATTTCGTTTACCACTGGGTCAAAATCTACGGCGACAAATTTCACCCGATGAGATGAGCCAAAACGTTTCCAAAGATGATGAGCAACTTGTTTAACACCTAGCTCGTGAGCACGCCCACCAAGGTTAAAGAAACAATAATGCACCTTGGCGCCACGTTTAATGAGCTGGTAACTCGATACACCAGAGTCAAAGCCGCCAGAGATGAGTGACAGTACACTTTCTTGTGTGGCTATCGGGAAACCGCCTAGGCCTTCATGTTTGGCCTTAACCAGATAAACATCTTCGTCAGATATCTCTAGTTTTACCGTTTCATCTGGATTCTTTAAGCGCACCCCATTGCTTTCGCAATGCTGGTTAAGGCCGCCACCAACATAACGCTCTACTTCAATTGATGAGAAGTCATGTTTACCGCTACGTTTTACTCGAACACAAAAGGTTTTACCTTTTAAGCGGTCTTTCCATACCTCATGAGTCAGTTCATAAATACTGTGTAGATCAGTAAAAGTATGCTGAGACACTTCAAGAAAATGCACTATTCCCGGTGTAGACGACAAGGCTTCGATAACCGCCGCTCGGTTTTCCTCGCTTTCGTTACGCGAAGTGACCACCATTCGATCCCAGTCTAGGCGTACACGAATCGTTTCATCGATAGGACTAATTACATTACGAATATTGCTTTGCAGGATTTTGCTGAAGCGCTTGCGAACCGGCTTACTCTTCATAGCAATTTCTGGAAATAGTTTAACGATGAACTTCATAACTCTGGGGCCTTGATAAATTTGGGCGCGAATTATACCGCGAGTTATGGCAGTGAGCCAATCTTGTTTATTTTAGGCTAAGAACAAGTGCAATACTTTGCTGAATAAAACGCAAAGCGAAGCAAAAAAGAGAGGACAAAAAAAGAAACTCGCCGGTATTAGCGGCGAGGTAAATAACTATTGCGCATCGGAGACTGCTATCTCACCAGATTGAGAGGCTTTACCTTGCATAATGCCTATCTCTACACGGCGGTTGCGGCGACGATTTTCCAAGGTATTGTTTTTAAGCAGTGGCTGAGTATCTGCCACGCCACTTACTATCAAGCGTTCTTCGGCAAATCCTTGCACCTTAATCAGCTCATGTGCCACCGATACCGCGCGTTGACTAGAAAGATCCCAGTTGGAACGATACAGCTCCGATTCAGCTTGTTGATTATCGGTATGCCCAGACACCGTAACAATACCCGGAATATCTTTAATCACTTCGCCCACGCGGCGAATTACTGGCCTAAACTTAGGCTGCAAAAATGCCGAACCAGAAGGAAATGCGCCTTTTTCTCGGACTCGAATAATAATTTGCTGGCCTAATGACTCCACTTCAATCGCGCCATCTTCAATTTGGTCTCGCAATTGTTGAGCAATCCGCTTGGCGGTTTCATTTTGCTGAGCTTGAGTCTCTGATTGGCTTTGTGAAGATTGAGCTTGAGTAGCAGAGGCGCGGCCGCCGGTCTGTTGGCCTGCAGCTTTTTGCTGCCCGCCCGCATCGGCTTCTTCACCATCATGAAACTCCAGCTTGGCCTGAGTCATGTCAATGGTCTGCTGCATGATGGTTTCAATTGGTGTGGGTTCTGGGCGACCAGGGCGAAATTCCTGGGCAATCACCGAGGTTCCTTTGGGAATATCTTTTACTTCCAACAGGTTCTGCACACCAAAGGCATACTTCATCGACCCAGCGATTTGTTTAAACTTTAATACGTCCATCTCCGAGAATGCCAATAGCAATACGAAGAAACACATCAACAAAGACATAAGATCGGCAAAGGTGCCCATCCATGCGGGCAAACCTTCGGGGGGACATTTGCAAGGTTCTTCCATTACTGCGTCACCTATTCGTCGGTTGTACCAAGAGAGCGCTTACCTTCCGGCAGATAGTTTTTCAACACGCCTTCGATCACACGCGGATTTTGCCCATCTTGGATCCCTAATACCGCATCTAAAATAAGACTACGATTTAGCTTTTCTTCACCAGCACGCAGCAATAACTTCTCACTAATGGGAATCGCCACCATATTAGCTAAAATGGCACCGTACAAGGTCGTTAACAAGGCTACCGCCATGGCAGGGCCAATAGACTTAGGGTCATCCATGTTAGACAACATCGCTACCAAACCAATTAGCGTACCAATCATACCCATTGCCGGCGCCACATCGCCAAGTGCTTTAAATATGCCAGCGCCAAACTCGTGGCGTTCAGAAGTGAGAGAGATATCTTTCTCCATGGTGGCACGCACTACGTCAGCGTCGTGACCATCAACTAGCATATCAATGCCTTTTTGCATAAAGGGATTAGTGATCTCAGCTTCTTCCAAAGCTAAAAAGCCCCCTTTACGGGCAGCGTCAGCCATTTCAACTGAGCGCTCAATTAAATCATCGGGTTTGTCGGCCTTAAACATAAAAGCTTTGGCCGCAATTTTAATTGCACCCAAAAACTGGCCGAGGTTGTATTTCATCAATACAACAAATAACGAACCACAAAAAACAATCAGTACCGAAGGGATATCGATGAAAATCTCAATCCCGCCCCCCATCACCATCGCCATTACAACAAACGCGAAGGCGCCGATAATCCCAATCAGCGTTGCTAAATCCACTGCTTTTTCCTTTTAACCTGTAGCCTAGAGATTCTAATTAAACTAATACTAGTCTACTCCCAAAACAGAATCGAAGGTAATTTTGTGTTCTCATATCAATATCTTGACACACCAAGCTCTTCTATATTTATCGACCAAAATAAAAATACTTGAGTCGCATGTTTGACCTACCTATACGCCTAGGGTAACTTTGCGCCAGCATAAGTATGAGAGAGGCCTTGGCTGTGGTTGCAAAAAAACCAGAAAAGATGAAGTTTGAAGAGACTTTAAATGAACTTGAGGACATTGTTCAACAATTAGAACAAGGTGAGTTAAGCCTCGAAGATTCACTCAAACAATTTGAGCGCGGCATCGGCCTTGCTAACGCTGGACAAGCAAAACTGCAGCAAGCTCAGCAACAGGTTGAGATACTTCGTCAAGGTCCAAACGGCGATACTTTGGAACCGCTGTCTCAGGAGTCTTCTGAGTGAATACTACTTTAGCCAGCTCCATCGCTGACTATCAATCACAAATTAATGCGCACTTAGACCAAATATTAGAGCAGCAAACAGTAAACGACCCGCGTTTACTGGCCGCTATGCGCCATGGTTTATTGCTAGGTGGAAAAAGAGTTCGCCCGCTGCTTGTTTATATTGTGGGTCAATTGAACGGGGCTTCAACAGCGCTACTTAATACTGCAGCAGCAGCCGTTGAATGCGTTCACGCTTATTCGCTTATTCATGATGATTTACCTGCCATGGACGACGATGATCTTCGCCGCGGTCAAGCAACTTGCCATATCGCCTTTGACGAAGCCACAGCAATTTTAGCCGGTGATGCCCTGCAAAGTTTGGCGTTTAGTTTAATTGCTGATGCTCCAGCCAGTGATGCGCAAAAAGTCGCTATGCTAAAAGTGTTAAGCCAAGCAGCCGGATACAATGGCATGTGTGGCGGACAAGCCTTAGATATTGCAGCAACCAATCAAACAATAAGCTTGCAGCAGTTAGAAACCGTTCACCAACATAAAACCGGCGCTATTATTAAAGCGGCGGTGATGCTGGGCGCAATATGCGCCAATATTACCCAGCCAAATGAACAACAAGCTTTAGCTCGTTATGCCGATGCGTTAGGCTTAGCTTTTCAAGTTAGAGATGACATTTTAGATATAATTAGTGATACCGATACTTTAGGTAAACCTCAAGGCTCTGATGAGGCGCTAAACAAAAGCACATACCCAAGTTTGCTAGGATTGGACGGCGCCATAGAAAAGGCTGAATTACTAGGTAAAGAAGCGCTGTTAGCTTTAGAGAGTTTGCCTTACAATGGTGAGTTGCTAGCCTCATTGGCTGATTATGTCGTGCATCGAAACAACTAGTCGTCAACAATAAAAATAATGATAAGCATTTTATATGACACTGAATATTAAAGATTACCCAACTCTTGCTCTTGCAGACCTGCCTCCGCAGCTACGCCAACTAGAGCAACAGCAGCTTCCCGAACTATGTGACGAACTTCGCCAGTATCTACTTAACAGTGTTAGCCAGTCGAGTGGCCATTTAGCCTCAGGCTTAGGCGCAGTTGAACTCACTGTTGCCTTGCATTACGTATACAACACCCCCTTTGATAAATTGGTTTGGGATGTTGGCCATCAGGCTTACCCGCACAAAATTCTTACTGGTCGCCGTGAAAAAATGTCGACCATTCGTCAGTTTAAAGGTTTACACCCTTTCCCATGGCGTGGTGAAAGTGAGTACGACGTATTAAGCGTAGGCCACTCTAGCACCTCAATCGGTGCGGCCTTAGGCATGGCGATAGCCGCTGAAAAAGAACAGCAAGGCCGTAAAGTGGTGGCCGTGATTGGTGATGGCGCCATGACCGCCGGTATGGCTTTTGAAGCGCTAAACCACGCGGGCGCAATCCACAACGACATGTTAGTGATTTTAAATGACAACGAGATGTCGATTTCGGAAAACGTTGGCGCACTCAATAACTCGCTAGCAAACATTCTTTCAGGCTCGTTGTATTCTTCGCTCCGTGAAGGCGGGAAAAAAGTACTCAGCGGTATGCCGCCGATTAAAGAGCTGGCTCGCCGCGCTGAAGAACACCTTAAAGGCATGGTAGTACCGGGCACTTTATTTGAAGAATTTGGCTTTAACTACATTGGCCCTATTGATGGCCATGACGTAAAAGGCTTAGTGCGCACATTAAGCAATATGCGTGACTTAAAAGGTCCGCAAATTTTGCATGTAATGACCAAAAAAGGGAAAGGCTATTTACCCGCCGAACAAGACCCTATTGGTTACCACGGCGTGCCTAAATTTGACCCTAGCCAAAGTAACCTGCCTAAAAGCAAAGGTGCCGCGCCTACGTTCTCTAAGGTATTTGGCGATTGGTTATGTGACATGGCCGCCAAAGATAAAAAGCTAATGGGGATTACCCCAGCGATGCGCGAAGGTTCGGGCATGGTGCGCTTTTCTAAAGAGTACCCTGAACAATACTTCGACGTAGCCATCGCTGAGCAGCACGCAGTGACCTTTGCAGCTGGATTAGCCATTGCAGGTTACCAACCGGTTGTGGCTATTTACAGTACCTTTTTACAGCGTGCCTACGACCAGTTGATTCATGACGTAGCCATTCAAAACTTGCCGGTGTTATTTGCTATCGACCGCGCCGGCATTGTTGGCGCAGACGGCCCAACTCACCAAGGTGCTTTTGATTTAAGCTACTTAAGAGCGGTGCCTAACTTAGTAATTATGGCACCCGCCAACGAAGATGAATGTAGGCAAATGCTCTACACAGGCCATTTACATCAGGGGCCTGCTGCGGTTCGCTACCCTCGTGGCGGCGCAGACAATACGCCAATCAACAATGCAATGAGCGCCATAGAGATTGGTAAAGCCAGAGTATTACGCGAAGGTAAAAAAATTGCCATTCTCAACTTTGGTAGCTTGTTATGTAAAGCCGCTCCTGTAGCCGAACACCTCGATGCAACACTGGTAGACATGCGCTTTGTTAAGCCGCTAGACAAAGACTGTATTCGCCAGTTAGTCGAGAGCCATGAGCTAATTGTAACGGTTGAAGAAAATGCCATTTTGGGTGGCGCCGGTTCGGCAGTAAACGAGTTTTTATTTGCTGAACAACTAAACCAAGTAAAAGTACTTAATATTGGCTTACCCGACAATTTTGTTGAGCAAGGTAGCCAAGATGAAATATACCAACTACTAGGTTTAGACAGCGTGGGCATTCAACAAAAAATCGAAGACTTTAACAATAAGCCTTCGCGTTAATCTAACACCTGTAAACGTTCAAACAATGGGAATGGACTAGCCCGATTCATATTTTCAATATTAATCCGCTGGTTCAATGCCCATATCTTTCGTTGCCAATATAAAGGCACAAACACCGCTTCTTGGTATAACTGCTGCTCAAGGTATTGAATAATCTTGTCGCGCTTTTCTTCATCAAGCTCTTGCTCGCCAGCCAATATAAGCTGGGTTACCTTTTCATTCCGGTAAGACAAGCAACCAGCCGTTTGCAGGCTTGTGCCACTATCCTCAATGAACATAGAACGAGCAATACTTAATACGTCACCAGCATCACTTTGGCGGCGCGTTAACATCACATCACTTGCGCAGTTTTCAATATTGGCTTGATACTCTTGTTCATCTAACCATTCTGGCACGAGGGTGATGTTGACCCGATCTAACATCGACACCAGTTGCGGTACCACTTTAGACTGCTCGCCAAATAGCTGTTTGGGGACTGCTATAGTAAGCGTAAAGCCATCTTCAAAACCCGCTTGCTGCAGCAATTGATGCGCCAGTAGTAAGTTATAGCGCGGCAACAATTCTTTATTGTAACCAGGAAGACCAGGGATGCTTAACTGGGTAGACGCTAAAGCGTAAGGCCCTAACACTTCAGCCAATCTAACATTATCAATCGCCAAGTTTAACGCTTGGCGTACCCGCCGATTAGCCAGCGCGGGATGGCGTTGATTTAATTCAATGGCCAACCACTTTAGACCCTCGGTCTGAATAACGGATAGTTGCGGGTCTTTATTTAACAGCTCTACATAGTTATCGGGTACATGGTCTACCACATCCACATCGCGGGAAAACAAGCTCGCCATGCGCATTTCAGACTGCACAATTGGCACCACTTTAATTTGCGTAATATTACTGCGCTTATTACGCCAATATTCAGGATTGATGGAAAACTCGGTCACAATGCCCGGTATGTAACGGGCCAACTTAAAAGGTCCAGTTCCCGATACAGAGGAGACTATCTCGGTGTTTTCTAATTCCTTATTTGCTAGATAAAACTGTTTGTCTGCTGGGAATATATAACTTAAACGCTGAATCAACTCTGAGAATGGTCGGTAAGTGAGCACTTCAAACTGCGAACTATTTAAAGCTTTTAAGCTTTTAATCGGTGCAAACAAACTTTGTAAGTGAGGCTGTTGCTGAATGCGGTTAAAGGTCCACTCTACGTCTTCAGCCGTAAGCGGATTTCCTGAATGAAAAACAACATCATTACGTAACTCAAACTGAATTTGAGTAGGCGATATTATCTTCCACTTGGTCACCAGGCGTGGGGCGACTCTTCCTTGTTGATCAAGTAAAAACAAAGGGTCGAACAACAAGTGGTTGATAAAATTACTGTTGGCATCCACTTCCTCAACAATTACGTTGGGCTCAGCATGAAAAGCCGTTCCCCAAACCAAGGTTTTGGCTGGTGAAACATTTACCCAGCCTACAATTAACACCAATAACAGCGCTATTTTGTGTATTTTAGCTTTGGTTTTATCTAACAGTGCCAACGTGAAGAGTCCTTGGTAAGTTTATCCAGCTAACTTACACGGGATGAGGCAATAAAAAAAGCGGGACAGGCCCGCTTTTTGTTTGGTTTCGAGATACTTAGGCGATTCGCCCCTCTTCTCGCGCAAAACATGCCACTTGTGCATTAGCTTCGCGAACTAAGGCTGGCTGCTCTTTGTGGCAGCGATCGTTGGCGTAACGACAGCGCGCATGAAACGCACAACCTTGCGGCGGATTAAGTGGCGAAGGCAATTCACCCTCTAGTTTAATCTTTTCGCGGCGATGGGCTGGGTCTAAACGCGGTGTACTCGACAACAATGCTTGAGTGTATGGGTGCTTAGGGTTAGCAAACAACTCTTCACAAGAAGCGTATTCAACCGCTTTCCCCAAATACATTACCATCACTTCATCGGCAATATGCTCCACCACCGACAAATCATGCGAGATGAAAATGTAGCTTAAGCCCATTTCTTCTTGCAGGTCCATCATCAAGTTTAGCACCTGAGCTTGCACAGACACGTCTAAGGCGGAGACAGGCTCATCGGCTACCACAACCTTAGGGTCTAGCATCAAACCGCGAGCAATAGCGATACGCTGACGCTGACCGCCAGAAAACATATGCGGATAACGGTCATAATGCTCTGGGCGTAAACCTACTTTGGCCAACATCGCTAGGGCTTTTTGCTTACGCTCAGCTTTGCTCATGTCGCTATTGATGACCAAGGGCTCTTCTAAAATGGTTCCCACCTTCTTACGAGGGTTAAGTGAACCATAAGGGTTTTGGAAGATAATCTGGATTTTTTGGCGTAATGCTTTAGCGGCATCTTTTCCCAAGCTTAAGATATCTTTGCCATCAAAACACAACTCACCAGCGGTAGGTGTTTCAATCATAGTGAGCACGCGAGCCAAGGTTGATTTACCACAACCAGACTCTCCTACTACCGCTAAGGTTTTCCCTTTTGCAAGACTAAAGCTTACCCCGTCAAGGGCTTTTACTGTAGCGTCTGGCTTAAACATGCCCGCTTTAACGTGGTAATGTTTTTTCACCCCGTTTACAGACAATACCGACTCTTGCTCTTGATTCGCGGGTTGCTCTGAATCTAACGCAGCCGCTTTCATAATAGTGTCACTCATGCGCTTGGTCTCCCTGCTTCATCAAGTGGCGTAAAACAACGCACTTGACGAACGCCCTCTCCCTGCATAGTGGGTTGTTCTTTCTGACAACGCTCTGTGGCATAAGGGCAACGTGGATTAAGCAAACAACCTATCGGGCGGTCAAATGCGCCCGGCACTACACCTGGCAGTGCATCTAGGCGGTCTTTGCCCAGTGATGACTCAGGCAACGAACGCAATAGCGCTTGAGTATAGGGATGTTTAGGTTTAGAAAAAATCTGTTCCGCCGGGCCCGTCTCAACTACTTGGCCGGCATACATCACAATCACACGATGCGCCGCTTCTGCCACTAATGCCAAATCGTGAGTAATTAACACCAAGCCCATGTTCTTTTGCTTTTGCAGATCTAATAACAAATCTACAATTTGCGCCTGAATAGTCACGTCTAATGCGGTAGTAGGCTCATCAGCAATCAATAGTTTAGGATCACAAGCAATCGCCATCGCAATCATCACGCGTTGACTCATACCACCAGACAACTGGTGCGGGTAAGTTTTCAAACGTGATTCAGGGTCAGGAATGCCCACTTGGTCAAGCAATTCAATCACTCGCTGACGGCGCCATTTTTTATCACCGCTTTGGTGAATTTTGAGCGCTTCGCTAATCTGATACTCAACCGTATAACAAGGGTTAAGGCTAGACATTGGTTCTTGGAAAATCATCGCGATTTCGGCACCGGTAATCGCACGGCGCTTATTTTCTGACATGGCCAATAGATCTTGACCTTCAAACTTAAGCGTATCGGCTTTTACCTTACCAGGGTATTCAATCAAGCCCATAATAGACAATGAGCTTACACTCTTGCCAGAGCCAGACTCGCCTACAATGCCAACAATTTCACCTTTCTCTACGCTGTAACCCACTTGGTCTACCGCGCGAAACGGATTATCGCCATCACCAAATTCAACAGTGAGGTTATTAACTTCTAATAAAGACACAACTAATCTCCTACTGCTTCAATTTAGGGTCGAGTGCGTCGCGTAAGCCGTCACCCATTAAGTTAAAGGCCAATACCGTTAACAGAATAACAAGGCCTGGGAAGGTTACTACCCACCAGGCGCGTTGTACAAACTGTAAGGCATCCGCCAACATGCTTCCCCATTCAGGTGTCGGTGGTTGAGCACCTAAACCTAAGAAGCCTAAAGCAGCCATATCTAAAATAGCGTTAGAAAAACCTAAGGTCGCTTGCACAATAAGTGGTGCAGTACAGTTAGGTAAAATAGTAATGAACATTAAACGCAACGAACTGGCACCCGCTACGCGAGAAGATATTACGTAGTCTTTGTTTAGTTCGGCAATAGTAGAGGCACGCGTCAAACGTACATAGTGCGGCAAGGATACAATGGCAATCGCCATGGCAGCGTTGAAGATACTTGGACCTAAGATTGCCACAATAGCGATAGCCAACAACAAACTTGGCATTGCTAGCATGATATCTACGGCACGCATAATCACGGTTTCTACTGCACCACGGAAAAATCCAGCGGTTAAACCCAGTATTACTCCTAGGCCTAGTGAAAGAGTCACTACCAATACACCAATAAATAGTGATAACTGCGCACCGTGGATAAGGCGCGACAGGATATCTCGGCCTACGTCATCGGTGCCCAGCAAGTAAGCACTGTTGCCACCATCTAACCAAGCAGGAGGTAGTAACAAGGCATCACGATATTGCTCAATCGGTGAATGCGGCGCAATAACGCTGGCAAATATCGCTACGATTAGAATAAAAATAATAAAAACCAAGCCAATCACCGCCCCAGTGTTTTGGCTAAAGTAGCCCCAAAACTCCTGTAAAGGTGTTTGAACTTGCGGCCCTGTCGTGGCAGGACTAGTTGTTTGTTCTGACATTAAATTATGCTCCGTTATTTGCTATGACGGATCCGTGGATTAACCACGCCGTACATAATGTCTACTAGCAAATTAACTACAATAATGATGGTGGCAACGATTAAGATACCGCCTTGTACTACCGGGTAATCACGGCGACCAATAGACTCAATAAGCCACTTGCCAATGCCAGGCCATGCAAAAATAGTCTCGGTTAAAATCGCTCCAGAGAGCAAAATACCTACCTGCAAACCAATAACGGTAATTACTGGAATAAGCGCATTACGCAACGCATGCACCACAATCACTCGCATTGGCGCCATGCCTTTTGAGCGCGCAGTACGGATATAATCTTCGCCTAGTACTTCCAACATAGATGAGCGGGTCATACGGGCAATAACCGCCATTGGAATAGTACCCAGCACAATGCTTGGTAGCACTAAGTGGTGCAAAGCAGAAGCAAATGCCCCCTCTTCGCCAGACAGCAAAGTGTCAATCAACATAAAACCGGTGACTTCATCAATCCAATAAGTCACATCAAGCCTACCGGAGACGGGAGTTATCCCTAGGTTCACTGAAAAGACCAGCATTAACAGTAGTGCCCACCAGAATATGGGCATCGAATAGCCGGTTAAGGAAAAGGTCATGACTGAGTGGTCGAATACCGACCCTCGTTTCACCGCCGCTATAATGCCACAGGGCAGCCCCACTAAAATGGCAAATAAAGCAGCACAAGACGCCAGTTCCACAGTTGCGGGAAACAGCGTTAAGAATTCTTCGGTTACCGGTGTCTTGGTAATTAATGAACGGCCAAGATCACCACTCGCAATGTTTTTAACGTAATCAAAATATTGGACCAATAACGGTTGGTCTAAGCCCAATTCGGCACGCAAAGCTGCGTGGCGCTCAGGTGACACGCCTCTTTCTCCTGCCATTACCTCAATCGGGTCGCCAGGGATCAAGCGGATTAAGGTGAAAGTTAAAAGAGTAATGCCGATGAAGGTGGGTATCACCAACATCAATTTTTTTATAATAAACTGGAACATAACTACAGCTCTGTGTCAGAAGGAAGGAAAGGGGCTGTTGCCAGCCCCTTAAGCATGTTTATTTTAGCGACACGCCGTAGAAGTGGTGACCGCCTAGAGGGTCAACCTTAAAGCCTTGAACTTCTTTGCGAATAGGCTTGTAAGCAACTGAGTGAGCGATAGTGATCCAAGGAGCTTGCTCTTTGAAAATCAACTGTGCTTCTTCGTATAGCGGAGCACGTTCGGCTTGAGCAGAAATCTGCTTAGCTTTCATGATCACGTCATTAAATGGTTTATGACACCACATAGCGCGGTTACCACCACCAACAGCATCACAACCTAGTAATACGCTTAGGAAGTTATCTGGGTCACCATTGTCACCAGTCCAACCTAATAATACTGTGTCGTGCTCACCTTGCTTAGAACGCTTAAGGTACTCACCCCATTCGTAGCTAACAATCTCAGCGGTTACACCTACTTTGGCCCAATCAGCTTGAATTACTTCAGCCATACGACGTGCATTAGGGTTGTAAGGACGCTGAACCGGCATAGCCCAGATATTGGTCTTAAGATCAGTAATGCCCGCTTCAGCTAATAAAGCTTTGGCTTTTACAGGATCGTAAGCGTAATCAACAGTTTTCTCGTTGTAAGACCACATTGTTGGTGGAATTGGGTTTTTAGCAATTTTGCCGCTGCCCTGGAAAACCGCATCAATAATGGCTTGCTTGTTAACAGCAAGGCTCAATGCTTGACGCACTTTAACGTTATCAAACGGTGCTTTTTGAGTGTTAAACGCCAAGTAACCAACGTTCAAACCTTCTTGGCTAAGCAAGTTGATGTCGGCATCTTTTTGCATTTGCTCAACATCAGCAGGGTTTGGATAAGGCATTACATGACACTCGCCCGCTTTAAGCTTGGCGTAGCGTACTGAAGCATCCGGTGTAATTGAGAATACTAAACGGTCAATGGCTGGAGCGCCTTGCCAGTAGTTAGCATTACCAACGTAACGAATGATTGAATCTTTTTGGTATTGTACTTTTTGGAAAGGACCTGTGCCCACTGGGTCTAAGTCTAATTTCTCTGGCGTACCTGCGGCTAGCATCGCGTCGGCTTGCTCAGCTGAAAATACCGATGCAAAGTCCATTGCCATGTTAGCGATGAATGGCGCTTCTGGCTTGCTTAATACAAACTTCACGGTGTAATCGTCAACTTTAACGATATCTTTCACAAGCTCGTTCATGCCCATGCCGCTGTAGTACTCGTAAGAGCCACCAGACACTTTGTGGTAAGGATGTTCTGGATCATCTTGACGTTCAAAGGTGAACAATACGTCATCAGCATTAAAGTCGCGAGAAGGTTTGAAGCCTTTCTTTTGAGTATGGAATTTTACGCCTTTGCGTAAGTGAAAAGTATACTCAAGGCCGTCTTCAGACACGTCCCAAGATTCAGCTAGGCCAGGAACAACATTGGTTGTACCTACTTCAAACTCAACCAAACGGTTGAAGATGGTCTTAGAAGACGCATCAAATGTGGTGCCTGCGGTGTATAAACTTGGGTTAAAACCTTCTGGGCTGCCTTCTGAACAGAAGACAAACGTTTGTGTTTTAGCTTGCGCGCTCATCGCTATTGCACTTGCTACAAGTGCGATAGACAGCTTAGCTAATCCTTTTTTCATTATGATTCTCCGTGTGACATCTTGTCATGTACGCCGCCGTTATGGCCGCATTTCCGGTGTGTTTGCGAATAGACTAATAATTATTGTTCTTGATAAATCTAGACCCTGTTCTGCAAATTGTCGGTATTACACCAACATTTGTGAACTGAGTAAGACCTAAACAAGCCTGATCCGCTTTTTGCCCGTAATAAACTAGTATTTTTATCTGCCACTGTAAATAGCATAAACAGCATTTTATAAACCAAATCAAAGCCGAGCCAGTTAAAGTGATTAGGAAGTCGATATATTGTCATATTTATGCAGAAAAGAATAAGCTTATGCGTGATTTACATAAGCAGATTCAACTAGATTGAGGGGCAGTAGAATTGAGGAACTAGAGAATTTGATTAATTAAGCGAGAACAAACAGCACAACTTGCAAACAGATGGCGGCAAAAACACCAGCTAATACGTCGTCTATCATTATACCAAAGCCGCCGTGAACTTTTTTATCTAAAACTTTAATCGGCCAGGGCTTTAATACATCAAAAAAGCGAAATAGCACAAAACCAAGCAATACATTCAGCGGTGACAAGGGCACCATAAACATAGTAATCCAATAACCAACGAACTCATCCCACACTATGCCGCCGTGATCATGAACCCCCATAGCGTCACTGGCTTTTTGACAACACCACACGCCAAATATAAAGCTCAACACAACCAACGTGATATATAACCATGACGATAACGGTGCGAGCAGTAAATAGAGGGGAATAGCTGCCACAGTACCAAAAGTGCCTGGCGCTTTAGGGGCTAAGCCGCTACCAAAACCAACCGCACACAAATGTAAGGGGTTACGCAAATTTAAACGGGCTAAAGCCTTATCCATTGTTGGTTCTCGTGAATAGCTTGCTTATACGAAATGGTCCCAACCAGCTTGTTCTAGCTGATAAGGCTTGTCTTTATATTGTAGTTTTATTTCGCCCTTACCCGGCGCTAACTGACCAATACAAGTATATTGTATGCCGCTAAACGATAGCGAAGTGTCCACCGAGCCTTTATTAGATTCCGGCACGGTAAAGCACAACTCGTAGTCTTCTCCACCGTTTAAGGCAAAAGCAATGCTTTGGTCAATACTTACGGCTTCGTTCATGGTTTCAGATAAAGGTAATTGCTCAAGTTTTAAAGTCGCTGAACAGCTGCTCTTTCTTAAGATGTGGCCTAAATCGTTGTATAAACCATCAGAAATATCGATTGTGGCAGAGGCAATATCACGCAAGCCATAGCCGGCTAATACCCGCGGTTGAGGGAAATAGTGCTGCTTTAAACTCAACTCTAATTGCTGCGGACTTAAGCTTAGCTGATGTTGTAAATGCGCTAAGGCCAAACCCGAATCACCTAGGTTACCGGTCACGTAGATCCAATCACCGGGTTTAGCTCCATCTCGACGCAGGGCTTTGCCATGCGGCACCACTCCATGCACCGTAACAGTAATGCTAAGCGGACCTTTGGTGGTATCACCACCAATCAGGCTCACATTAAAGTACTCTGCTAGGTCGTAAAAGCCTTTGCTAAATTGGGCCAACCACGCTTCATTTATTTCGGGTAAGGTAATCGCCAAAGTCACCCAGCGCGGTTCTGCCCCCATGGCGGCCATATCGCTAAGGTTAACAGCCAATGCTTTGTGCCCTAAGGCGCGTGGGGGAATATCTGCAAAAAAATGCACGCCTTCAACCAGGGTATCGGTTGAAATGGCAATGTGACTATTATCGGGTAAGGCAACTACCGCAGCATCGTCACCTACGCCAAGAATTACATCTTGGCGAGGCGCGCTTTTCTGGAAGTATTTGTCGATAATATCGAATTCACCCAGTGACGGCTGAGACGACATTAATTAAGACTTAAACTGCTGTAGGCGTAGAACTTTATCTAGTACACCATTCACAAACTTGTGGCTATCTTCAGCAGCAAATGATTTAGCCAGTTCAATGGCTTCATTAATGACAACTTTTGGCGGAACGTCAGTCACCATCAATAACTCATAAACACCGATTAATAAAATCGCATGCTCAACGATATCTAATTCTTCTAACTTACGCGACAACGAAGAGCTCATCGCTTTATCTAGTTTTTCATGGTTAGCCACTACACCAGAAATTAAAGTAGAAAAATAAGGAACATCAGCCTTACTCATGTCTTGTTCGGTTAAGAACTGATGTTCGATGTTAGCAACGCTGTCCTTGGTCACTTGCCATTGATAAATTGCTTGGGTAGCAAATTGCCTAGCTTTACGACGTGCAGCTGGTTTCACAGAGAATTCCTCAAATTAAACTTCTATCTGATTAACTAAGTTAATCATTTCCAAAGCGCTTAGGGCGGCTTCGGTACCTTTATTACCCATTTTAGTGCCAGCGCGTTCAATCGCTTGCTCAATAGACTCAGTGGTTAGCACGCCAAATGTTACTGGAATATCGTACTCCATCATCACTTGCGCTAAACCTTTGTGGCATTCATTGGCTACCAATTCAAAGTGGTAAGTTCCACCACGAATTACCGTACCTAAAGCAATAATAGCATCGTATTTTTTAGACGCTGCAATACGCTTAGCTGCTAGCGGAATCTCTACCGCACCAGGCACACGAACAACAGTGATGTTGTCATCGCTTACACCGCCTTGACGGGTTAGCGTGTCTACTGCACCAGATAATAAGCTTTCATTAATAAAGCTATTAAAACGGGCGATAACAATGGCTACTTTAGCGTTTGGAGTCGCCAAATTTGCTTCAATTACTTTCATGGTTGTTCTGCCTATTCTTTGAGTCCATCAAAAAAATCGCGCCATTCTAGCACAACTAAAGTGATAGACCCTTAATTTAATTTTACGCCAAAGCGCATCGGAAATTATTCTTGGTCAATGTACTCAACAACTTCAAGACCAAAGCCAGAAAGCGCGTGATAGCGTTTCGGAGAGCTTAACAAACGCATTTTACTCACCCCTAAATCAGCCAATATTTGAGAGCCTACACCTACGGTGCGAGAGGCACTTTGCTGACGTTTTTGTGGTGGTGTTTCGCCACGGTCCTGCAACGCGAAGGCCTTGACTTGTTCAATCAAGTTTTCAGCATCGTCATCGGTACTTAACAACACCAAAACACCATTTTCATTAGCGATCTTTTCTAATGCTTTATCCAGCGGCCAGCTCATTTTTCCGGCTCGGTCACTGCCTAATAGGTCACTAAAGGTATTGTGCAAGTGCACACGAACCAAAGTGGCTTGGTCTTCTTTAACCTCGCCAGCTTGCATCACAAAGTGTACTTTCTCGTCGATAGTATCGCGGTAAGTAATCAGCTTGAAATCACCATGGCGGCTTGGCATTTTACATTCTGCCACTCGCTCAATAGTGGTTTCGTTGTTATTGCGGTATTCGATAAGGTCTGCAATCGTGCCCATTTTTAAGTCGTGTTCTTTACAGAACACTTCTAGATCAGGACGACGCGCCATGGTGCCATCTTGGTTAAGAATTTCAACAATCACTGCGGCAGGTTCACGCCCAGCTAAACGGGCTAAATCAGTTCCGGCCTCAGTGTGACCAGCACGCGTTAATACTCCGCCTTCTTGTGCCATTAACGGGAAAATATGCCCAGGCATAACGATGTCACTAGGTTTGGCATCGCGAGCAACAGCCGCTTGAACGGTGCGTGAGCGGTCGGCAGCAGAAATACCGGTGGTGACCCCTTGAGCGGCTTCTATAGACACCGTGAAATTAGTGGCAAATTGCTCGGTATTTACGTCAACCATTAACGGCAACTTAAGTTGCTGGCAGCGCTCTCTGGTCATTGGTAAACAAATCAGACCACGCCCATAGGTGGCCATAAAGTTAATGGCTTCAGGCGTCACCATATCAGCAGCCATAATTAAATCGCCTTCATTCTCGCGATCTTCATCGTCCATGAGTACTACCATCTTGCCATGGCGTAAATCTTCAATAATTTCTTCGATACTGCTTAGTGACATAGCAAAACCTTTCTTACCTAAGGGGTGTTATTTATAGTTATTAGTGCATTTCATTATTGCTACTGGCTACTTTAAAAAGCCATGTTGCGCCAAAAATGCAGTATTGATGTTTGATTCGTTTTTACTCTCTTCAGCATAGCCGATTAGGCGCTCAACATAACGGGCAATCACATCAACCTCTAGGTTAATTTTTTGCCCTGGTGCCCATTGCGAGATAGTCGTTTGCTCTGCGGTGTGGGGGATAATGGTTAAACGCAGCTGCTGTTGTTGAACTTCATTTACCGTAAGACTAATCCCATCTACGGTTATTGAACCTTTATGAGCAATGTAGCGAGCCAGCTCGTTAGGAACTTTTAACCAAATGTTTACTGCCCTAGCACTAGGGCTAATACTTACCACTTCCGCTAAGCCATCTACGTGGCCGCTAACAATATGGCCGCCAAAACGATTAGTGGCGAGCATAGCTTTTTCTAGGTTCACCTTATCGCCCTGCTTACATTTAGCCAAAGAGGTTAAACTAAGAGTCTCGGTGGAAACATCGGCGCAAAAGTAATCACTACCAAATTCAACGACTGTTAAGCAAATACCATTTACGGCGATACTGTCGCCCAGATGCACATCAGCCATGTCTAAACTGGAACAGGCGATATGTAAACGCACGTCTCCGCTGCGCTTTTCAATGCTCTTGATAATGCCAAGGGCTTCGATAATTCCAGTAAACATTATTGTGCACCCTTTGCTTGTGGGATCCAGATAGTTTTAATGTCGGGGCCTACGCGGCGGGTTTCAAGGCATTGCCAAGAATTTAACTGATTCATCTCAGTAAAACCCTCTAGGCCTATTAAGCTTTGTGCATCGGCGCCCATCAACTTACCTGCTTGATAACAAATTAGCTGGTCGACCAGCTTTGCTTTAATTAGTGCAGCCGCAAAATTTGCTCCTGCTTCCACCCACACATCGTTGATTTCAGCTTCCGCTAGCTGTTGCATCAACTCACTCAAGCTCTGGTCTGAATCACTTATGATAAATTGCTTATCAGCGGCTACTTGCGGCTGAAGATGGGTTCCCGCTAGCCAAAGTGACTTGGGATGTTTGAATATGTTTAAAGATTGAGAAGCCGCAGATAAACGTTGCTGACGATCCACCACAATACGCAATGGCTGGCGTAAGCTCTGTTGCTCTAGTTGGTGGGTTAAACTACCTAACTCATGATGGCGAACATTTAAACTCGCGTTATCTCTAAGCACAGTGGTAGCGGTAGACAAAATAGCATGGCTGCGAGCGCGTTCACGTTGAACATCGCTCCGTGAATAAGAAGAAGTAATCCACTTACTTTCGCCATTCGATAAAGCGGTTTTGGCATCAATCGAGCCTGCCAGCTTTAAACGTACAAATGGGCGCTTACGTTCCACTCGGCATAAAAAGCCAGGGTTTAGCGCCCTCGCCGCTGATTCCATTAAGCCAGAGCGAACTTTAATGCTCGCCTGTTCTAACATACCAATGCCTCGGCCAGCGACTTGCGGATTAGGGTCAACCATCGCAATAATCACTTCGGCGACTTGCTCTTCAATCAACATGCTTGCGCAAGCGGGCGTTCGGCCTACGTGGCTGCAAGGCTCTAGGGTGACATAGGCAAGTGCACCCACTACGCTATAGCCAGCTTCTTTAGCCTTTGCAACGGCATTAACCTCTGCATGCCCCTCGCCAGCCTTTTGATGATAACCTTCACCAATAATCTGACCGTTTTTTACCAGTACACAACCCACATTTGGATTGGGCGCGGTAGTGTAAGTTCCTAACTCAGCAAGGCGTAGCGCTCTTGCCATGTATTGGCAATCTTGAGGGCTAAAGCTCACTTATTTTTCCAACTTTGCAATTTCGTCACTAAACTCTTTAATGTCTTCAAAGGAGTGGTATACCGAAGCAAAGCGCACATAAGCCACTTTATCGAGGCTAATCAGCTGCTCCATCACAATCTTACCAATGAACTTGGTTTCTACTTCACGCTCGCCGGTGGCGCGAAGTTGAGACTTAATTTTATTTACTGACTGCTCAACTTGGTCAACACTCACCGGACGCTTCTCTAGCGCTCGCATCATGCCTGCTCGCATTTTCTCTTCGTTAAAAGGTTCTCTTATCCCATTACCTTTAATGACTCGAGGCATGACCAATTCAGCTAACTCAAATGAAGTAAAGCGCTCATGGCACTCTGAACACTCACGGCGTCTTCTCACCTGATGGCCATCAGCCACTAGACGTGAGTCAATAACCTTAGTTTCATGGGCGGAGCAAAATGGACAATGCATGGGTGTTCCTTTAGTCAGATATGTAACGATTTTATCTGCTTAACAGGCCAAGGTACAGATCAGTAAAAAACTTAAGCGCTGAAAACTTAAGGATTAATGGACGAGTGCTCTGCAACAAGTAACATTTTATTAGCACTGTCTTTTTAATAAGTGAAAAGCGAAGACCAAAGCTCAGTTTGCTTTAAATATCTAAAAATTATAATCCCAAACGGCCAAATATAAATTGTTGAATAAAATAGACTTTTATTAGTTTCGTTGTTTGCCAAGTGTAGTGTAGTAACCAATTACTACCCCTTACACTCTGCTAGCCCTTATCCTGCCAATGAAATGTAAATAAATTGTTAAGGCGAGAGTGATGGCTAAAGTACTTATTATTGCGGGCGATTTTGTTGAAGATTATGAATTGATGGTGCCGTTTCAAGCACTACAAATGGTAGGGCATAATGTTGTTGCTGTTTGCCCAGAAAAGCAATCAGGTGAGCAGATAAAAACTGCGATTCACGATTTTGAAGGTGACCAAACTTACAGCGAAAAGCCAGGGCACAATTTTACCCTTAACGGCAGCTTTGGTGAAATAGTTGCCGATGATTTTGACGCCCTATTGTTGCCTGGCGGCCGTGCGCCTGAATACCTGCGCTTAAACCCTCAAGTGCTAGAGATCATCAAAACCTTTGCCAATAAGCAGCAACCCATAGCGGCGGTATGCCATGGTGCCCAATTGTTAACGGCGGCAGGTATTGCCTCTGGCAGACACATTTCTGCCTACCCTGCTTGTGCGCCAGAAGTAACCGCAGCCGGCGGCGACTATGCTGATATTGCCGTAGACCAAGCAATAACAGACGGAAACTTGGTCACCGCTCCCGCATGGCCCGCCCACCCTCAATGGCTAGCTCAATTTAACGCCTTGTTAAAATAGCCCAGATGAAAGAGCAAGTTTTGACGTTTTGTACCATGATTAGACTTCGATCTAATCATGGTGAGATTTGTTATGTGTGAGATCTATTCAGGTACTGAAGCCGAATTGTTTGAATTAAAGTCGCGTTCGGTGCGTTTAGACGGTGTGGTCACGAGTGTTCGTTTAGAAGCGATTTTCTGGCAGCTATTAGAGCAAATAGCCGATGAAGCGGAACTGAGCCTAGCAGGTTTTCTAACTCAGATTTACCATGAAGTTTTGCAGCGAGAAGGCAAAGTGGGCAATTTTACTTCATTGCTAAGGGTCGCCTGTACTACCCATTTAAATCAGGGCAAGCGCTTAGTGCTGCATCAAGGTTCTATTGAGCAAACAGCAGGCAAATCCTTTGCCCATAACACTGTGTAGTCATCGCTATTGAGCAATGATTAACAGCATAAAGCTTCCCCAAATTACAAACTGTAGAAAAACCATTCTTTTTGCGCTGGTCACTGGATTCATGTCCATTGTTATTCTCTCTCTTTTGAAACTACCAACAATGCTGGTAATTTGACTTATCAATTAGATCTAAAAACTCAGCAAAAACAATACCAACTGCATGTTTGTTAAGCGTAGATCTAAACTATCCCTCCTTGGTTTGTGTTCCTATTCACATTTAGCCCGTAAAAATCCTAAGTTCGACTAAAAAACAGATACAAAAAAGGAGGCCATAAGCCTCCTTTCATTTATCTCGTCAATCCCTGACTATAGATTGCTTACTTAAGCATAGACCGGGAAACGCTGGCAAAGTTCTAACACTTGGCCTTTAACACGTTCGATAACTGCATCATCTTGTAAATTATCTAGTACATCACAGATCCAGCCCGCTAAGTCTTTAGCAGCAGCTACATCTAAACCACGACGGGTAATCGCAGGCGTACCGATACGCAAACCACTGGTCACAAATGGTGAACGAGGATCGTTTGGAACCGAGTTCTTGTTAACAGTGATGTTGGCGCGGCCTAGTGCTGCGTCAGCGTCTTTACCAGTAATGTCTTTGTCGATAAGGTCAACTAAGAACAAGTGGTTTTCAGTACCGTTAGATACAATTTTGTAACCACGCTCTTGTAGCACCGCCACCATCGCTTTTGCGTTATCCAATACCGCTTGTTGGTATTGCTTAAACTCAGGCTCCATAGCTTCTTTAAAGGCTACCGCTTTAGCTGCAATAACATGCATTAAAGGACCGCCTTGGCCGCCAGGAAATACTGCAGAGTTTAATTTTTTCTCGATAACTTCGTTAGCACGAGCCAAAATCAAACCGCCACGTGGGCCAGCTAAGGTTTTATGCGTAGTGGTAGTCACTACGTCTGCAATAGGAACTGGGTTTGGGTATAAACCTGCAGCCACTAAACCAGCAATGTGTGCCATATCAACAAATAGGTAAGCACCTACTTCGTCAGCGATATCGCGGAAACGCTGCCAGTCAACCACACCTGAGTATGCTGAGAAACCAGCAATAATCATTTTTGGTTTGTGTTCTTTAGCTAGCTTTTCAACTTCAGCGTAATCTAGCTCGCCAGTTTCCGGATTAATTCCGTACTGAACAGCGTTGTAGATTTTACCTGAGAAGCTTACGCTGGCACCGTGAGTTAAGTGACCACCATGAGCAAGGCTCATGCCTAGCACGGTGTCACCAGCATTTAGTAATGCCATAAAAACAGCTGAGTTAGCTTGTGAACCTGCATGAGGTTGCACGTTTGCGTAGTCTGCACCAAATAGCTGTTTAGCACGCTCAATAGCAAGTACTTCAGCTTGGTCTACATACTCACAACCACCATAGTAACGCTTGCCAGGGTAACCTTCGGCGTACTTATTAGTAAGGTAAGAACCTTGCGCTTCCATTACCCGTGGGCTGGCGTAGTTCTCAGAAGCAATCAGCTCAATGTGCTCTTCTTGGCGAACTTCTTCTTTAGTAATGGCTTGCCATAACTCGGCATCGTAATCGGCGATATTCATATCACGCTTTAACATCAGTATCTCCTGACTCTTTTGTTACATGTTGGTGGGTGATTTTTCGAAGGCGCATTCTAACCTGAGTCCTTTTCAGATCACAGCAAAATTTTAAGCTGCGGGTTTAGCGTAATCGCATAAACTTAACATAAACCCGTTATGGCTTATCGAAGTGAGATAGTGAATGTTACGTACTTTGTTTGCAATTCGTTCACCACCTGCTTTGATCTTTATGAAATAAATTCACGTTAATTTAAGCATTACTTTTAGGTTTAATAAAGGCTAAGATGATAATGATTATCATCTACATTTAGAGTATTGACCCCTATGTTATTTCGTCTTTCAAGTTTTCTGTTTATCTTGGTCAGCCTAGCGGCCTGCAGTACTAGCCAACCAAACACTGGCCTTCAACAAGCGAGCACCACCGCGCCGTTAGAGACTTATTATGATTACATCCTTTTTGACCCACATGCTCAGCAAGTTCTCAACGATACTGAAACGCTAGCCAGTTTGCTTGCAGATTCACACGTGGTGTTATTTGGTGAGTACCACAGTCATCCAGGGATCCATTTAGCGCAGTTACGCTTATTCCAATCTCTGCATGCACAACACGCTCAATTAAGCTTATCTATGGAACAATTTGATCGCAGCCAACAAGCTTTAGTAAACGAGTATTTAAACAATGATATCGGTGAAGAATGGTTGATTAAGCAAACTAACGCTTGGCCAAATTACCGTTCCGATTATCGGCCCTTAGTTGAGTTTTCAAAGGCTAAGCACTTAAACGTTATTGCCGCCAACGCCCCTAAAACGCATGTGACTTGTATAGGTAGCGAGGGTTTGGCCTATTTAGACACACTAGACTCGGAGCAGCGCCTTTTGTTGAGCCAAGAATTTACCGTAGATGATCCCGCTTACCAGCAGCGCTTATTCGGAAATGCTCATCATGGCGACAGCCAACAAAGCCAAAATCATTTTCTAGCCATGTTAGCCTGGGACGAGACCATGGCTGAGTCTATTGCCGCTCACTTAGGCAATGAAACAAACCAGCAAGTCATGCACATTGTGGGTAATTTTCATATTGAACAAAAGCAAGGCACCTACTCACGGGTGCAACAACGTTTACCAAATTCAAAAATAAGCTCAGTGGTTGCAGTCAGTCAGCAAGAGTTTTTAGCACTCTCTATAGAAGAGCAACAAGCTAAGGGGGACTACCTTATCGTGGTGTTAAATTTACCCAAACGTTACCAAAATGCGGACAACCGCAAGGCGGAATACCAACATATTAAGCAGCGCTCTAATAAACAATGTAAAAGCATTAACTAACAGCAGGCTAGCAATAATCCTGAAATGTCCCTACTAGGCGACATCTTTTGTTGCAAAAATGTTAACAAAACAACTTAAATCCCTGTTATCACCATATTTTTCTTTTACTTTTACTATCTAGGGCTTGCAGCTTAATAATATTGAGCCATAATCATATCAGCGGCTCACTCAACGCAGTGAATGGCTTTGCTTAATACGAATTGACGATTGATATCATTCGTTAGACTTGAACATAAAGGACGGACTTACCATGAATAAGTTTTTAGTTGCAGGCGCTATTGCTTCTACCATTTTACTAGCGGGTTGTTCTTCAAACACTACCGCTTTAGAAAACAACGTACAATCTCTAAGCGACAAAGTTGATGCACTATCTAACGAAGTTGCAGCTCTTCGTGCAGAGCAAAGCTCTTTGAGTGGTGACATCAAGTCAGCTCAAATGAGTGCTGACCAAGCGAAAGCTGAAGCTATGCGCGCTAACGAGCGTATCGACAACATCGCTTCTTCTTACACTAAGTAAGTTTAAACCGATGTAAAAAAGGAGATGCTACGGCATCTCCTTTTTTTATCCCTGATTTTCACCCACCATTAAAGCAATGCCTTGCTGGTTTTTCAGCGCTTGATTGACAACCGAAGAATCAACTCCCGCTTGAGTAATAAACTTAATATCATCCCTACTTAGCTTTAATGAAGTTGCTTGGCTTACATCTTCTTGTGAACGGTTTAGCGGCTGATGCACTTCTAACAAGTACTCACCACTTGGCTCTAAGGAATGTTTAATCGATTGATCAATAATACGTACGGGTGTTTTCACATTAACTTGAGAAAACAAATACTCTATGTCGCTCGGGAACAAGCGAATACAACCAGAGCTTACTCGTAAGCCAACCCCAAATTCTTTGTTAGTGCCATGAATCAAATACTCACCATTACCATAAGCCAATCGCAGCGCATATTCGCCTAATGGGTTTTCAGGTCCAGCTTGAACCACTTGCGGCAGAATGATGCCTTTTGCAGCGTATTCGTTGCGAATATTCTGAGTTGGTGTCCAAGTTGGTTTTTCTCGTTTCTGGCTAATATAAGTACTCATTTCAGGTGTTTCACGACCAATTCGACCAATGCCAATTGGCAATACATCTACTTGATGGCTGTTTGGTCGAAAGTAGTACAATCGTAGTTCAGCCAAGTTAACCACTACACCTTTATGCTCAACATCAGGTAGTAATATTTGAGTGGGAATAAGCAGCTGGCTATCCACTTCAGGTAAAAAAGGGTCCACCCCCTTATTGGCTGCCATTACAGCCAAAAAGCCTACGCCATAACGCTCAGCAATTAGTGCGATAGTTTCACCTTTTTGGATCCGGTGCCACTGGTTCCCCCCTAATAAACGGCTACCGTCATTAGGTAGGTCATAAGTTAAGGCAGAGGCCGTAAACGCCAAGCTAAGGGCCATGCAAGCTAACAACAATCTTTTCATCAGTCAGTTACTTCAAATAGTGATAACAGCAACATAGCATTAATTATTGGCAAATTCGACTCGAAGCCATCACCCACTCGGTTATCAACGGTGGCCAACAGCAGATTTAACCGCTTTTCATATAAAACAGTGACAACATCAACAACAGGCTGAATAAAGTGATTGGCAAAGCTAGCATCCAGCAAGGAAGCCAGTATCATAGCGGAAGATAAAAACAATCTGATTTGGGTGTATGCTTTAGCTGCACCAAACACTAGTTTTGACATTCTATAGGAACGGCAAATGGCCCAATTTATTTATACGATGAACCGCGTCGGTAAAATCGTCCCCCCTAAAAAGCACATTCTAAAGAACATCTCTTTAAGCTTTTTCCCTGGCGCCAAAATTGGTGTGTTAGGTCTTAACGGCTCAGGTAAGTCTACGTTATTACGTATTATGGCTGGCATTGATACCGAAATTGAAGGGGAAGCACGCGCCAACCCTGGTACCAAAATCGGTTACTTAGCGCAAGAACCACAAATGGACTTAGACAAGACTGTTCGTGAAGTGGTAGAAGAAGCGGTAGCGGTGGTTAAGAATGCCCAAACTCGCTTAGATCAAGTTTATGCAGAATATGCTGAACCAGACGCTGATTTTGATGCACTTGCGAAAGAACAAGGCGAATTGGAAGCTATTTTAGCCACTCACGATTCTCACAGTTTAGAGAACCAGTTAGAGCGAGCAGCTGATGCCTTGCGCTTACCGGAGTGGGACCAAAAAATTGAGAAGCTGTCAGGTGGTGAACGCCGCCGCGTAGCGCTATGTCGCTTATTGCTTGAAAAGCCAGACATGTTGTTACTAGACGAACCTACCAACCACTTAGATGCTGAATCTGTTGCTTGGTTAGAACGTTTCCTACATGACTATGAAGGCACCGTTGTAGCAGTAACTCACGATCGCTACTTCTTAGATAACGTAGCAGGTTGGATTTTAGAGCTAGACCGCGGCGAAGGTATCCCATGGGAAGGTAACTACTCATCTTGGTTAGAACAAAAAGAAGACCGTTTAAGCCAAGAAGCGTCTCAAGAGAAAGCTCGCATGAAATCCATTCAGAAAGAATTAGAATGGGTTCGTTCTAACGCGAAGGGTCGTCAAAGCAAAAGCAAATCGCGTATGGCACGCTTTGAAGAGCTTAATACTCAAAGCTTCCAAAGCCGTAATGAAACTAACGAACTGTTCATTCCAGCCGCTCAGCGTTTAGGTGACAAGGTGATTGATGTCACTAAGCTAAGCAAATCTTACGACGGCCGAGTTCTTATTAATGACCTATCATTCAGCATCCCTAAGGGCGCGATAGTAGGCATTATTGGGCCTAACGGCGCGGGTAAATCAACCTTATTTAAGATGATAACCGGCGCTGAGCAAGCAGACTCAGGTACTGTAGAAGTGGGTGACTCGGTTCAGATCGCCAGTGTAGACCAATTCCGTGATGCAATGGATGACAAAGCCACAGTCTGGCAAGAAGTGTCTGGTGGCTCTGACATTCTAAAAATTGGCAACGTTGAAGTACCAAGTCGTGCATATGTGGGTCGCTTTAACTTTAGAGGTGGCGATCAACAAAAACGTGTGGGTGAGTTATCTGGGGGTGAGCGTGGTCGTTTGCACCTAGCTAAGCTGCTTCAAACCGGTGGCAATGTATTGCTCCTAGATGAACCAACCAATGACCTAGACGTAGAAACACTACGTGCACTTGAAAACGCCTTATTAGAGTTTGCTGGTTGTGCCATGGTTATTTCGCATGACCGCTGGTTCTTAGACCGCATCGCAACTCATATTCTTGATTACCGCGATGAAGGCCAAGTGAACTTCCATGCGGGTAACTTTACTGAGTATGAAGCTTGGCTTAAAGAAACCATTGGCGAAGAAGCGGCACAGCCTCATCGTATAAAATACAAACGAATAAGCTAATTTGTGAAACTAAAAAGCCACCTACAGGTGGCTTTATTATTGGAAGCGAAACCTTTAGCTTAAGCTATCTAATAAGGCCTTAGCGTCTTCGTACTCAGAAAATTGTTGGTCTAATTCTAAGGCTTCTTGTACTTCTCGCTTAGCCTCTGCTTTTCGCCCTAACTTATTCAACGCAAAAGCTAGATGGTAACGAATCGCAGCATCCGAAGAATTCATTGTGTAGGCTTCGCGCAAAAACACTAAACCTTGGTCAAACTTTCCTCGCTGTATTTCAATCCACCCAATGGTGTCTAAAATTGCCGCATTCTTAGAGCCCTGCTCTACCGCAATAGCAATAGTACTGTAAGCCTTGTCTAAATCAGTTTTAGAGTAGATATAAGCCAAATTATTTAAGATGCCCGGCTCGTTTTCTAATTCGGGAATAGTTCGTAAGGCTTCATAGTGTGTCTGCGCCTGACTCAATTGCTTGTCTTGCAAATAACTGTCTGCCAATAAACGGCGATGCCAAGCTGTTTTGGTGCTATCTTCCAACAAGGCTTCTAGTTGCTGATGAAATGCCTTCACTGCTACGCCTTGCTTAGACAATTGATACAAACGCACCACTGCTTCGCGATTGAAATGGTTTAAGGCCACCGCTTGGCTATATTGTTTTTGAGCGTCAAGCGGTAGACTTTTACGCAGCAAGATATCGCCCTTTAGTGCATATAACTCACTGCTATCACCAAACAACTGCTGTAATTTAACGACCGTTTTCTCGGCGTCTTCAATCTGTTGCTGCGCCAATTCAACTTTGGCTAACAAGACTAACGTTGTCATTATTTTAGGGTCAAGTTCGTGAGATTTAAGCAAGCTCGCTTTTGCAGCAGACAGTTGCTTTGCTTGAATCTGCATTTGAGCCAAAGTAATTAAGTTTTCCGGTTGCTCTTTCCAAATACTGTCCAGTAATCCAATAGGATAAGCGGCATCGTCGTAACGCTCTAAACGAATTAATACTTCAGCATAAGAGCTTAAATATTGCTCATTTAAAATATACTCACGATTTAGTTTTTCAACCTCGACTAATGCCAAAGACCACTGTTGAGTTTGCATATATGTATCTAGCTTCAACTCCCTAGCCACTCTATTGTCTTGCTGATAAAGCAGTACTTTATCTAATTGCTCAATAGCTTGTGGGTAGTCTTGCTGCTGCAAGTAGATACGAGCGGCCAGCAAATAGCTCGCCACATGGTCATTTTGCGTTGTAAGAATTTGCTTGAGCAATACTAAAGCCTGTTCGGGATTACCTTGGCTTTTTAGCACCAAAGCTTTATTAAAACGTGCGCCCAAATTACGTGGGCTGCTCGCTAAAACGTCATCAAGATAACGCAGTGCCAGATCAAACTGCTGAGTTTTAATGTAGTAAGCAGCGATTAAATTTTGCGTAGGGCTGGTTTTAATATTTCGGCCAATCAGCTCTTCTACTGCTAGTTTAGCCTGGGCATAATTATTAACTTGTAGAGCCAACTCACCTTTCAACTGTAGCCACTTTATCGGGGCGTCTACTTCGCTATAAGGTAAAGTTTGCAACAAACTTAAAGCTCGCTCTGCTTCACCACTCGCTCGTGCTAGCTCAGCTTCTAATATAACTACATAATTTGAATCACTATGATAAGCGCGAATTTGCTCGAAAGCCTGTTGCGCGGCACGTAACCGCCCTGCGTCTATATAGAGATATACCAACTGTACCGACAAACCGAGGTCGCGAATAATATAATCAAAGTTTTCTTGAAGGAGTAGCTGCAGTTTATAAGGCTCGCCCGAACGCAAATACACCTTAGCAAGCATTCTTGTTGCGCCTAAATCACTGGGTTTCTGCCGTAAATACTGGCTCAGGTACTGCTGGGCTTTTTCATCATTCTTTAAAATAAATTCTGAGGCACCTTGAATAAACAACAGCGTATTTACATCAGTCAGTTCTTCGCCTTCTGCAGCTGATACCTTTTGAGATAATTCAGTAAGCGCTTGCTCAGCCAACTCGGCATTATCTTCATCACTTAACAAGGTAGCACTAATTAAAATAGCGGTAGGATCGTTAGGAGTCTGTTCTTGGACTTTCTTTAAGTAGCGCTTAGCCTCTTCTAGCTGATTAGCTTTAAGGTGAGTCATCACCAAACTACGTAAAACTTTAGGGTCTTCAGGATCTAAACTATAGGCTTTCTGATAACTTTCTAGCGCGGCGCTCATCTGGCCTTGATTCGCTTCTAAGTTTCCCTTTAATAGCCACGTTCGCTCATTGTTTTCAGCAATGCTTAAAGAACGTTTAATCCACTGCTCAGCCAGAACATACTCTTTCTGCTGCAGATATAAAGTAGCCAAGGTATTCATTGCACTAGGTTTATTAGGGATTAACTTCGTCGCTTGCTCAAACTCCTTACGCGCTAAATCAGCTTGGGAGTTTAATAAGTAGATCCGTCCACGCAACAGCTTCCACTCAAACTGAGTTTGTCGCGAAAACTCGCTCGCTCGTTCTTCAAAAGCCAATACTTCGGAGGTCTTTCCTTGCAGCAATAGAACATTACCAAGCATTGGCAATACTAAATTAATATCAGCACCAAGGTTGAGTGCTTCCTCCAGTTGTTTTTCAGCTGAACCTAAATTATTGGCGTTGAAATACACCTTTGCGAGTAACAGCTTTGAAGAAAGATGTTCAGGGTTAGCCGTTAAGGCATTTTTTAAATGAATAAAAGCTTCGTTTTCTTCCCCACTATGAAAGGCTTTAACGGCCAACTCGTATTCATTTGCTTGCTCATTAGCAGAGCTAAAGCCGGCAACACACAAAAGTAAGAAAGGGAGAAAAGACTTTTTCATTGGCAAACAGGTTCCTTGTTACTGCGAGGGTCAATCAATTAACCGACAAACAGTATCTAATGAACCAGAGGCAAAAAAAAGACAAAAAAATACGAAATACAGAGTATTTCGTATTTTTCGTTAAACAGGAAAAGGAATTTTGTATTTAAGCTTGGCGCTTTCTGGTACGTAGTGCAATACCAAATAGGCCCGCTGCAAATAACAGTACTGTACCTGGTTCTGGAACAGTAGCAGCAAACTGAGGTGTTTCGGTATTTACACCAGCAAGCTTAAATCCATCGTTGTTAGCAGACCAGTTCAAGTTACCGAATATAGGGTTGTAAGCACCAATCAACCAATATTTAGACACAGCATCTGAATCAATAGCTTGATAAGCGTAATCGTCGGCATTACTTACTTCGGCTTCAGTTGTCCAACCTAAACCAGCTAAATCAGCCCATCTTTGATTATTCACAGTTGCAACATCACTACCCGAATAAGCCAATACTGAAACATCTGCGTGACTAGCTTGCCTATTAGTTCCGTGATCTTCACTGGCCCAACCTAAAGTGAAGCCCGCTAGATTTACCGCTTCATCAAAAGTTAGCAAAACCATATCAAAATCGTTGCCGTAGCTATCGATAGAATGTTGCGGAGTATTGTTCGGCTCATCTCTGTTATCAGACATCAAGCCATATGAGTTCGAATATCTAAGTTTGGTATTTCTAATACGTCCGTCATTAGGGTTGGCGGTATCCGACCAACCAGTAACACTTAATCCAGACATATCCAGAGAGTTACCGTTTCCAGTGCCGGATAGTGAACCATCATCAAAATCCCAAACTTGCTCCGCAGAGAAAGCTGACATAGACACAGCACACGTTGCTACCAATAAAATTTGTTTAAACACAGCGCCCCCAAAATAGCATTCTGTATATTATTTAAAAACCGTCCCAACCAACACAAAGCAATAAACAAGCCAATAAAATTAAGTCTTTATTTCCAATACTTTACAGTTCAAAAATTCAGTAAAACTGTAACATTGTAAAGAAAACTGACAATAAGCGTTGCTTTTGTAACCACTAAAAACTAGGTTGATGTTCAGGAGCTAAAAATTTGATGCGAGCAGATTAACATCAATGCTCATAAAACGCACTACCAGTAACGCTCCACCGTTACTTGCCCTGGTTTACGTCGTAAATTTTTCTTCAAACCTTTTTGCTCTAAGATTACTTGCGCATCGGTGATCATTTCGGGGTTACCACACATGATCACTTGGGAATACTCTGCGCTTAATTTAAGGCCAAGCCCTTGCTCCAACGACCCATTCGCTAAGGCTTCAGGGATTCTGCTTTTAAGCGCACCTTCGCAGTCTTCACGAGTAACCATGGCTTGAAACTGGAACTGTGTGGGGTGTTCTGCTTGGTATTTATCAATAAGATCTTTATAAGCGATATCTTTGACTTTTCTCACGCCGTAGACCAACGCTATTTTCTCAAAACGTTGCCAAGCTTGTGCCGTTTCTAACATTGAGAAATATGGTCCTATTCCAGTTCCGGTGCCAATTAACCACAAATGCTTCCCCTCGGGCACTTCATCCAACACCATAAACCCTGCGGCACTGCTTGAGACATCGATGGTATCTCCAACACTCAATTGATGAAGATTAGGTGACAGCAAGCCTTGTTCTACCTTAATCGCAAGCACTTCTAGGCAATCGGTATCAGGAGGATTAACTAATGAATAGGCACGAGCTACGCGCTTGCCTTCTCTTAACTCTGATAATTTAATGAATTGCCCAGCGACAAATGGCGTAATATCGGCCTTAATTCGTAAACTGAATAGCTCATCATTCCAATCAATACGTTCAATTACTTTACCCTCAGTCCACATACTTGTTCCTTTACTAAGACAAATTCTTATTCTTGAGAAGTAATCACTTCAGAGTGATGATCGACATAAATCAACGCATCTACATCGTAGCCTAAGTCTTTAGCCTGATGAACCAAGTCGCTTTTCACTTGGTGAGCTAAGTCAGGCGTTCGAGCAAGCAACCATAAATATTTTCGGTTCGGGCCAGCTACCAACGCGTATTGGTAGTCTTGCTCATCTAAGGCAAACACAACATAAGCGCCATAAAATGGTCTAAAAAAGGATACTTTGAGATGCCCAATGTCTGGTGAGTCAACAAACTGAGCAATGCCTTCGGCTTCAAACCACTGTTGTTCCTGCTCAGAAAAGCCTTTATTTAATACCGTTACTTTGCCGTCATCACGTAAGCTATAAGTTGCGGTCACATGGCTCATGCCACGCTCGAATGAGTGGTCTAAACGGGCAACTTCATACCAAGTTCCCAAGTACTTTTGTAACTGAAAATTACTCACCGGCTCTATGCCTTCTGGTTTGCCACTACATGCACTTATCAACAATACGGCAACAAAAATAACTGTCTTTTTCATTAGTACATCCTTTCAACTAAAACCATAAGGCGGCAATACAGCCAATCAAAGTCATAACAAACAGAAACCATTTAAGCGTATTAGTCGCCGCTTTTATAGCAAACTTCACTGCATAATGAGCCCCAATAATGTAACCCACCGCTAACACTAAACCCGGCAACCACAACACTTGCCCCCTAGCAATAAACACCACCAGAGCAATACTGGTAAAAGATAAGGTACACACTAATTTAAGCGCATTCGCTCTTACTAAATCGTAGCGCAAACTGCCGGCCAATGCTGCGATCAAAATAAACCCTACGCCGGCCTGAACAAAGCCGCCATAAAACCCTGCTAAACCTAAGCTCCACTTGGCTGAGGGCGTATCATCCATTTTGCGAGCAAGGGTACCCGGTTCTGGCGCAACGGCACTAGGTTTAAACAGCATTAATGCCGCCATTGCCAACATTGCCCCCAGTAACAGGTATTTAATAATCCAAGCTGGTGAATAGGAAGCAGCGACCGCTCCCACTAATCCTCCCACTAAGGTGGGCCACAAAATAGGAACGACATCTTCAGTATCAAGCTTGTCGTGCTTCTTGAAACCCAAAACACCGGTTAAACATTGTAAAAAAATGCCCACTCGATTAGTGGCATTAGCCACTTCTGCTGGCATCCCCATTACCATTAGCGCTGGCAAGGTTAAATTGGAGCCGCCGCCTGCTAAGGTGTTAATCACACCAGCGATTAGCCCTACCACCAGCAGTAACACACCATGATAAATAGTAAAGTCCATTTACAGTTCTCTATAGGGCATTGATAAGTTTGACCTTATCATTGCATTAGCTGGAATTCAGCAGCAGATTGATATCTTTAGTCTAAGCTTCGGATTTTTGTGCCAAAATAACTAGGCCTAACACCTTGAGTAATGAGTCAAAAGGATTATCCATTGAGTTACGACTACATTGTAATTGGCGGCGGAATTGTGGGTTTAGCCACAGCTTGGCAGCTAAAGCAAAATCACCCCGAAGCCAAAATAGTGGTTCTAGAAAAAGAGCCTTCGCTAGCTTTTCATCAAACCGGGCATAATAGCGGCGTCATTCACGCTGGGGTTTACTACCCGCCAGGCAGTTTAAAAGCGCAATTCTGTAAACAAGGTTTGAAGCAAACTATCGCGTTTTGCCAACAACACGACATACCTTACCTTCAGTGCGGGAAATTGCTGGTTGCGACGACCCCTCTCGAATTAAACCGTATGCACGATTTAGCCGCTCGTTGCTTAGAAAACGAAATAGCAATAAGCCAGTTATCAGCCCAGCAACTAACTGAACTGGAACCAAATATTTCAGGCTTAGGTGCGCTTAAGGTTAACGATACTGGTATTGTGAGTTACCCGCAAATTTGCCAAAAAATAGCTGAATTGTTTACCCAGCAAGGTGGTGAAGTTAAACTTTCACATCAGGTGAACGGGCTAACAGAGAGCGACTCCCAAATAACTGTGAATACACAACATGGCCAGTTTAGCGGCAAGTATCTCGTTAGCTGCGGTGGCCTTATGGCAGACCGTTTATGTAAAATGCTAAACATTGATATCAACTTCCAAATCATTCCCTACCGAGGCGAGTACTATCAACTGCAGCCCCGCCACAACCAGCTAATCAAACACCTCATTTACCCCATTCCTGATCCCGAATTGCCATTTTTGGGGGTGCACCTGACTAAAATGATTGATGGAACGGTAACGGTTGGGCCAAACGCAGTGCAAGGCTGGTCACGAGAGGGTTATAACAAAGCCTCTTTTAACTTAGCCGATACCAAACAAATGCTGAGCTTCCCCGGTTTTTGGAAAGTGGCTAAACAGCATTTAGGCAGTGGCTTTAAGGAAACAAAGGACTCTTTGTTTAAATCAGGCTACTTACAACGAGTAAGGAAGTACTGTCCCAGTTTAAACATTCATGATTTACGCCCCTACCCAGCGGGCATTAGGGCACAAGCGGTGCTAAAAGATGGCAGTTTAGTGCATGACTTTTTATTTGCTAATAGCCCACGCAGCCTACATGTTTGCAACGCGCCTTCACCAGCAGCTACTTCAGCATTCCCAATCGCTCAGTATATATGTGAAAAAGTACAACAAGCTGAAGAGGCTAGCAGGTAGCGCAGAAGGGGAAGTATTTTATGAATAGTAGCGAAGCTTGATACAATTTTTACAATAAGACATACCGGCGAAAACTGACAAACAGGTCGCGTAACTATTGTCAGTTCCGCCCTAATAAAGATGAGCTTATTCGTTTTTATTACCGCATCATGAAATGGACTCAATTTACTTTGCCCACGCCCCCTTAAAGGCAACAGCCATGAGCTACCGCATCCAAGTAGAAAATAACAAACTAATTGTCACCATTACCCGCCCAGGTAAAGCTGATTTATACCAAGAAGTCGACATGTTAGGCAGTGACCACGACGAAGGTGGTCAGTATATGTATTTCAAAGCGGCTGTGTATGGTTAGAAAAAATCCGACCAGGCAGAAGACTTTGTTCAATCTACATTTTACCGATTAAACGTGACCCACTAAGCTCAAATAAACCATTACCCTTACTCCAGCCAAGGCTAATCTTCGCATTAACTGTGTTACTGTAAATTAACGAATATTTAGATACTTAATGTAGGTAAACTGGCGTGAAAATTATTGCTGATGCCGTTCCTTGCCATTTAGTCAGTGGCTTCTTGGGCTCAGGAAAAACCACCTTAATTCAGCACTTATTGGCGAACAAACCCAAGCATGAGCGCTGGGCTGTGCTGAGCAATGAGTTTGGCGAAATAGGCTTAGATGCAGCCTTACTAGAAGCCCAACAACCGCAACAAGATGTGTTTATAAAAGAAGTTCCCGGAGGGTGTTTATGCTGCGCTGCCGGTGTACCTTTTCTAGTCGCCTTAAACCAACTACTCAAACTGGCTAAGCCGCAACGCTTAATCATAGAGCCCACCGGTTTAGGGCACCCGATCAATATTAAGCAACGTTTAGAACAGCTGGCTAACCAAGGTACCATTCAATTAGGGACAAGCTTAGCCTTAGTTGACGCGCGCGTATTAACCGATAAACGTTACACTGAACACGAGAACTTTCCGGCGCAGTTAAGCATTGCCGACGCTATTGTGGCAAGTAAAAACGACTTGTATCAAGCGCAAGACAAGCTTACCTTAACCAATTACCTACACCGCCAAGGCCTGCAAGATAAACCCCTTGTATATAGCCAACACGGCCAATTAGATATGAGAGTGTTATTGAGCCCAGTAGCTAAGCTATCCCCCCAATTAAAGCCTTGGTCGCTCACTGCAAATTCAATCGCCACTCCAAGGGTTGAAGATAGCCCAGAAATTGCTGGGGAACCGCAGCCCTTTGCCGTTAAGCAGCATCATCAAGATGGTGTTTATTCGCTGGGTTGGCAGTTTCCTGCTAACACTCGTTTTAAGCAAACTGCACTGCTCACTTGGCTCGAATCTTTAGATTTATTACGCTGTAAAGCGGTGTTACAAACGCCACAAGCCACATTACTAATTAATCAAGTTAACGGCCAAGGTAAGTTACAAACCTTGGCGCCCAGTGAAGAAAATCGCATCGAGCTGATTACCTCGCAAGCCCTTGATCAAACGTACCTTAATGAGCAGTTGTTAGCCTGCTGCGAACCATAATAGGCAGTAACTTGCGAGCTGCGCTTATTCGCTCTAGGCTAAAGCCGCGCTTAAAAGTTATTACGAAAAATACGATGTATCCAACAACACATGGAGAGCAACATGATTGAAGTAGGTCAAACCATTCCAGAAGCAAATCTTGCCGAGCTAAACCAAGAAGGTATGCAAAACCATTCAACTCACCAGCTATTCGCAGGAAAAAAAGTAGTGTTATTTGCAGTGCCCGGTGCCTTCACGCCCACCTGCTCCGAGGCCCACCTACCAGGCTTTGTGGTATTAGCCGACAACATTAAAGCCAAGGGCGTAGATATTATTGCCTGCGTATCGGTAAACGACGCCTTTGTGATGAATGCCTGGGGCGAAGCCCAAAATGCAGAGCAAATAATGATGTTGGGTGATGGCGATGCCAGCTTCACTAAAGCCCTTGGCTTGGAAATGGACACTGCAGGATTTGGTGGCGTTCGTTCACAGCGTTACGCCATCATCATCGATGATTTAACCGTTAGCACTGTTAATGTTGAGCAGGCTAAGAGCTTTGAAGCAAGCAGTGCTGAGACTATTCTAAGTTTATTATAAACTTGTTGAGAAGGCGCCCTAGCGCCTTCTTATTTTCAAGGATGTTATGTGAACCGCTTAACCTTACTCTTCATTGTTACCCTCATTAGCTTACCTAGCCATGCCTTTGGAGTGCTTGGGCATCAGCTCATTGCCTATATCGCTCAGCAACAACTAACCCCACAAGCAAACCATCAGATTGAGCTGCTACTTGATGGGCAGTCATTGGTTAACGTTTCAACCTGGGCAGACCAAGCACGCAGAACCGCTTTATGGAAGCATACTGGACCTTGGCATTACATAAACATTCCAGAAGGACAAAGCCTTCAGCAAGCTAAACGCAGCAGTAAGGGCGATGTATTAAGTCAACTTAAGTACTTTGAAAGCACTTTGCTAGATCAAACTTCAAACAATGAAGAGCGCCAACAAGCCTTAAGGTTTTTCATTCACTTTGTTGGCGATTTACACCAGCCCTTGCATGTTGCCTACGCCAAAGATCGTGGTGGGAACAGTACAAGAGTAAAATGGTACGGAAAAACCTCTAATTTACACCGAATATGGGATACCCAACTGCTTGATACTAAACACGGTTCAGTAGAGCAATATGCGCAATATTTGACACGAAATTATCCGCGAACAAACACTCAAGGTAGTTATGAAGACTGGCTAAAAGAAACTCGTGCCTTAGTGCCCGCAGCTTACCAGTTCTCCAGCATCAAGTTGGCTGATGAATATGCCGAGCAACACCGCTCAAGCCTCGAGAGACAACTAATGCGCGCCGGAACTAGACTCGCCAGCAAGCTTAACCAGCTACTTGCTACAACAAACTGAAAAATAATTTCACTCATAGTGATCGCAAAACACTGAGCCACGTAATACTAAATAATACTCTCATGGGATGCCATTATGAACCGATTCTCAAGCGACAAAATTTCAGTAGGAATTAGCAGCTGCTTACTTGGCCAAGAAGTACGTTACGACGGTGGCCACAAACAATCTCGCTTTTGCAGAACCGAGTTAGCCAACTACTTTGATTTTGAACCTACCTGTCCAGAAATGGCCATTGGTATGGGCACTCCTCGTAAAACCATTCGCTTAGTTCAACATGAAGACGTGATTAGCCTTCAAGCTAGCGATGGCAGCTTTGATGTTAGCGAAAAGATGAACAACTACGCCGACCGCCGCCTACCTCAGCTTGGTCATTTAAGTGGTTATGTGGTGGCAGCTAAGTCACCTAGCTGCGGCATGGAGCGGGTAAGTGTATATTCTCCTGCAAAAAACAACGCCAGCAAAGAGGGCGTAGGTTTGTTCACTGCCAAATTAATGGAGGCTTATCCACTGCTTCCAATAGAAGAAGATGGCCGCTTAAACGACCCAGTGCTACGCGAAAACTTCGTAAACCGAGTATTTGCCTTCCATGAGTGGAAAACCATGGAGCATGAGGGTTTAACGGTCGCTAAAGTACAAGCCTTTCACGCTAAGTTTAAGTACCTCTTAATGGCGCATCACCCTGCCAAATACCGTGAACTAGGCCCCTTGGTGGCCAGTTTAAGCAATAAAAACCAGCATGGTTTTGCTGCTTACATTGAAGGCTTTATGGGAATACTCAAACATAACTGCAGCCGCAAAAATCACTGTAATGTATTGCAACATTTGCAAGGTTACTTCAAGCGCGACCTAAGTTCACAACAGCGTGAAGAACTGTCTGAGCGGATTCATCAATATCGTGAAGGTTTAATGCCACTACTGGTGCCAATTAGCCTTATTCAACACTATTTGCGTGAGCACCCAAAACACTATGTGGCAAAACAAGCCTATTTAGCCCCTCACCCTAGCGAGTTAAAGCTTCGTTATAGTCTGTAATTCTTAACTGCAATTGTTCGCCCAAACTACATCGTTTGGGCTTTTTTTTATCCCCAATAGCAGCTCCTCAACATACAAAATAAGTTAGTATTTACTGTGTAAAAATAGCGAGAATCGCCAACAAAACTATACTTAAAGGCGAGATAACAAAAACTAACTAGACCACGCATATTCAGGTTTAAACGCTAGATAGAGAATTCCCGATGAAAAATACTTTCAAGGTATCGCTTATTGCGTCGTTAACGCTTAGTTTAATTGCCTGCGGAGGCGATGGCGGCTCAGATATTACTCCACCAAGCACTGCAAAGGTGTCGTTTTCAATAGCAGATGCACCGGTGGATAGCGCTGCAGAAGTAAATGTGAGTTATACATCAATCACCCTACAGCGCACAGGGGAAGACGATATAGAACTGCCAATCGTTGATGACAATGGCGACCCTATCACGATTAATTTGCTCGACTACCAAAACGGGGAAAGTCTACTTGTACTAAGTGATACAGAGCTGCCAGTGGGTGATTATAGAGAATTAATCATCAATACTTTTGAATGTCCTCAAAATCAAAATGGGAGCACTGAGTTTTGTAATGTAGTGGAAGATTCCAATGCTACTTTGCCACTTAAGACACCTAGCAACAAACTGCGTCTTGGCGGTTTTACAGTGACCACCGAAGGCACTCAAGCTTATACCATTGACTTTAACTTAAGAAAATCTTTAGTCAGCACCGCCAATGGACAAAGCTATAACCTCAAACCACATGGTGTCACTATTGTTGACAATACCACTGTCGGCGAGATTTCTGGCTACATTGACCCAAACCTGCTTTCAGCGGGAGATTGCCAAGCCGATACTGGCAACGTTGTTTATTTATATAATCAACCGATTGATGGGTTTTCTGTGTTGGGTGATGAGTATGACCCAGAAGTTGATACCGAGGTACCCACTGACATCGTTGCGCCTTATTCATCAAAAATGGTTCAGCAAGACAGTGAAACCAGCTTATATAGCTATAGCTTTGCTCACCTTCCCGCTGGCGACTATACGCTGGCTTTTAGCTGTAGCGCAGTAGATGATGACCCAGAACTTTATGATGCTATTGCCATTGCAGACCCACAAGACCAAGACGTTGAACTAACGGTGATTGCTGGTGAAGTGACTGAGCATAACTTTGAAGAAGCTTTTTAGGGTTTAGCCTTACAATAAAGCCCGCATAAGCGGGCTATTAAACTCAATATCTGCCGAAATTAGTCTTTCTCGTTAAGCACAATACCGGTTTTACTAATGGTAATTAAGCCGTCTTTATATAACTTGCCAATAGCCTTTTTAAAGGTGCCTTTACTCACGCCAAAAATCGCAGAGATTGCTTGAGGTGAGCTTTTATCGCTAAGCGCTAAATAGCCCTGCTCTTCATGTAATTTGGCAATAATGCTATCGCCAATATCAATCGCTTTTTGAATACCAATCGGCTCTAAACTGAGATCAAGCTTTTGGTCTTCACGTACTTTTTGAATATAACCGGTACACGCGTAGCCAGCTCGAATACGTTTAAAGACTTGGTCGTAATACAACACGCCCCAATGCAGGTTGTTCACTACCACTTTGTAACCTAGCTCGGTACGCCCAGCGACTAATAAGTTAACTTTTTCGCCGCGCGTATATTTGTGGTCAGATTTATCAATGAAGCGATCCAGCTTATTGCTGGCGGCAATACGCTGTTCATTGTCTAAATAAACGTATACAACATAATGGCGATCCACTTCCATTGGTTGCTGTTGTTCGCTAAACGGCAGGAACAAATCTTTGTCTAAGCCCCAATCAAGGAAAATGCCTACATCGTTAATTTCTTTAACTTGTAGGTTGGCGCACTCACCCACCTGAACCAGTGGCTTTTTCAAAGTGGCTAATAAATTTCGTTCACCATCTCGATAAACAAAGACTTCTAGCTCATCACCTATACCCAGCTCAGGACTAAGCTCTCTAGTGGGCAACAGTATGTCACCAAATTCGCCACCGTCTAGGTAGGCACCTAAGTCAGCCATTTCAATCACGGCTAATTGATTAAGGCGTCCAATTTCTAGCATTTTCACTCTCTTTTCGCATGCAATAGGCCCCAACTGAGCCAATATTGCAGTATAACATGCCAAGGGCAATAAGCCCTTAGCTTTATTGTTTACGCGGGTTTAAGGGTATTCACAATGGTAGTAACTTGCAGGCTTACATCTGACTCAATTTTAGTGGCTAGCTTGTAGGCCGATTCTACCTGCGTTTTTACTGTATTCATCTTCGAGGTAAAACTGCCGACATGCTCACTTTGCTCTCGAATGTACTCGCTGGCTTGGTGAGCAACATTGGCTGAAGTTTGGGCCTGTTCACGTACTTGATGAGTGGTTTCCATCAGCTTGGAGGAAATCAACTGTTGATGCTCGCTGGCTTCTTCTATGCCACCAATATTGTTTTCTAAGCTATTAGATGACTGTTTAAGTTGATTTAAAATACCGGTAATTTCTTCTAAAGAGCTTTGAGTACGCATCGATAAGGTACGTACTTCATCGGCGACTACCGCAAAGCCGCGGCCATGCTCGCCTGCTCGTGCCGACTCAATCGCAGCATTTAGTGCCAACAAATTGGTTTGCTCGGCAATGCCGCGAATCACATCTAAAATGGCACTTACGTCTGTAACGGCGGTAACCAGAGTAGCCAGTGATTCACGCCCTTCTACCACCGAGGCCGTTGTACGTTTACTGGCGCTAATAACTTGCTCAACGTCTTGCTGCGATTCGTTCATGGCATTTTTAGTAGCGTTGGCGTTGTCTTCAACATCACTTGATACTTGGTTTAACTGTTCTGTTAGCGCGCGTAACTGCTCCATCAATTGCTGTGATTCAGCCACCTGCAGATCCGTTTGCTCTGAGGTTAAATAAACTTGGCGAACTTGTTCTGAAACTGAATCTAAGGAGCTAGAAACAACCGACAATTGTTGATTTTTAAGCTCTTCAAGATCACCTTGTTTAGCTAAAAGTTGATTGAAGAAAGTGGCGATTTCGCCGATTTCGGTATTCTTTCGGCGTACTTGTAAGCGTTGAATACTGCCGTTTTCAACCAACAACGCAAAACCATTACGCAGCTCGCGAAGTGGTTTAAGCACCGCTGTTTGCATGACTAGCTGCATAACAAAGGCCAGTAATAAAATGAGTCCAGCCACGCTATACAAGGTTATTTCTACGCTTGCCATCACCATGTTTCTTTGTTCAATCACGCCTTGTTCGGCCTGAGAGATTTGCTGCGTTAATTGTTTTATGTCGGCACTTAAAGCACTGCGTAATACCAGCCGTTGCTCAATCAGCGCGTTGGTTGATTGCAACTCTCTTGGATAGCGCTGGCTCAAACTCAGTAGTTCGCCTCTTAGCTCTTCAGCTAAATCACTGGCCTCTTCAGGGTCACCTAAAGCAAACTCATCCACCTCAACTTCGCTCATCACACCCAGCAAAGGTAGGCGGTTAATCGCCTCCGCGTATTCACTCACTTGGGCAAACGCATCATCGTAAGCCAATTTGCTAACATCACTCGGATGAGAGAAATAGCGATTGCGCTGCATGGCTAGGCTCACTAAGGCATTCATTAATTCACTGCCATTTTGAATATAAGCGGTAGCGTCGCTTCCCGTCGCTTTTAAGCCGTAATCCACAGTGCTATCGGCCCAGCCCAACATTTCTCGCTCGGCATTAATCAATAGACCTTGTTCATTTCCGCTCAATTTACCTAAGGCAAGGTAACGCTCCTGAAGAGCTGTGAGTAACTCTTCAAGCATTACCGATAAACCACTAAGTTGCTGCTGTTTTGACCGCTCAACTAGGGCCTCGAGTAAGCTTTCAGCTTCGCTTAGTTGCAAGGTATTCCCGGTGTTGAGGTAGTTATTTACCTTAGCCACTAGCTGGCTGTTAAATTGAGACTTAAGAGATTGATAGTTTTGTAATTGCTGATTTGAGACAGACAATTCAACTAATGAAAAGTACAACGCAACAATGAGCACTGCACTAACAGCCAATAACACAAAGGCCGACAACCGAGAGAATCGAGATACGCGCATAAAAACTCCAATAGCAGTTCATTAAATGAAATCTGCATTCTTCCCTGAGAGGAGCCTTATTAGGCTCCAAATTGGGCGAAGATTTTATGACCGTGATGTGACATAAATATGACAATAACAATTATGTTAAAAAAGAATGGTAAACAACAAAAACGATAACAACAAAAAGTAAAATCTTTTAACTACAAAGAGATAGGAACACAAAGTTGTAAATCAAATAATTCATCCTTATCAATAAATTGACAACGTTGGTAGCGCACAAACGCCGGAATATCACCTAGCCGATAACCACTATCTGGCAGCCACTCAACATAAAACTTGTGCAACATCGGTAGCAGTTCACCGTATTGTCCAGACAGATTTAAAGTGGCATGCATTCCACCTGGAATGGTTAAACAACTCACCGGGCCTCTTCGCAAAACTGGTACGTCTACCGCTAAACACGCAACATAATGACACAATGGGGCAGGTACGATATCAGGATTAGAATGGTACAAACCTAAGAGTCTATTCTGGTGCCATTCAAGGCCTTGGTTATCGGCCCACATTTGCAGCTTTTCATAAGCTTGGCGAATACTGCGGCCGTAACCTTGATGTCTAACATAAGCCACAGTTTGTGGTGCTAAGCGCTGAATAGTGACTGTAGGCAATGATAGTTGCTTGGCATGTTGCATTCGCTGTTGCAACTCTTCGCTCCAGCTTTGCTGGTAATTATTACGACTGTAATCGTCATAACCACCATCTCGCCATTGCTTAGGCGAACGGCCAAAGTGCTTTTTAAATGCTTGAGAAAAAGAGGCCGGAGATTGGAAGCCACATTGAAGTGCCGCATCCTGCACAGTAAGGCCGGGAGAAAAGATCAATATGTTAGCGCAACGTTCTAGGCGAGTACGACGAATATAGTCGTTAACATTTTCGCCAGTAAGTTGCTTAAAACAACGGTGAAAATGGAACCTTGAATAAGCAGCAATTTTCGCCAATTCAGTCGCACTTTGCGGCTCAGAAATAGTTTGATGGATATGATACAACACATCATTTATTCGACTTTGTCTATTTAGCTCTGTATTCAGCGACACCGCTCTTCCTGGCACTTGTGTATCTTGGCAAGTCTCAAAAATTAGCACAAATGGACAAGTATTTGCACATAAATACTAAGACCTACATTTTGCAATCTCGCTATTGTGTCAACTCAAATACACAGCATGCCTAATGCAACTGAGCACACATGATAGAACCAAGCAATCGAGTAAAACACACTAAAGAGTCTTACATTCGTAATATATTAAAAGTCATCCAACAACCCGGTATGTTGTCGTTGGCAGGTGGCCTACCAGATGCTCACCGATTTCCACAATCTATTCTGGCTGAAGCTGCGGCGGAATTAGCCAACCAGCCAAGCATCTACCAATATGGCGCTACCGAAGGATTAACAGAGTTGCGAGAGTTTATTCTCGCCAGTAAACCCTTCGCCGAAGAAGTAATTATTACCAGCGGTTCTCAACAAGCCTTAGATTTAATTGCTCGCTGTTATCTAAACCCCGGCGACCAAGTATTGTGTGAAACGCCAAGCTATTTGGGAGCGCTACAGATTTTTGACTTAGCGGAAGCAGAAACCTTAACTGTTGATAGCGAAAAAGATGGGCCGAATTTAGCCCACCTCGAACAAGTACTTGCAGCCAACAACGTTAAATTCTTTTACGCAGTGCCCGACTTTCAAAATCCCAGCAGCTGCTGTTGGAGTCTGACTAAACGACAAGCGGTGGCGGATTTACTGGCAAAATATAAAGTCGCGTTTGTGGAAGACGCGCCCTATCGTGAACTGCGTTACGAAGGAGAACCCTTAGCTACAGTGACCGAATTGTGTAAAGGCGATGCTTTTTACTTAGGCTCATTTTCAAAAATAGCGACCCCAGGTATGCGTGTTGGTTATGCTATGGCATCTAAGCCTCTGCTGGCTCCACTCATAAAAGTAAAACAGGCCAGCGATCTTCACTCGGCACTGCCTATGCAAAAAATGTTGCTATCAACCATTAGTCATCCAGACTTTGGCCTGCACCTTGAACAACTTAAATCCCATTACTGCAGCCGTCGCGATGCGCTAGTAAGCGCCTTACAAAAACACTTAAGCGACTATGTAGATTTTGCAGTACCGCAAGGAGGCATGTTTGTTTGGTGTCGTTTAAAGCAACACCAAGCCCAACACATTGCAACGGCGGCTCTAAAAGCTAAGGTGGCTATAGTTCCTGGTGATGAGTTTTGGCCTGCTCGTTCAACAGTAAACGACCAAGCTATTCGCTTGAACTTTACTGCTTTAGACAGTAAGGACTTAGAACAAGCGGTCATTCGTTTAGCCACGGTAATGCAACAAAGCCTAGCTAGCGGCTAAACAAACTAAACGTCTTTAGCTCTTTCAAAAAGAGGTAAAGACGTTTAGCCATCTAGATTGACAGAGCTCTGTAATTCATTACACTAAACGCTCTTACTATTTCAGAGTGTTGTTCTAATGTTACCTTCAAATTCCCAAGAAGCCCCTGCTTCAGCGCGCGCATTACTGCCAATTATGTTGTTCTTATGCCTATTTATTGGTGTAGGCAGCTATTTGCATTGGCAGGGGGTTGAGTTTGCTTTTTATCAACTGCCCGCGTCTATTGCGATTATTCCAGCCATTGTATTGGCGATAATACTTAGCAAGCACAATATCAACCAAGCCATAGAACAGTTTGTAGGGGGCATGTCTAACCACAATATAATCACCATGTGTTTGATTTACTTATTAGCTGGCGCATTCAGTGCGGTAGCAAAAGCCAGTGGTGGCGCAGAAGCAGTGGTAAACCTTGCCTTAAATGGCGTACCTAGTTGGTTTTTACTACCTGGTATATTCGTTGTAGCTGGGCTTATTGCCACCGCCATGGGCACCTCTATGGGCACCATAGCAGCAGTTGCCCCTATTGCCTTGGGCATTGCCCAAACCGCTGAAATTGACCCAGTTTACATGGCCGGTGCCGTATTAGGCGGCGCTATGTTTGGTGACAATTTATCGATTATCTCTGACACCACTATTGCTGCCACTCGCACCCAAGGTTGTGCGATGAAGGATAAATTTAGGCAAAACCTAGGGATAGCTTTACCTGCAGCCTTGCTCACCATCGTTCTATTGTTTGTGTTAAATGACAGTGCACAATTAGAAAGCCTGCCAATAAACAACCCTTTAAGTGCTTTGCCTTATCTCGTGATCTTGCTAATGGCAGTTTTTGGGGTGAACGTATTTGTGGTCTTGTTCAGTGGTATTGTGCTAGCTGGCGGTACAGCCATGCTGTCGGGTGATTACCCACTATTAACCTTTGGTAAAGACATTTATACGGGCTTTAGTGGCATGCAGGAAATCTTTCTACTGTCATTGTTCATTGGCGGTTTAAGTGCGCTAATGCGCGAACAGGGTGGCTTACGCTTCATTCAACAATGGGTTGGGAACCGAGTAAACAAAGCTAAGTCGCGTTCTTTTGCCGCACAAAACGGCATTGCTTTAATTACTGCGCTCACCAACTTAGCAGTAGCTAACAACACCGTAGCCATTTTAGTGGCCGGCGATTTGACTAAACAATTAGCCAAAGAAAACGAGATTGAAGCGGCGCGAAGCGCCAGCCTAATGGATATTTTTGCTTGTGTCATTCAAGGTTTAATTCCCTATGGCGCGCAAGCACTGTTAATAGGTTCGTTATTCTCGTTAAGCCCAATAGTGGTGGTAAGTGCGGCTTGGTACCCAATGTTCTTGGCCGCGGTAGCGATTTTGGTGATGCTTCGCCGTAAGTAACGCTCACTATGGTTGATTCTAAAAGGCGGCTTAATGCCGCCTTCTTTCTAGGCGTCTTCTAAGTGGGCATCAATATAACGGGCTTTTTTCTTGTCTTTAAGTTGGTGTAAGTCCACCAATACCAAGCCATCAATACACTGATTGAAATCGGGATCTACGTTAAAATCAATAAACTGAACACCACCACGTTGGCATAGTTCAGTATATTGCTTATACAAGGTAGGTACGGCTGTGCCCATACTGGCTAACGCGCTTTTAAGCTGGGCAAAATCTGCTTTGTAGTCGTCACCACTAAACGACATATTGATGCTATTTTTGATTTGCTTAGCCAATTGGTAAGGCTGGCGAGACCGCGCGTAATTGTTAGTTGCGGGGAAGTAGGTCTGATAAAAATGAATCAGTAAATCTCGTCCTGCTTCTGGCATCGCCGCGCTAATACTCACCGGGCCAAATAGATAACGGTACTGCGGATTCCGTGCGAGAAACGCACCAATACCTAGCCACAAATAGTCTAAACTGCGCTTTCCCCAATACTTAGGTTGAACAAAGCTGCGGCCTAGTTCTATTCCTGATTCAAGAAAGTGACTAGCATCTACATCATATTCAAACAAGGAATGGCTATAAAGAGCATTAATGCCTTGTTCTTCAATTAAACGCTTGGTATCTGCAAAGCGATAAGCACCGGCGATCTCTAGTTGTTCAGCATCCCACAATATGAGATGCAGATAATTAGCATCATATTTGTCGGTGTCAGTACGTCGCCCGGTTCCTTCGCCAACCGCTCTAAAAGCTAATTCACGCAAGCGCCCTAGTTCTGACAAAATCAACGGTTGGGAATTGCCATAACAAATACAAATTTGTTTCCCGTCTGGCGTTTCGCCTATCTTCTCTAGCTGCTTTATGGCTTTCTTTAACGCTAAGCGTTGCTCAGGATGAGCAATAGCGGCTTCAGTTTGAAACAGACCTTTTTTGTTATTACCAATGCGATACAAATGCTTTTTGATTAACTGCGCCTGAGTGGAACGATCGAGGCCACTTAAGCCAAAGCTTTTAACCGGTATTTGCTCGCCAACCACCATTGAGAACACTTTGTTGCGGTGAAAAAATAGTTCTTTCACCAACAACAGAGTCGACAAAGGACGATAGATAAAAGAACTTAAATAAAACAGGTGACTATTTTTAGCCTTTACACAAATGGGCAGTAAAGGCGTATTGGTTTTTTTAGCGATGCTGACAAAACCTTTGGTCCATTTGCCGTCTTGAACCTTAACTCCCTTTAAACGAGACACTTCACCAGCCGGGAAAATTATTACCGCGCCTTCTTCATCTAATAAGTCTTTAATCGCATTAAGCTGCTTACGTTGGCTATTGCGACGCATATTATCTACTGGCAGTAATAAGTCATCTAAGGGTTTAATTTCGGAAAGGATTTCATTAGCAACAATTTTTACATCTTTACGCACTTGGCTAACTAGGTGCAGCAATGCGAGGCCATCAATGGAACCAATAGGGTGATTAGCCACTATCACTACGCGCCCTTCACTTGGGATCCGCTCACGCTCATTTTGGCTTACTCGATAGCTTATATTGAGCTCGGTAAACACCTGGTCGATAAAAGCAACCCCTTTGAGGTGTGGATGTTTTTCCCCAAATGATTGAAACTCATCTTCAAATAACACTTTTGAAAAAAACCACTTGGCAAGTGAATAACGTCGCGGATGCTGTGACAAACTGGGGTAATGTTGGTTAAGTACCTGCTGCGCTGAAATCATTGCTCTCTCCCTCTATTCGCCGTTAGGCTAGAAGTAGAACGTGACAAAGAAGCAACAATTTTATGGCAGTTGTATGACAGGGAATCAGCGTAAAGCTAGAGACAAATATGCTAAAAGCTAAACACTAAAAAGGAATTTAGGTGATGATAGGCAGTGAACGCCCCAAGGCCGTTTTATATTTGAATTGTCAGCCCCCTCAGCTGCCGCTTAACTATCAACAATTAGCGCCAGCTCAACTAAGCCAAGAGATTTTGCAAAACAATAATAATAATTGGCGAAAAATACTCACCATTTACGCAAAATTAACGGCGCCAAATGAAGATTGGCGAAACCATTTACACACTAAGTTATTGAGCGAAAACCAGATTCACTTTGATGCTAGTTTGGTTAAAGAAGCAACAACACACATCATTGCAGGCAAAAATAACTGGTGTAGGTTTGATCATTTGAACGCTAACAAAGGTGAATTAAGTCAAAAAACATGGCTTTTTTTACCGCCCAATATTTATCTCACTCCCTACCCTGATTACCGTCAATTCCCTAATATTTTAATCGAAGAATGTAGAACTGCACTTCACCAAAATGGTGAGGTGCTACGCTAGCTAATTGAATTCCAATAAGTTTAATTTTTTAACGGAATGAGAAATAAAACGAGGTCGCTTCAATTGATAAATTCAACAAAAACAAAGCCATAGCTGAATTTAAAGCGCTTAGCTAGCTGTTAGGTTTGACAGTTTAAAATGTGAGCAAGCTGGATTGTACTCATAGCATCATCACCAAGGGAGAGATGCTAATGGACTTTGTTAACGGCGTTGCAGAACAACTTACACCCTCAACATTCCAACACCTAAATCACTACCGTCATCAAGTATTTGTAGAAATGCTCGGCTGGGAACTTGATACCCCAGAAGGCATAGAACAAGATCAATTTGACCGTGAAGACACGGTATATGTCATCGCTCAAAACGACCAACAGCATATTAGTGGCTGTGCAAGACTATTACCCACCACTCAACCTTACTTGCTTGAGGAAGTGTTTCCAGAATTGCTTAATGGCCTTGCATGCCCCAAAGATAATGACACATGGGAGCTGTCTCGCTTTGCGGCTGTCGATTTTGACAACCACAGCCAAGCACCCACTCAACTCATGTCGAGCGACGCTTTAGCGTTACTAACCGCATCAATTGAATGCGCTAAGAAACACGGAGCAAAACGCTTAATATCAGTTTCGCCTTTAGGTATTGAGCGAATGCTGCGCAATGCAGGATTTCGCTATCACCGAGCAGGACCACCAAAAATAATAAACGGTTACGCGCTATTTGCCTGCTACATCGATATCACTTAATAGTTGTTCATAGGTGACTCGCGGTAGCGATTTCTTATCGCTGCTGCAGTTGTTGCCTGCCATGAAAACTGTTCAATTGCCTGCTTTAATAATTGATCATTACGCCTTGGGCTAACGTCAAAGCCGCTTTCTTGAAGCTGCAAATTACTGCGCGGAAGATCTTTTAAGCAGCATTTCATTGCGCCATTCTTCCACACCCAATGCCAGTCCCAACCTATGGTAATAGCGCTAACGCTTTCGAATAACCATTCGGTATAGCCGGTAAATTTTGCATGTTCACTATTAAAATCATCAGCGCTAATGTTATCTAAGCCAGAGATGATATGGCTAAAATTTAGTACGCTGAGTTGTTCGATCGTAATTCTGACTAATCCATCGCCAGAAGGAACTACCTGATATCTCTCAGAATCGATTACATTCTGTACACTTGCCTGTGTTTTCATAATATTTTTTGTTTATTTGTTTGAACTCTCCCTCATCAAAGCATTCTGACGGCAAGGCTTCAATTGTCAACATTAACAGTTGCGCTATACTGGTTACTCTACAACAAAATGATTATGCTCAATATATGCATAACTAGGAGATGATAGCCCGCTCATGGAAGCTTGGTTAGAAGAACAATTCTGCTTGTTAGAGACTCAAGGTTCTAGCGATGCCTTTTTTAAAGAGTTATCAAAAATTACCAATGCTTTAGGTTTTGATTTTTGTGCGTACGGCTTGCGAGTTCCTTATCCCCTATCTGCCCCTCGCACAGAAATGCTCAATAACTACCCCACCATCTGGCAGCAGACCTACCAGGCCAAAAATTATTTAACGGTAGATCCTACGGTTCATCATGGAATGAGCTCACAGTTGCCGATTGTATGGAGCGACCAAGTTTTTTCTCAAGCGCCTGAATTAATGGAAGATGCTCGCGCTTTTGGATTGGAGTATGGTTGGGCTCAGTCCTCTCGCCAAGCCAACGGAACCGTTGGAATGCTCACATTAGCTCGCTCCGCAGACATGCTTACCCCCGCAGAACTAGAACGTTACCGCTATCAATTATTATGGTTAACTCAGGTTGCCCACCATGGTCTTTCTTCACGAATTACCACTGAGAAAATAGACATGCCTGATTTAAGCATGCGCGAGTTGGAAATGCTGAAATGGACTGCCGACGGTAAAACCGCTGAAGAAATTGCCACTATTCTTAATATCACGGCTCGCACTGTTAATTTTCATATTAGTCAGGCTATGCGAAAGCTCGATGTAGTAAATAAAACTGCTGCAACAGTAAAAGCCGCCTTAATGGGCATGATTTAAGAGAATAGCTGAACCTAGAGAGTCATCAGCTCTAATCTAATTACGCTCAAAACAGCTAGGCTTCAATTGTTAAAAATCAAAGCCTGATTAGCGTTAGCCCACTATACTTTAGCGGTTTTTAGCTAGCTCACGACTTAACAATGACTTTAGATTTTCACTCCACGCTGTATCAATTTGGCTTAATTGCTGTTTTTGTATTTGCTTTAACAGGCGCTTTAGCTGCTGCCAAGCGCGAGCTAGATATTTTAGCCTTTGTATTTGTTGGTATCGTCACCGGCATTGGTGGCGGCACGATTCGTGATTTACTGCTGCGTGCAGACCACATTTTCTGGATAGCCGATCCAAGCTACCTAACTGTGTGCATTGTTGCCTCGGTAATGACTTATTTCTTTGCCCACTGGGTAATCAAAATTGACCGCATCTTGCTGTGGATGGACGGTGCTGGCATTGCATTGTTCGCGGTGTTAGGCACCAGCAAAGCCTTAAGTTATGAGGTTGCGCCTTTGGTAGCCATATTGATGGGAGTGATTAGTTCAACCCTAGGCTCGGCCATTCGAGACTTAATGCTACAGACCAAGCTAGTGATATTTGAACCGGAAATTTATGTAACAGCCTGCCTGTTAGGCAGTGTTAGTTATGTTGTGCTGGGGTATTTTGAAGCACCAGAGTTAACCAATATATTGCTATCGAGTGGAGCAGCCTTTTTGTTGCGCATTCTAGCCATTGAGCTGGACTTAAGGTTTCCCAGTTTTACACTATCGAAGCTGCAAAACCGGGAAATTCGTAAACAACAGCACAAGCCTTAAGCGTGCTCTCCAATCGCATTCACATGGAATACATGTTCTACGCCGGCAATGGCGTCTAATAAGCTTTGGGTAGCAGGCGTGGCAATATCCATCAAGGTATAAGCAATATCGTTGCGGCTCTTGTTCAACATATCGATAACGTTAATATCCATGTCTGAGAGCAAAGCTAATACATTGCTGAGTACTTTGGGTACATTATCGTTAGCAAAAGCGATACGGAAGCCCTCAGTGCGGCTGAGCTTAATATTAGGAAAGTTTACAGAGTTATGAATGTTGCCATTCTCTAGGAAATCAATAAGCTGCCTAGCCGCCATCACCGCGCAGTTTTGTTCTGCTTCGTTGGTACTAGCACCTAAGTGCGGCAGCATAAGTACTTGCGGATGATTCAACAAAGCAAGGCTTGGGAAGTCCGTTACATACTGCGCTAACTGCTGTTGCGACAAAGCGGTTAATAAGGCGTCTTCATCCACAATGCTACCGCGAGCAAAATTAAGTAACACTGCGCCACGCTTTAGCGACGCTAAGTTATCACTATTAATTAGCCCTGTGGTATTTTTGTTTGCAGGTACATGAATGGTGACGTAATCGCTCAGCGCTAATAAATCTTTTAATTCATCAGCACACTCAACATCTGATGACAAACGCCAAGCAGCTTGAACACTAAGTGCCGGATCAAAGCCAACGACCTTCATCCCTAAAGCTAAAGCAGCATGTGCAACTTCAGCGCCAATAGCCCCTAGGCCAATGACACCGAGGGTTTTCCCGGTTAGCTCAGAGCCCACAAAACGCTTCTTTTCACCTTCAACAGTCAGTTGCAAGGCACTGGCATCTAATTCGCTATCAAGGCTATTGATAAAACTAAGGCCCGATGCAATATTTCTAGCACTTAATAACATGCCACCCAACACCAATTCTTTAACAGCGTTAGCATTAGCACCAGGGGTATTAAAAACAACGATGCCCTGTTCGGAGCAACGCTGAATGGGAATATTGTTAACGCCCGCTCCGCAACGCGCTAAGGCTTTAACTTCTGTTGGAAAGTCATAGTCATGTAAATTAGCGCTGCGCAGCATAATAGCGTCTGGCGCAGCTTGGCCCTCGGCCACTTGGTAACGCTCAGTAAAACACGCCAACCCTTGTTGGTGAATATTATTAATGGTCCGAATATTCGGCATACAGTTTCTCCCTAAACAACAAATCTTGTGTTTTCCGTGACAAACTGCAGCACGAAAATGTATTAATTTTTTACATTACGCTTATAAGCACACCTGCCGATAAGCCCACGCTAGCCATGGCATAAAGCGACTTAAATCTTCTTGCTCTACCGTAGCGCCACACCAAATACGCAAGCCCGCTGGCGCATCGCGATATGCCCCTATATCAAACGCCACCTGCTCTTGGTCGAGTAAAGCAATAATGCTTTTCACTTGATCGCTACTCGCCTCCAAGGTTAGACATACACTGGTATTAGATAAGATTTCGGGTTGTTGAGCTAAAAAGCTAATCCAGTCGTTTTCGGCTACAAACTGCTTTATGACTTCGAGGTTTTGTTGGGATTTTTTGATGCTGGCGCTGACTCCGCCGAGCGATTCCACCCACTGGAGGGCATCGACATAGTCCGCCACACATAACATCGACGGCGTGTTAATCGTTTCGCCTTTGAATATACCTTCAATGAGTTTCCCTCCCTGGGTTAATCGAAATACTTTTGGCATTGGCCAATTAGGTTGATAACTTTCTAAACGCTCAACCGCCCTAGGGCTGAGAATAATCACTCCGTGAGCCCCCTCTCCGCCTAAGGCTTTTTGCCAGCTATAAGTTACTACATCTAACTTTTCCCAAGGCAATGGCATAGCAAATACCGCTGAAGTAGCATCACAAATGGTCAAGCCACTGCGCTGCGAACTGATCCAATCGCCATTAGGCACAGCCACACCCGAGGTGGTGCCATTCCATGTAAAAATGCAATCGTTGTCAGGATTCGCTTGGTTCATATCTGGTAACTGGCCATAGTCACTGCTGTAGTGATTAACCTGCTCCAATTTAAGTTGCTTGGTCACGTCGGTAAACCAACCTTTGCCAAACGACTCCCAGGAAAACAAATCTACCGCTTTCTCGCCCAACAGTGACCACATCACCATTTCCATTGCGCCAGTATCAGAACCGGGTACGATGCCTACACGGTAACCTTCTGGAAGGTCTAATAATTGATGAGTTAACTCAATGGCTTGAGCCAATTGTGCCTTACCAATCTTACTGCGGTGTGAACGCCCCAAGGCATCGATGTTTAATTGTTCGAGCTGGTAGCCGGGTCGTTTAGCACAAGGCCCAGATGAAAAATTTGGGCAATTGGGTTTTAACTGCGGTTTCATTGACTATCCTTGTAGGTGAATGCCAGTGGCAATAATGAAAATAAGCTAAAGGCAGTATATGCCAGAGTTCACGGCTAGAAAATGACCTAGCACCAGTTTTACTGTCCGTCAAAAACTTCAATACAATCAATGGAAAACCAAACAAAAATCAGAAAGTTAAACGGTAAAAACCTTCATCTCATAAACCTTCTCACTGTTTTAAACGTAAAATTCACCAGATAAAACTTATCAAATAGACAGGGCTTTTCATCGCTAATAAAGCTCGCTACTATCAATCAAATTGTCTTAGAAAGTGAGTATTCACCTGCCTACTCCTCGTTTTTGCCCTCAGTGTGGCCAAACTAGCTTAAAACAGCGAGATGCTAAACAGTGGGCTTGTCAGCAGTGTCAATTTAGCTATTTTCATAATATGGCTTCCACCGCGGGAGCACTGATCATTGTTGAGCAAGAGCTATTACTGGTAGAACGGGCGATTAATCCTAAAAAGGGATGTTGGGATTTACCGGGCGGTTTTGTTGAATACCATGAAAGCCTAGAACAAGGCCTACAAAGAGAGCTAGAAGAAGAGCTAGGTTTACTCATTACAAGCCAACAACTGCAGTACTTTGGTTCTTATGCCAATCAATATCGCTATAACGAGGTGCTGTATCATACCTGCGATGCTTTCTTTATTTGCCAGTTAAGCCACAAACCTAATCTACACGCCAAAGACGATGTGGCCAGTTTGCAATGGTACCCTCTTAAAAAGCTGCCTTTTAACAACATTGCTTTTAGTTCTGTTAATCAAGGACTTAATGATTTAGTTAAAAACCGTCCGCAACAGTTTACAAATAATTCACATTAAATTGATTTAGATCGCCCTCCTTTATCCATATATCTACTAAGGTTAATTTGCTTAAAAAGCAAACAGAAAGAACTTCTAGCAGGAAGCCACAGAGGGTACCAATATGGACAACCATCCCCGTAGTTCTAGTTTTATCACTGCCATTCTTACTTTGGCAGCAGCCTTGTGCTTGGTAATGTCATTTGCCACTAGCGCAGAACCTAAAGCCTTAGTGCTTAAACCATTTAAACAACTCAGTACGGAAAGCGCCGAATGTGCCGCTTGTCATAAAGAGAAAAATCCTTCCATTTACGCCCAGTGGGGGCGCTCTAAACACTATGGTGCTAATGTTGGCTGTTATGAATGCCACCAAGCGAGCCCTGAAGATAAAGACGCCATTACCCACGAAGGCCAAACCATTGCTATTATTGTCTCACCTAAAGATTGCTCCACTTGCCACAATCAAGAAGTGGATGAATTTGCCAAAAGTCATCACGCTAAGGCAGCTCAAATTATCGGCTCTTTAGATAACTTCCTCGCAGAAGTGGTAGAAGGCGCACTCACCTTTAACGGCCAATCACCTGCTGCAGTAAATGGCTGCTGGCAGTGTCATGGTTCAGAAGTAAAAGTATTAGAAAACGGCGACTTAGACCCTACTACTTGGCCAAATACAGGGATTGGTCGAATTAACCCAGATGGCTCTTTAGGGGCTTGTACGGCATGTCACCAACGCCACGAATTTTCCATGGAGCAAGCTCGCCGACCAGAAGCCTGTGGTAAATGTCACTTAGGCCCAGATCATCCACAAAAAGAAATCTATGAAGAATCGAAACACGGTATTAACTTCTACGCCAATGTAAATCGAATGAACTTAGATTCAGCCAAATGGATAGTGGGTGAAGACTACGATGCAGCGCCAACCTGCGCCACTTGTCATATGTCGGCAACCCGTGAGCTTCCAGTAACTCACGATGTAGGAGATAGAATATCTTGGACACTACGCCCAGCCATTTCTGAGAAGATTGACGCCAAAGCGAAAGCTCAAGGCAAGGAAGTTAAATCTTGGGAAGCTCGTCGTGGCGACATGATGAATGTATGTGAATCTTGCCATACCAAGTCGATGGTTGATAATTTCTACCAGCAGTTCGACTCATTAGTTAACTTATATAACGACAAGTTCGCTCGCCCCGGTAAAGAGTTGATGGACATACTGAAGAGCGAGAAAATGCTTACCGAAACAGCCTTTGATGAAGAGATAGAGTGGACGTGGTTCTACCTATGGCACCACGAAGGTCGCCGCGCTCGCCACGGCGCAGCGATGCAAGCACCCGACTACGTTCAATGGCACGGTATGTTTGAAGTCGCAGAGCGTTTCTATATTGAACTGGTTCCTCAGTTCCTAGAAACAGTAGAAAAAGCAGAGCACGCAGGCAATAGCGAAGGTGCAGAAAAAGCCCGTGCAATACTGGCAGAAATTCTCGACCGACCAGAGCACGCTTGGTTTAGCGGCAATGAGCCCGAAGAGGTGAAAAAAGCGCGTAAAGAAGCGCAAGCATCCTTTAAAGCTCGCTACTTGAGTGAAAGCAAATAGCCACTAGGGGGAGCAGCAATGCTCCCGCCTTATTAAAGAGGATGCTGATATGACAAATAAACAGCAGGCAACTCGGTGGCAACGGCTTTGGGCTTGGCTCAAAAAACCACTCATTATAGGCATACCCATTGGTGTATTTGTGTTGGTACTGGGCTTGGCTTCAGTGCAAGGCAGCTTAGTATTATCTAGCACTAATGAGTTTTGTTTTAGCTGCCATTTAAAAATGGATACGATAGTGCAGGAGTACAAAGCATCAAGTCACTATGGAGACGGTAGCAATATCGCCGCTACTTGTGCAGATTGCCATGTACCCCACCCTTATTTTGAGATGCTCAAAGTTAAAATTGCCGCCACCGCCGACATTTACCACATGATGGTAGGCACCATTACCAAGGAAAACTTTGAGGAGCATAGACCGGCACTTGCTGAGACGGTATGGCGAGATTTTCAAGCTAATGACTCAGCCAACTGCAGACATTGCCACCAAGGGGATAATTTTGATCTATCTACTCAGCCACAACGTGCTCGCTTAAATCACCAGCAAATTGCGGCACGTGGAGAAACCTGCGTAGACTGCCACCAAGGCTTAACCCATAAGCGTATCGTTATAGAATAACACTATAACTAGCTAAATAGACTTAAGTCTTCCGAGCATCAGCTTGGAAGACTTTTCTTTCTCCCCTTTACTCATCCGACCTCGTGTGTTAAAAATTTGTAAAAAGTAAACTAAGTATCCAATGAATCACTATTTTCGCTTGTTAAGCATGTTTATCCGCCATTGGCTTGGCAGCAAAACCCATCAAAATCCTACCGACGACTTTGTTATTTCGCTACGTGCATTGCCCTTAGACTGTGATGCAAATATGCACCTCACTAACTCTCGCTACTTTAGCTTTGGGGACTTAGGTCGCATCGACATGATGCTCAAAACCAAATTGGGATCAGTCGCCCTACAAAAACGTTGGCTAGGCGTGGTCAACGCGCAATCGGTCACCTATATTCGCCCAATTAAACCCATGAGCAAAATTGAACTTCATAGCAAATTATTAGGTTGGGATGAGAAATATTGGTATTTTGAACATCGCTTTATTGCCAATAGAACCTTATATGCCAGCATACTGGTGCGCGGAGTATTTTTAAAAGGTAAAAAGCCAGTGCCAATGAGTGAATTACTCGGCTTGGTTGACTATACCGAGGCATCGCCAGAGCTGCCTTTGCGCGTGATTCACTGGAAGCAGCTGCTGTCGACTAAAAAACAAGAGTCACCCGCTTTAGCTTAAGAGGTTCTGCGACGCACAGAGTCAAATGAAAAAACCATCCTTTCTGCCATACTTGAGAAGGGATCGTTTTTTGGATTTGCTATGTTGCCACTCAATATCATTCTCACCTTAGCGTTCATTCTCAGCAGCGGCCTACTGAGTGGCACTTTACAAGCTAAAACGATTACTCTCGCCACTAGCAAGTCGATCCCACCTTACATTATTAAAAATAGCCAATCAGGCATTCAACTAGACATCATCAAACAGGCTTTTGAGTTAGCCGGACATCAGGTCGATCAGGTTATTTTCACCTCAAATATTCGCGCCGAAAAGATGCTTAAACAACAAGCGGTTGATGCCATTGTTAATGCCCCCAATACTGTTCAACATAGTTTTCTCTCCGACCCCGTGATCTTTTATCACAACGTAGCAATTAGCCTGAGTAAGCAAGATGTAGATTTACAACAGATTAGTCAGCTTGCTAAGTACAAACTACTGGCTTTTCAAAATGCGAAAAAGTACTTAGGCGAACAATATGCTAACGCTGTTTCCCACGCTAAGTCCTATACAGAAGTAGCTAATCAACATGCTCAACTAGAACGTTTATATCGCGGTCAAGTTGATGTAATCATTATAGATAAACGCATATTCTCTTACTTAAACAAGCAACGATTAAAGCAAAAAAAGCCCGTTAAAAAGGTTAGCTTTCATACTATTTTTGAACCCTCCCCTCGCTTATTAGGTTTTCATCAAGCAGCGTTACGCGACCAGTTTAATCTTGGTTTAAAGCGACTCAATGATCAGCGAGTTAAAGACTCCGAGTGAGCGATAGCAATAGCCAAACTGGCTAAACCAGTGAAAATATCGCTTTGGTATTACAATTAAAAAAAAGCGCTTATTTTTTACAGTTTACTTGCTAATTTTCAGCCTTATTGCGCATAACAAAAAATTAACAGTTTATTAATCACACAAGCTTAAACTAGCAACACCGTCTGTGTTATTAAGGCTTAAAGACATGTATCAGATCACTTTATAGAAATATCATCTTTAATTTAGTTAACTAATAAAAGAAAAGGGTCAAAACTGTCATAAATGACAGTTACATTCAGCATGAAAACGCTATCATAGTCATTCAATCACGCCCATGAGGAAATTTTCGATATGTCCGAAAACCGCTATTCCCATACTTCTAGTAACCGCTTAGTTCGACGTTCTGTTGCTTTAGTTCTTGCTGGAGGTAAAGGCACTCGTTTAAAAGAACTCACCAACAAAGTTGCCAAGCCAGCTGTATCTTTTGGCGGCAAGTACCGCATTATTGATTTCACCTTATCTAACTGCATCAACTCGGGAGTACGAAATATTGGAGTACTCACTCAATATATGGCTCACGACTTGATCATGCATCTTCAATCTGGTTGGCAAATTCTCAATCCTGCACTTAATGAGCGTGTATCCATTATTCCTGCTCAGCAGCGTACTGGCGAAAACTGGTATCGCGGCACTGCCGATGCGGTATATCAAAACCTCGATATTATTGACCATGAGCATTATGACCGAGTATTGATTCTAGGTGGCGACCATATCTACAAAATGGACTACTCACGCATGATTAACTTTCATGCTGAAAACGGCGCAGATGTAACGGTAGCCTGTATTCGCAAACCACTTTCTCAAGCTTCTTCATTTGGCGTAATGGGTTTAGATAGCGAAGGACAAATTGTTGATTTTGAGGAAAAGCCTGAAAATCCCAAATCAGACCCTCACAATCCTGAGCTGGCGCTAGTGTCTATGGGCGTTTATATCTTCAACATGGACGTATTAGACGATGAACTGCGTCAGGGCTTGCTAACCCCTGGTTACTCTCATGATTTTGGTCACAACGTTATTCCAAACATGATTAAGAACCGTAAAGTTTATGGTTATGTATTTGCAGATAAAGGCCACCCAGGCCGCACCGCTTACTGGCGTGATGTAGGTGATATCGACGAATACTTTGCTGCAAATATGGATTTAGTCGACCCTGATCCAGAGCTTGATTTATACGACCGCGACTGGCCAATCATCACCGATCAAAAACAGCGTCCGGGTGCAAAGTTTGTATTTAACGAAGACGACCGCCGCGGTTACGCTACAGATTCGCTACTATCGGCGGGTACCATTGTTTCTGGAGCTAAGGTAAATCGTTCGTTGCTCTCGCTAGACGTGCGAGTGGAAGAGCATACCGAACTTGACCAAGTGATCGCACTCAATGGTTGTAGCATTGGTAAAAACTGTAAAATTCGCAAAGCAATTATTGCTGAAGACTGCGAAGTGCCAGACGGCACGGTGATTGGTTATAACGAAGAAGAAGACCGCCGCCGTTTCACTGTATCTAAGGGCGGGGTAATACTCGTTGCTTGTGAAATGCTAAAATAAATTATTCAGCACTAGCAAACCGTTAAGTTTGCTAGTGCTGTTTATTCAACAAATAAAGTGTCGTCTTCTACCTTGCAGTCCACCAACAGCACCACGTCATTACTTAAGTAAGTGCTAAAGGTTTTACACATTATATGGCTGCTTGAATCTCGGTAAATTTTCGACAATATTAACTGCTGAGGTTTTACCGCATCCAACGCCACCAAAGCATGAAAGTAAGGCCTAAAGCTCCAATTAAAACCCACAAATTGCTCATCTTCAGTAATGCCTTGCTGATTGACATCGAAGTTAGGCGAAATTTGGGTACCGTCGGTTTTACAAAGAAAGTATCTAAGGATGCCTGCTTGCATCAATTGTGCAGCTAAGCTCACCGTAGATTGCAATTGTTGTAGGGAGTGCTTCAAGGCTAGCACACTGGTTTTTACTTCGGCATTGTGCCTAACGGTTTCCAGCGTTTTCAGACTCTTTCGGTCTAAATAACTCGCGAGTAAGTCTTTTACTTTGTCTTGGCTAAGATCCGGGGCTAGAAAATTAAGATCAGCTTTGTGGAACAACCAACCTTGCATGTATTTAGCGCCACATTCTACGCCAAAGTGAAACTCTTGCTCAGTTTCTACGCCTTCACAAATTAGCTCACATCCAGCGCGCTGCGCCAAATCAGAAACCGACAATACCACGTCGGCAGGCAAGCCTCCTCGAGTGGCATTTTTAAACAAACGCATGTCTAATTTAATAATGTCTGGTTCTAAAGCAATAATACGGTCTAACTGTGACGCGCCGGCACCAAAGTCATCAATGGCCACTTTCAAGCCCGCTTGATGATAAGCCTTCACTACTCGCTTTAAATTATCCACGTTACCGCTAGCTTCAGTAATTTCGATCACTACGCGAGCTGGGTCAATACCTATTTCATCTATCATTGAAATGGTGGGGGTGCACAGTTTACTGCTCAGCATATCGACCCAGTCGGGCACAATGTTAATGGTGAGGAAACCGTCCTGCACCGAGTTAGCAAATTGCTCTAAGGCATTTTTTCGAATGGAGCGGTCTAGGTCTCGGCGATTACTCAAGGAATATTGGCTGTTAACAAAAATCTCACCGGCACTCACTACCTTGCCATTTTTGTTATGCGTTCTGGCTAGCGCTTCGTAGCCGGCAATTTTACCGGTAGGCAAAAATACAATCGGCTGAAAATGCGGATAGTAATGGTGCGGATTTAACAGCGGACGATCTTCGGCTTTTATCGCCGATTTGATACTCACAACCTTGTGACTAATATTGTCCAATACCCTCATCCTTGAAGTGTTGAGAAAAAGCTATCGTAAAAAATAAGCGCAAACCGTAGCGACAATTTACGCTTATTTATGAATAGCTTAGTCGCTACTCCACGGTAACTGTTTTTATCATACGTTTGATTTCTGGTACACATGATCCACAATTAGTACCCGCCTTGCAATGGCTACCCACCTGGTCGGCGCTCTCGCAAGCATGTTCGGTAATAACATCGGCAATAGTTTGCTCACGCACTTGATGACAAGAACAAACTATTTTACCCAAATCAGGAGCTGGGCTAGTGCCCGCTAATACGCCTCGGCGAATATTGTCCGACATAGGTTGTTGTAGTAATGATTCTAACCAAGAACTCGCATTTAGCTGGCCTTTGGCAGTAACACTAAAACTTGAGAACAGCTCACCTTCAATCACTAAGGCTGAACGGTAACATTGTTGCTCGGTATCAGCAAAATCGAGGCTTTGCAGCTTGCTATTGGTGAGCAAAAACTGCTTCAATTTACTGGCTAACTCCACCGCTTGGCTAGTATCGGCAATACGGTATAAATACCCATCGCCCAAGCCTTGTTTTACCCAATAGTCTGCGGGTAAATCTTGGCATTGCTGCTTTGTTAATGGAGTTGCCGTTAGTAATACGGCTTCACTGACATAGTCCCACGAGCTTAATTTTACGGGCGTATGTTTCGACTCGGGCTGACCAGAAATGGGGTCAACTGAGCTATCAACCACTTGGCTAACTAAGCCATCACTGGAGTATTGTGCGTTCCAATGAATAGGCATGAATAAGTGCCCAGGTTTTTGCCCTTCACTAATACTTAAACGTACTTTAAGCGCCCCTACTTGGCTGCTTAGGCTCACTACGTCACCATCACATAAACCTTGGTTAGCAGCATCTTGTGGGTGAACCTCTAACAACGGTTCTGAAGCGTGACTGCTTAACTGCGGCGCCAAACCTGTGCGTGTCATGGTATGCCATTGGTCGCGCACACGACCGGTATTGAGTACCAGCGGGAACGCTTGGCTCAGTGGCTGCTGAGTAGTTTGGTTAGTTACCGCAATAAGTTGCGCTTTGCCAGAAGCGGTCGAGAAGCGGCCGTCGCTAAATAAACTGCGGTTAGCAGCTTTTTTGTCAGCGGTAATAGGCCAACGTTGTGGCTCTATTTCATCAAAGGCCTGTTGATCTTTACCACTCAAACCACTGATATTGAATTTTCGTTTACTGTCATCGGCTAATACCCCCGATAAGGCTGCATGCTCACTAAAAATGTCAGCAGAACTTTGAAAATCAAAGGCTTGAGCAAAGCCCATTTTTTTAGCCACTTGGCTCAGCAAATACCAATCGGGCTTAGTATCACCCTCAGCTTTAACAAACGCACGCTGGCGAGAAATCATTCGCTCAGAATTGGTTACCGTGCCATCACGTTCCCCCCAACCTGCTGCTGGTAAAAGAACATCGGCGTAACGGGTGGTATCTGTTTCAGCAATACAATCTGACACGACGACTAAGGGACAGTTGAGTAAGGCTTCTCTCACCTTTGTCGATTCAGGCAAGCTTACCGCTGGGTTAGTCCCCATTATCCATATTGCTTTAATCTCACCACTGCCCACTTTTTCAAAGAGGTCTATCGCTTTATGACCTGGCTTTTGGCTAAGAGTATCGGTTTTCCAAAACTGCGATAACGCCGCCAAATGCTCTGGCACATAATCTAAATGCCCTGCTAATAAATTAGATAGCGCTCCAACTTCGCGCCCTCCCATGGCATTAGGCTGGCCCGTAATAGAGAATGCACTAGCACCCAACTTGCCTATTTTTCCGGTTGCTAAGTGGTTGTTAATAATCGCGTTAACTTTATCTACGCCTTGGCTACTTTGATTCACCCCTTGGCTAAATACGGTTACACAGCGTTGGTTGTCGGCAAACAACTGGAAAAAACGCAGCAGAGCTTCGGGCTCAACACCGCACGTTTTGGCTAGCGCGGGTAAATCACCTGCATCTTCTACGGCACTCGCCACTGCGTTTTCAAAACCCTCGGTAAACTGGTCAATGTATTCGGCGTCCAGTTTTCCGTGCTCACTCAAATATGCGAGCAAACCATTAAACAAAGCGACATCGGTGCCGCCATTTAAGGGAAGATGTAAATCGGCAATGTCACAACTGTCGGTACGACGCGGATCGATCACCACCACCTTTAAGTTGGGATTTGCTTGCTTAGCGCGCTTTAAACGCTGATAAACGATGGGATGACACCAAGCGAGGTTAGACCCCACTAAGGTCACTAATTCAGCATGTTCTAAGTCTTCATAACTTCCAGGAACAATGTCTTCACCAAAAGCACGTTTGTGGCCAGCCACCGCTGAAGACATACATAACCGCGAGTTAGAATCGATATTTGAGCTACCGATAAAGCCTTTAATTAGCTTATTGGCAACATAGTAGTCTTCGGTTAACAATTGACCGGATACATAAAAGGCCACAGATTCAGGACCATGTTCGGCAAGAGTTTGGCTTAGGCGAGAGGCCACATAACTTAGCGCCTTATCTAGGGACTCTTTATGACCTTTAATGTAAGCGCTTTGCAAGCGCCCTTCTTTAATCACTGTTTCGCCTAAAGCCGAGCCTTTTGAACAAAGCAAACCACTGTTTGCAGGGTGGGCTTGGTCGCCTCTCACTTCAACCGTTCCGTTACTCGCTACCTTCGCTTCTACGCCACACCCGGTGCCACAATATGGGCAGGTGGTTTTAATCCATTGTTGAGATTGCTGTTGAGACACGCTGTATACTCCTCACCGTATTCATTCGCGAGTCGATGCTCTTCGCCCGCGTTTTATAAGGAATACATAGCAAGAGATGAACCAACAAAAAGCGCTAAAAAACCTATTACTTAAGGAGTAGAAAAAGCAGATATTGGCGCTAAAACCCCCTCAAAAAAACAGTCTGAGATAAACCCTGCACTCGATTGGTGCGAAACATCCCGAATTTGAGCCTTCTTGAATGTGTAAGCAAACCCGCTTTACCAACTAAAGCTCTGCAATATAGGCCTACATTTACGTTGCTCGGCTTTCTCAAACACTGCAGCTTTACACTTGCTGCTTACCCCTTAGTGACTTCTATTCACCTTTTTGACAATTTTATTGCGACATCTGCTTGCAAATAAGCAAATGTTAAATAAGATCACCAACTAAGTTAACAGTGGTATTTCAGCAAGTACTAAATTTGCTACGCCTCAGGGATGAGCCAACATAAAACGTACAAATATTAAACATTGGGTACTATCAGCCTGGTTATGCAGTTGGCTGTTGATTACCCTTATGCCAGTGATTAACGCGCACAGCTCTAGTGCTGGCGTTTGGCAGTCTATTTGTACTTTAGGTGGCTTTAAACTGGTTCAAGTAGAAGGTGCCAGCGACAACTCACCGCATTCCTCAAAAGGCAATCATTGTTCTTTAAGTCAGTTCAGCACTGTTGGACATTCGGCGTTTACCCATTCGCTGTATCAACTGCTTGCTTTAGTGGCCATTACCCCAAGCTATTGGCTGGAAACCAGTAATACGCGTTACCTAGTGCAAAGCCCACGCTCACCTCCCACAACAGTCTTTACTGATACTTTTTTCTAAACCAATTTAGTCACTAATAAGTAATCTGAATAGTGTGTATTTGCGCCTTTTTTTATAACAAATCAAAGGTGTAAGCAGGCTATTTGGCTGCTATGTAAAGGATATATGTCATGTTAAGCAAACCTGCTATACAGACTGAAACACCACTAAAAACCACAACTAAAAACCCAAAGTTATTTTATTTTGTGGCCTGGCGCTGGCATTTTTACGCCGGCCTATTTGTGGTGCCATTTCTAATTATGCTATCGCTAACTGGGTTAGTCATGCTTTACGACGATGCCATTGAACAAGCTGAATACTCGCAAATTATAAATATAGAACCTGAAACAACGCCGCTGGCCCCTTCGGTACAATTGGCTGCAGTAACAGCGCAATATCCCAATGCAGCAGTAAAACAATACCTCACTCCACCAACCGCAGATAAAGCCAGCCGTTTTGCCATTTCAAACCAAAGTGATGCGGCTTTATTTATCACCGTTAATCCCTATACCGCAGAGGTATTAGGCGAAATAAATCGAGATGAAAGCTGGTACAGCCTAGCTAACGATATTCATGGCACTTTACTCATTGGTGATACAGGAGACAGGCTAATTGAAATAGCTGCCAGCCTAAGCATTGTATTGCTAATCACCGGTTTATATCTTTGGTGGCCAAGAGACAAAGCCAGTAAAGCGGGCTTTCTAAAAATTCGTTTCAATAGCGGGAAAAGGCTATTGTGGCGTGATTTACATGCCAACATCGGTGTTATTACAGGTTTATTTTTGCTGCTATTTTTGGTGTCTGGCTTATCTTGGGCCGGTATTTGGGGCGGCAGATTCGTACAACCGTGGAACAGTTTTCCTGCAGAAAAGTGGGACAATGTACCGCTATCTGAAGTAGACCACAGCAGCATGAACCACAGCCAAAGCAAAGAGGTAGCTTGGAACTTAGAGCAAACCCCAATGCCCAACTCGAAGGCGCAGCTCAATACGTTACATGCAGCTAACTCATTGAATATCGATCAGGTGGTAAACTTTGCTTTAGCCAATGGGTTTAGCCGATTCAGAGTTAACTTTCCTAGCTCTGAGACAGGTGTTTTTACCGTTTCGGCCAATACCATGAGTGGTGATATTAGCGACGCCACCCAAGATAGAACCACCCATATAGACCAATACAGCGGTGAAGTTCTGGCTGAAGCCGCCTGGCCAGACTACAGCCTAATGGCTAAATTTATGGCTGCAGGCATTGCGCTTCACCAAGGTGATATGGGACTAGCAAATGTTATTGCCAACACTTTACTGTGTGTAGCCTTTATCTTTATTGCGGTATCGGGGGTGGTGATGTGGTGGTTACGTAGGCCCAAAGGAGCACTGAATCTTGCTGCGCCACCGCTGCCACAAAACCTGCCATTGTGGAAATCTGCCAGCCTAGTAATGATTGCTGTATCGCTCATGTTCCCCTTAGCAGGCATCAGTTTGCTTAGCGTACTGCTGTTAGATTTTATCTTACTATCTCGTGTACCAGTGCTGAAACGGTTAACAGATTAGGTAAATTAAAGACATAAAAAAGCCAGAGTGAACCGTTGTTCGCTCTGGCCTTTAAGCTCTCATGTATCACTCACTCATTAGCAGGAGTGAAATAAGTTTTTATCCATTCATAAAAAACCGCTTCAGACAGATCAGCGTTAGCCAAACTTGAAAACTCACCAGCAGGGTCTTGGTCTTTATACGAGAACTGATAAGACACTTGCTCGGGATCTTGGTCATGCAAAACCACAATAATTCGCTTGCCTGATTTTAAGCAATCAATGGTCATAATATCTGCTGGCACGCCATTTTTTCGCATGTTACGGCTTATGCCAATCACCGGGTCAATATCTTTAAAATCTTGCTGAATACGAAAATGCGCCAAGTTAGCCACATCAGAAAGACTGACTAAACGTTGCTCGCTGAGCGATTTTGCTTGCGTGTTTTCCATTACATCACCCCGCGCGCAAAGCTAAAATAGCTTTTAAATCAATTGGCTGAGGGTAAGCACAAAACTGCGGGTCTTTCTCGGCGATAGCATGAATTGACATACGGTCGGCCAACTCATTCCCTTCAACCCCCACGTGACCATTAACATGTAACACCTGAATCTTGTCTTTTAGCTCTTGGTGGCGTTCAAACATTTCTTGAATAAGTGCTAAGTTCTTAATTTCACCAGAAGCTTTTTTCCACCCCTTCTTCTTCCAGCCTGCCGCCCATTGGGTGACGCACTGAATCGAATATTTAGAATCACATAAAATAGCCACTCGGTTACCATTGGCCAATTCTTGTTTGGCCATAATTAACGCTTGGTTTAAGGCATTTAGCTCAGCAGTATTATTGGTACCCATAGGGTTGTATAAACCGTACCACAGCTCAGCCACTTTATTGTTTCGATACAAAGCAATGCCCGATCCCGCTTTACCCGGGTTAGGCTCACAGCCGCCATCAGTAAATATTTTCACTTCTGCCGCCAGTTTATCTATCTCGGCAGCGGTATAAGTTTTAACCGTTTGCCCGGCGCTACGTTTTCTTGCTGGCGCAGCAGCTCCTGAGCTACCACTAGTACGGGCTTTGCCGCCAAACGCCGCTTCTGCTTCAGCTTGTGTAGGAAAGGATTTATATCTCGCGCCTGCAAACTTATCGATTTGTCGTTTACAGGTAGGCCAATCGGTAAATATGCCGGTTTCGCGACCCTGCCACACTACGTAATACTTTTTAGCCATGACGAACTCTTTTGATTATTTGCTGGCTAATATACCGAGCAAACGCAGCGCAGGAAATGATTAAGTGACAATACACCGCTCTGCATTGCGCTATTTAGCTCACTATGCTGCTAATTTGAGCAACAAAGTGATCTGCTTAGAGTTAAACATCACAAACTCACTATTTACTTAAGCCCGTTTATAAACAGGCAGTTTCCTTAGGCTAAAGTATAAACATCTTAAACAACCCATAGAGCAACATGCAGTGTTTGTAGGCTTACAAAAGAAAGCTAATTTGGTCTTTATTTTATCGTCTATTTTATTTTTTAGCGCAGCCATTGCGGGCACCCAATTCGCCACTCAATATTTTGTGGCTCATGAAGCTGAAAAAGTAGAGGCGGTGCTCAGCAAAAACTTAGCGCTTGTTCGTTCAAAGTTTGAAGCCAACATCTTTCAAGATACCTATTTAGCCGACAGCCTTGCCACTGTAGTTACCATAGACCCTAACCTAGCCACCAATCACTGGAAAACCATTGCCCAAAAGTTACTCAGCAAAGCCAACTTTGTAAGAAATGTAGGCATTGCTCCTAACAATGTTATCTCTATGGTTTACCCACTTGAAGGCAACGAAGGCGCCATTGGGCTTGATTTTAGAACCAAGCCAGAACAACTAAAAAGCGTATTAAAAGCCAAACAAATGAAGCAGGTTTATATCGCAGGTCCCCTGCCCTTAGTACAGGGAGGAATTGGCTTAATTGCGCGCTATCCTATTTTTTCGGATTACCCAGTAAATAAACAATACTGGGGAGGCGTGAGTGTAGTGATGGATTACCAAAAAATGATCAGTGATACCGGCTTAGACACATTTGACGGCGCCAGTATTTCACTAAGAAAACACACCATCGACGGTATAGCAGGCGAGGTTTTTTATGGTGAAGAGTCAACCTTCTCACAAGCAGATGTAGAGCACATCATTCGCTTACCCTCGGGCAGTTGGTTAATGGCCGCCAAATTCAATATTGATGAGCTTAAGCACATTCAAGAAACCAAAGATTTATCCAACGCTATTGGCGGCATTGCCACACTGCTGGTTTACTTAATGCTGGTTTTGCACTTTTTGCATTATAAACAAGTTCATAAAGCCTCTTTGGTAGACGAACTCACCCAACTGCCGAATCGGCGTTACGTGCTCAACTTATTGGACGAGCTCACTACAAAAAGCATGGTGCGCAACAACTTTGCCCTACTCAACATAGATCTAAATGGGTTTAAGCGGGTAAACGACAGTATTGGCCACGAAGCGGGTGACGAATTGTTAAAGCATGTATCTGCACAACTTATTGCAAATGTTCGCGGCTCGGATACCGTTGCCCGATTTGGCGGAGATGAGTTTGTAGTTGTACTGCGTGGCATAACCAATGACACCAGCGCGAAGAAGATCATCAGCAAAATTCAACAAGCAGTAGAAGCCAGTGACCTACTTTGGTACGAACAGCGTATTTCACCGTCTTTAAGCGTTGGCTTTACCTTGTATCAAGGCCAAGAAACCAATGTAAAACAACTGCTATCAGACGCTGACAAAAGCATGTATCAACAAAAAAGAGGGGGGAAAGAATAAACCAAGGTGGGAATGTTTATCACAGCAAATAGGCCAAGGGCCGACAGTACTTTAGGTATAACCACCTATCAGGCGATTAAAGATACCATCGACCCACTGTTAGCTACTCAGGCACTTTTCAATCGTTGGTACAGCGTATCTTTTAATACTGACCGGTCATGTTTTAGCTTATGCATTGCTTCATCATCAATCGGCCCACCTTGCAGCTCAAGCACTCTAATTTCTTTATCTAAAGTATTGTAATGCTTAGTATCTTTAGCAAAACCAGCGTCACTTTTTACCAAAGCAGTAATGGTATCTAAAAACTCAGGGAACTCGTTCACTAAGGAATGATCTTCACCTAACATAAAAACTCCTTTCAAATTAAGGCCACAGAAACTAAAAGCTTAGCTTAAAGCGTAAGAATCGAACAACTAGCGAAGATATAAGTTGCTAAGCCTTACACCAGCTTGGCAATTTGCGCTTCAATGGCCGCCAATACGGCCTCAGATTTTTGCTCGTTTAAGGCATCAGGATGAGGTGAGGCGAACTGGCCTAGGTCATTATCAAAATACTGGCCATGGGCATGGTTAAACTCTTCGCTTAAAGCGGCGCGGCAAAGAATGTCTGCACCAATGCTTAAACTGCCACCCGCGATACCGTAAGCATCTTTCACCATTTTGCTACCTAATAGTGATTTAGGGTTAACCGATACCACCATTGGACCCTGCGATTTTTGCGCCAGTCCCATCAAGCGAGACCACATAGTCAGCGCCAGCTTACTTTGCGCATAAGCTTCACCATCAGACAACTTACCCTCCCCCGCTAAAGCATTAAGGTTTACCGTGGCTTGTGCCGCCGACGATAAGTTAACCACTCGCCCACTCGCATTCATTAAGGGCAACAACAATGTTGTGAGCAAATATGGCGCAAAAGTATTCACCACAAAACGCAGGTCTAAACCCTCTTTGGTCATGGCATTGGGAACATTAAATACACCCGCATTATTAATTAACACATCCAACTTGGGGTGTTCATGACTAATCGCTTCAGCCAGTTGCTTAACAGCCGGTAAGTTAGACAAATCGGCAACGTAACCTTGTACCTTGGCCCCCTCTACCGAAGCGGCCAAATTTCGCTCCACTTGCTGCAATTTAGTGGCATTGCGCCCATGTAATAAAACTTGATGCCCCTGAGCCAACAACATTTTTGCAGTTTCAAAACCAATGCCGTCGGTAGAGCCAGTAATCAATATCGTTTTTTGCATGGATACATTCCTAAAATAAGGCTGGGAGCAATATTGCTTCAATGCGCTAAAGATTAGCAGCAGTATGAGAAATTGATAATCAGGCGATTACATTAAACAGTTTATAGAAATACTTAATAATGTCTTTCTCCACCGCTCAAGCCTTTTAGTAAAACACTGATACTGTTGGCTTAAGCCTTGCGCCGAGTTTGAGGCGACATGTGGAACAGAAGCTATGGTTAAACCTACACAGAAAAACAAAGCAATATGTTGGATATGACAAAGTGAACATGATGAAAAAAGCCAGCAGACGCTGGCTTAATAAAAATGATGCAAGATGAGCAGCGTTTAGTTAACGGCCACCTCCACATAGCTTGCTTCAATGCCATAAATTGGCTTGGCTGAATAAGACACGGTATCGAAGTTAATACTATCTAAATCGATTTTACTGCTCATTTAGTTAAAAATGATTACTTTCACATGCGCTGAATACTGGCTTGCTTAGGCCTTCTTCAGCTTGCTTAACGGTATCAGCACACATGGTTTCAGTGAAACCTGTGGTGTCACTGAAGTTATAACCGATTGAAGCGCGAGTGTCGTAGTTAGTGAACAAGAAGTCACCGTTTACGTGGTTGTAAACGAACTGAGTCCAAGATGCGTATGTTTCACCGTTTACTGGGTCAGTTAGATCTTGTAGTACCAAGTTACCTGAATTGAAAGTGCTTAGTAACTTACCGCGAGTTTGTGCCCAAGACTTAGTTTTATCGTCAAGTTTCACATGAGTGGTGTGGAAAAGACCACGTAAGTTACGGTCAAGAGAGCTAATTGACGTTGGGATATTTTTAGCCTCAAGGTCAGTTAAATCAACTTTAGCGACATAATCACGGTGATATTGTTGTAATGGTGCGTTAGCCATTACACGAAGATCTGAAGCTACGTCACCGCGATGAACAACCATCTTGCCGCCTTCATTTAATTGCAGCAGTGCAATATCGCCAGACTTATCTTGTATAGAGATGTGTAGGCCGTGCTGTGCACCATGTAGGCCGTCAGCCCAAGCAATTTGCCATTCGTTATTGTTGAATGCGTTAACGGCTTCTTCAGTGGTTGCATAAGTTTCAGTGATATAACGGATGACATCTAGGAAGCTTAGTGCTGGTGCGCCAGTGTCTTTATAGTCTTTGATGAACTCTTGTGAGTCGTACAAGTACAGCAAAGAAGCACCTAGACCTTCAGAGTTGATACCATCAGAAGCAACGCCACCGAATACATCCCACTCCATTTGCGCAACAGCGTGGTACTTGGTTGTCCAAGTCATCGCATTTTTGTAACTCGGAGTTTCAGATACATTTTGAATGCCGACTGGGTTAACTTGGGTTACGTTACCTAGTTGGTCGCCCCAATCTAATGAGCGTACAGTGGTCACACCGTGTGGCGTGTCTAGAGTCATACGTGAACAAGCGTTTGCTACCTTAGTCATGCTCATTACTGATACAGCAGCAATAGCTGCAACGGCGAATTTGTTTAATTTGAAATGTTTCATTTTGAACCTCAACTAAGTTAACTCATATCAGTGAGTCGATTAATGCTTTAACACTGCAGCCATTTGGCTTGATGTAGCTATTATCGTCGTTATTCGCTAATCTAAAAGCGTCTTAGGCTAGGTAATTCCCCTTCAAAGGAAACGTTATGGCAGCATCACTGGAACAGTTACAAGCCTTTGTAGCGACCGTAGAAAGCAAAGGCTTTGCACAAGCAGCGAGGCAATTAGGTAAGCATGTTTCTACCATTCGTGAGCAGGTGAATAATTTAGAAATTGATACCGGGCTGGAGCTATTTATTCGCCAACCTCGCTCGTTAGCGACGACCGCAAAAGGGGAGCAGTTATACACCTTTGCGCTAGCAATGCTAAAAGAGTCTGCGCACTTTGATGCCAAAGTTGATAGCCTGTTACAGGGTATTCCTGATGAACTTACCATTGCTATTGATCATGCCTTAATGGGCGTAGAGCTAGATAACACCATCGCCAAAATTGTGCAGGCTTATCCGTATTTGAACTTAAAAGTTCTCAACGGTGACACCATGCAGGTGACGCATTGGTTGCAACAAAAGCAGGCTGATGTAGGGGTGTTGTTCAGCACCTTACAAGAGATAGATACATTAGCGATCCGAAGGGCGTTTAGTTTTGGGGTAAATAGAATCGCGCCAAAACAGTGGCAATTACCCCTTGATACCATGAACGATCAGGCCTTGATGGATAAACTACAATTGAGCTTGGCATTTTTGGATGAAATTGGTTTGCGAGATGCCGATGTAATGAGCCATCGTTATATGCTGTGTAACAGTGCGGTGCAGCTACTTAACCTTGTTAAAGCAGGAGTTGGTTGGGGACATTTGCCGAGTTATGTATGCAAAGAGGCATTGGAGCGGAATGAGGTGGTGTTATATCAAGAAGATGAGCAGCCGATTTCCGAGTGGTATGCCGATGTGATATGGGCTAAACAAAGTGTTATTCATCCCGCTATGAAGTTATTCATTGATGAAGTGAAACAGATTAATAATCGCTAGCTAAGCCGTTTTTTGTTCACTGAAATCAGGAAAAAAGTCCAAGGTGTTCAATCACAGCTGAACTCAAGTCAATATCGTTCAGCTGCCAACTTATAGCAATACTAAATGCTATTCAGCTGATGGAAACGATTGATGAGAATGAAGATTCATCCATTGCCCATCGCGCAATACAAACACAATAGTCATGGCGTACGGCGAAGTTGGAACCAACACGGTACCTTGAGCATCATACTGGGTATAGGTCATATCAGCCGTATATACCGCAGCCGAATCAGACAACATTGTGACCTCTTCACGCACGGTTTCGATGTCTTGACGAGTCACGCCTTCAAACATTGCAGTGAAAGTACCAAGCGTGTCTTGTTTTGACCAAAGTGGCAAACCAGCGACAAAGTAGGTGTGATCAGTTGGCGCGTTGTCCCACATACGTTCAAGTTGAGCGTTACGTGCGTGCTCCCACATAGTATGTGCGGAATCCAGCACTTGTTGCTTGGCGTCATTAGCGAGTGCCAAAGGTGAGCTAAAAGATACAACCGCAAGTAGTAAAGCAAATACAGATTTGAATTTCATAGTTTGCACTCCTGTAAAAAAGAAGCGCTAAACAGCGCCTCTATAAGATTAGATTATTGGTGAAACTTATTTCGCAGTGAATTCAACGAAATTTGCTTTAGTACCGTAGATAGATTTCTCTGAGTAAGAAACGGTATTGAAGTCGATGTTGTCCAGGTCAACCTTGTTGATCATTGGGTTGTCGTAGGTGCGGAAGTAGTACGCTTTATCTTCGATATCAACAACGTTACCGTAAGCAATTAATTGTGGCTTAGGTGAGATGAATTCCCAGTACATAGAACCAGAAACTAGCTCCATGTTGTTTAGTAGTGAGAATGCACGGTTAAGACCTTCGTCACGAGCATCGTTTGCAGGTTTACCGACTTTGTATGCAGCATTAAGTGCAGCAATACGAGAGAAACGATCTTCAGAGCTAGTGCTGAAACCAGGGAATACAGCCTTATCGTCATCTACACGGCCATTCACTTTAGCGATAGCTTCTTTCGCCATTGCTTCTTGCTCTGGGTAGCTTGGGTCGTTGGTCATTACGCCTAAAGTGTTTTCGTAAACAACAGCTTCACCCGCAACGTGCTCGATGACAACAGAACGCTTACCATCAGTAATAGCGTAGTGGAATGCAACCGTTACGCCGTCAAACTGCTTCATGTCTTCATATACGATTGGCGTGTTTTTAGCGAGTTCAATCGCTTCTTCAGTGGTTTTCGCGTTGCCAAGCAGCGTTGACACGATAGATAGTGACGTTGATTTTGCAGCTTTCTCATCTTCAGAGTATTCAGCGCCCCAGTAACCTAGTGATTCAATGCTTACACCGTGCTCGTTTAGGCCAGATGAAATCATTTCAGTGTCACCGTGACGCATACCAACAAAACCGTACTGTGATGTTGAATCACGGAATTCATGGCCACGTGGAACAATGATGAAGTTTTCATCGGTTTCCATTGGTAGTTCGTTAGTACGGCTAACGAAAACAGTACCTTCATTACCAGTGATAGTTGAGTATGAGCAAGCTTCTGCAATAGTTGATAATCCGACAACTGACGTTGCAGCAAGTGCTAAAGCGATAATAGATTTTTTCATGGATGACTCCTGGACTAAATAATTTGGGTTTTAGAATTCAATGTTGCTTTGTTAACGACATAATGAACCCTAAAAAACAATCCATAAAACGCCATTAAACAACAAAAAGTAGTTTATACTTGCTAAAAAACCGAGGAACTCACCCATGGACTTCTCCTTAGCGCAATTACAGGCCTTTGTACTTACCTACGAAACAGGCAGCTTTAAATCAGCCGCAATTAAAGCAGGTAAGCGCAGCCAAGCCATTGCCAAGCTTGTTGCCACCCTAGAAGAAAGCTGTGATGTATTGTTGTTTGAAAGACACGTTCGGCGTTTAGAGGTTACCGACGAGGCCAAAAAGCTTTATAAGTTGTCTAAAAGGGTGTTGCTCGATTCCGACCAAATCTCCACCATGTTGAGTAGTTTTGATGAAGATTTACCCTCAAGCTTAACGCTAGCCATCGACAGTTTACTGATCAGTGACGTGGTGACTAAAAGCTATAAAGCAGTGTTGGACGAGATCCCCACGCTAGATTTAGCCTTATTAACTGGCAATACCGACCAAGTTGCTCAATGGGTAAAAGACGGAACCGCTGACATGGGGCTACGTGCATCGCCATTTAATAGTGAAGATGAGTTAACGGTAGTGAGCGCGTTCAATTTCAAAACCCTATCCATTGCCAGCCCAAGCGTACTGTCTTCTGGTTCGGTGATGAATAAGTCTGACTTATCAAGACTAATACAGATTGTGCCTAAGTTTGTTTACGAGTACGGGCTAGCTGACGGGCACGTGATCAGTGATAAAGTGATCACCTCTAACAATTTGCAAAACACCTTAGCCATGGTTGAGGCAGGAATGGGCTGGGCGGTGGTGCCTGAATTCAATATTCATACACAATTAGCGAATCAATCTTTAGTTGAATTCTCCATCGAAGGCTCTGTTCCTGTGGTGTGGACTGCCGAAATTATTTATTCAAACGACGACAATCTAAGCTTAGCGGGCGATATTTTTATACAGCAAATTCAACAGATTGAACCGTTCTAAGCGGTGCTACATTTGAATTTCTTGCACTTGCTGGATGAATGAATCGCCAGCAAAACTCAAGTCGTCCTCACTAAGATAAATCAACTCTGCAGCCCAAAATATCGGTGAAGAGCCTTCAATCATCAAGCTAGAAAAGCTGCCATCCTCTAGCTGCTTTTGCACCATAAACTTGGGCACAACTGTCCAGCCCATGCCAGCTTCAATCATAGAGATAGTCTGCTGCAAATTATTAGATTGGATGGTTTTATCACTGAAAACATGCTGCTTTTGGTGATGATAGTGGTAAACAAATTTAGGGACGATTTGTGTCATATGCGCCAGTTCATCTTCTGATAGCACCGCACCGTCATTAATCAATTTCGCAGAAGCAACATTGACCATCTCAAAGTTAAACGCCATCACTTTAATGACTTCGGCTTCATCAAAGAAAGGATAAAAGCGTAATGCTAACTCCACTTTCTTTTCAGCTAACCAATCAAATACTTCAGTCGTACTGCCAGTATGAATATCAAGTTCCAGTTCAGGGAACTCATCTAATAAGCCTTGGAAACAGTCAATCAATTCTGAGCAAATTAGCATGCTATCAATACCCAAACTCAGTTTCTTAGCAGGTTTTAACTCAAAGCGCCGAATGGTACTGCGTATCTTGCCACTATCCACTAGTGCTCTATTTACAAAAGGGAATAGCTTATGGGCGGCATCGGTGGGTTGTAAATGGCGCGTTTTTCGCTCAAACAGTTCTACGTTGCAACTTTCTTCCATTGCGCAAACCAGTTTAGTGATCACTTGGCGTCGCTTGTTTATTCGTTCAGCAGCCACTTTAAAGCTGCCAGACTCGTAGGTAGCAGCAAAAGCCTCTAATTGTGCGAGCGAAAAATTCATTATGGCTACCTTATAAACAGCATCACCGAATACTCATCACATCATGCCATAGACAACCAAAAGGTGCACTATGCAAGTTTAGTCACTAAAAAAATGCATACATAATAGCACCATCTAAAACGAACCAGCGGTAGTAAAACGCGTTGGTTGTTGACTATCTAAGGGTATCATTATGAAAAAGACACTATTAGCACTAACCATGGCAGCCGCAACGTTTGGTACAATTCAAGTAGCGAACGCGTGTTCTTACGCAACATTCGAAGTAGACGGTAAAGCATTCGTTTCTCGTTCAATGGAAGCTCCTGACTTCATGCAAGAACGCTTCACAGTGTTCCCACAAAACCACGTAATCAACGGCAAGTCTGGTGACTACGGTTTCGTTGGTATGCAACACGGTGATACAGAGTGGATTTCTTCAGGTCTTAACGAACACGGCTTGAACGTTGAAGCACTTGCTCTTGGTGAATCTACGCTTCTTCCAGAAGGCGAAGGCGATGTGAACTACCTTGAAGTAGTAAGCCACGTACTTTCTAACGCTAAGACAGTTGATGAAGCTGTTAAACTTCTTGAAGGTACTCTAGTTTCACACACTACAATCGCTGTAGCGCACGACATGGATATCCCGATGCACTTTGCACTTCGTGATACTGACCGTGCTGTAGTGGTTGAATACACAACTGGCGATGGCAAACCAACTTTCTACGAGAACGAGCTAGGTGTTATGACAAATGACCCAAGCTACCCTGTTCAACTAGAAGCTGCTAACAAAGCTATCAAAGATGCAGGCACTCGCCTTGCTGTAGACCTTGAAACTTTCGACAAGCTTGATTCAAGCCCTACTGGTCGTTTCTCTCGCCTTGCTGTACTTAACAGTGAGTTCAAGCGTAACCCTAAAGCTGGCGATTCACGCGAAGACGGTCTAGCTCGTGCATTCTCTATCCTGAATGACATGGAAATCGTAACTGGCTCTATGTACTGGGAATTCGTTAGCCCTGACCCGCAAATGGTTGGTTACGGCAACGTTGTTGACCTAGAGAACAACGACTACTACTACCGCACAATCGATAACCCAACAATCCGTAAAGTTGACGTTGACTCGATTGACTTCAGCAAAGTTAAGTATTCTCAGACTGACATCTACTCTGAGCCTGCTCAATACACTGAGATAACAGTATCTTTATCTGAGTAAGCTTTTCTAGCTAACTTAGTTTGATTCGAAAGCGACCTTAGGGTCGCTTTTTTGTTTTTGGCAGAAAACCCACAGCCAATGACTCCACTGGCATTCTTAGCTTGGTGTTCTGTTTGTTCTCTGTTCTCTGTTCTCTGTTCTCTGTTCTCAGGGTTCAATCACTACCTCAATTCTATCGCTAACCGCTACATTCAATTTCTATATTCAATCAGCCGCTAAAAGTGACTTATTTCATAAACAACAAAAGGGTGCCTTATGCGAGTTTGTTGGTGATAAATTTAAATTCATAATGGAACCATCTAAAGCGAACCAACAGAAATACACGCGTTGGTTATTGACTATCTAAGGGTATCATTATGAAAAAGACACTATTAGCACTAACCATGGCAGCCGCAACGTTTGGTACAATTCAAGTAGCCAACGCATGTTCATACGCAACTTTCGAAATGGACGGTAACGCTTACGTTGCACGTTCAATGGAAGCACCAGATTTCATGGGTGAGCACCTAGTTACAGTTCCACAAGGTCACAAAATCAATGGCAAGGCTGGCGATGTAGGTTTCGTTGGTATGCGTCACGCTCAAACTGAGTGGATTTCTTCAGGTCTGAACGAGCACGGTGTTAACGTTGAATCTCTAGCACTTGTTGAGTCAGAGTTCGTTGCTGAAGGCGAAGGCGAAATCAACTACCTTGAAGTTACTGGTTTTGTTCTAGCTAACGCTAAGTCAGTAGACGAAGCTGTTGAATTGCTGAAGAAAACTAAAGTTGAAACCGCAACGATTGCAGTTGCTCACGACATGACTATTGGCATGCACTTCGCCATCCGCGACGCAAAGCGTGCAATCGTTGTTGAATACGTTGATGGTTCTGGTTTCCCAACTATCTACGAAAACGACTTAGGTACTATGACAAACGATCCTTCTTACCCAGTTCAAGCTAAAATGGCTAATGCAGCCATCAAAGAAGTGAACGCACGTGAAGGCGACGATCTTGCTACCTTCGACAAGCGTGATTCAGGTCCAGACGGACGTTTCACTCGCGTTGCAACTGTTCTCGCTTCAATGGAGAAGAACAAAAAAGCTGGTGACATGCGTGACAGCGGCGTAGAACGTGCATTCGCAGTACTTAACGACATGGAAATTGTTCCAGGTACTATGTACTGGGAATGGGTATCTCCAGACCCACAAATGGTGGGTTACGGTAACGTTGTAGACATCAACAACAAAGATTACTACTTCCGTACTGCTGACAACCAGGAAATCCGTAAAGTTGACCTAGACAAGATTGATTTCGCTAAAGTTAAGTACACATCTACTGCAATTTACGGTCTAACTCCTGAGTACACTGACGTTACCGTTACACAGTAAGTTTGTTTTTAGCAACGAACAAGGCAACCGAAAGGGCGCCTTTTTTGTTTCTAAGCAACTGAATTTAGAGGTGTAGGCATTTAGATATGAAAATAGAAATAGACCATTAAACAGAAGATAAACCTAAGGCCAAAAAACAAAATATAAACAAAACGAGTGTGAACATTCACTTGTGCGAAGCTGCTTCGAACTCGCTCTAGCGGTATGAGAATGTATGGGTTAACCCTTAGCTACAACAGCCAATGAGTAAACCCAGCAAATAATGTATCTGCTTTGCACATGCTCACTTACTCAGATGTTTACTATGTAAGGCCTTCCAATTACTCGCTTCGGTAAAGCCAGGTAAACACTCTATTTTTTTCTTGGTATAGAGAAAAAGTTCTTCGTCTGATAAAGCGAAATCAACGTCAAATCTACAGGGTTGATTTACGTACCATGGCGTATCAGTGAATAACTCAAACCTGTTGTTTTCAGGGTCCTGAAAATAAATCGACCACGTAGTACCGTGAGAAACCGTTTGAAACCTTGCCGAATAGTCTTTCAGCGCCTCATGAAACAACCTTAAATGGGTCATCGAAGCAACCCGAAAAGCAATATGATCCATAGGACTATTGATTTGGGACTGTGACTTTCGAGGGTTTAAAACCAGTTGATGGTGCTCTTGAGGGCTATTACTTAAAAACACCATCCCGTCTTGCCCTTCACCTTTATCAGTAACCACCAAGCCAAGGCATTGAGTAAAAAAATCTTGCATCAGTGAGAGATTCTCGACGTAAATCTCAAAGTGACTCAAGACAATATTTGCAAGTGTTGGTGCTTTTTTCATGATTCAACTAAGCCTTTAACTATTTTAACTCACTAGGCCATACATGCTCGGCCTAAGATTCATCGCCTAAGCCTTTATAAGACCAATAAGCTAGATTAGTAGGCTCCCACAACTTTATCAATGGAGGGCAGGAATGAGTTAGGCCACGGTCGCTAACACGCTATTGGACATCAACCAGTTAAAACAAGAGCTCTAACAGACTGTGTTGTGATTAGCTTTCTTTATCGAAAAATACTCGAACAAAACCAAAATCAGGGTCAGACTTCTTGCGAGCAATTAACCATCCATTTTTGAGATAAAAGTTCATTGCTTGAGTATTGGCTTCAAAGGTTTCCAGTGTTGGTTTCAAGTTGTCATTATGGATTATTGTCTCAGCAAACGACAACAACCGTGCACCGATGCCTAAGCGTTGCTGCTCTGGCGATACCATCATGATATGTATTAGGTCATCAATAACCACAACGTATCCCATTATAAGCTCGCTATCATCAACAGCTACAAAGGTATTGCTAATATGCTTGTCAACTTCATCGTCGCTAGCACCGCTAGATAGGTAGCCATTGACCATTTCCTCACCCATAAAACCGGTGTAGCACGCTGTAATTACATGCTTAGATAGCTCTTTCAGAGAGCTAGCATCACTTAAATTTGCCTGTCTAATTTTCATTTTTCATAACCTGTTAATAACCATGGGGTTAATCTACCCCTTGTAGTTTTGGGAAAATTGAACAAATGCGACAAGTTTAATGATTGAAGTCACCAAACAGATCGATAGAAAGATGTCTTTCGATTAAGTACCGTTTAGGAGTAACACCAATCGCTTTCTTTAATTGACGTATAAGGTAGGGCTGGTCGCTAAAACCAAATCTGTAGGCAAGGTCGCTCCAGTCGATGCGTTCGGCTTGCTCTTGGTAGATGGCCCATATAAGACGATCCATTCGTACCATTTGCTCATATTGCTTGAGTGATAAGCCAGTTACTAATGAAAACTGTCGCTCAAGTGTTCGTCTAGACATTGGCAACAAGTCGAGGCTTTTGCCTTCGTTGATGAGTAAACGAGCCTTGCGAACATTTTCCCATACGCGCTTGTCATCCGTTGGAGGAAGAGAGAGTAACTGCGACTCTACAATTTTAGCTGCCGTTTTCGGGCAATTGATATTAATTTCATCAGACCAACTAAAGCTAGAAGGTAAAGGTTGAACGATCTTCTGGCTAGGCCTGTGTGTTTGCATCAAGCCTAAACCAAATGCGCCATCAGGAAAGAACTTCACACCTAATAGTTTGCGTGGATGCGCATCATCAACATAAAGCTCTTCCGTGTACGCAGACAACCAATGCCCACCTTGAATCTCTAATTTGAACCCGTTCTTTCGGTAAACATGTTTGTCTACAGAAGGAGAGAGAATTGCATTAGCAGAAGGATTGGGAAGCAGCAAAGCTGACTGTTGACTCGGCTCAGTAACTTGCAGTGCCCAAATATACTCAACATATGAAGCAAGATAGTCTGATGCAGGTTTAAGTTTCCATGTATTCATCCAGCAATATTACTATGAATAAAACTAAGTTGAAGCATACGATGTTCAAAATATTAAACTCCCTTAGTTAACGCACAATGGGGCATAAACGCGCCAAGCTCTTGCAAAAAAGGTAGAAAATATTCTACCATAAATATATTCAATACTGAGTGGTGGTATCAGGTGCTTTTAAAGAAGAAAGAAGAGAAGGTCTCTTTAAACATTAAGATTTCCAAAGATATGGACCTACGCCTAAAACGAGCAAGAATGGCTGCAAGAGAACAAGACTTAATGTTCAATGTATCCAAAGAGGTAGAGCTGTTTCTTGAGAAAAAGCTGAAAAAAGTAGAAAAATCTTTATCACTAAATGATGAGATTAAAGAAAATCTTAATGAATTAAACCCGTTAAGTAAACATTGGCAAACCTAACAGCCTATATGTGTGCCAACTATGTTGTGAATAGATTTAATTGAACTTCAAAAAGCTATAGGAGCTGGTAATGGGAACTGTAATTGGTTTATTGATTTTAGCTGGAGTAGATGTATATCTGAAGCGCAGAACAGGACTGCATTTACATCAATGGATCACTAAAAAATTTAAAGAGAGGCAAGATTCCAAAAAGTAATTTTGAAAGTACAGGCCAAGTTATTACACATAGTTCAGTTTAACTGATAGCTTTGGAAAGCTTTAGTAGCTTAACGTCGTGTCAAAGGTAAATGGATAAGCTTTTACTCTAAATTATAATGGAGCAAATACGTGTTTCAAGTTGGCCTATTGAATGCTCAGAAATGGCACAGAATGACTGACTTTAGCAACTAAATCTCTACTACGTTCTGCCCCTGCTCGTGATAAAATCTCCGCATCAGAATTATCGAGAGACTCTATGTTTATCCATCATGTTAACGGCATCGACTGGCTGGTGATTACAGCTTTTGAAGAACTGAAACCTATGTTTATCGAAGAAGCCGGTGCTATCCCATCTTGCTTCTCTACCGTCAGCGAATTAAGCCTGATTGATCAAGCCAAGCGCACTTATGGACATTTGCCTACACTCAGCGGCGTAATCACCGATACTGGCACTTTTCAAAGCAGGGATAACGAAGAAGATTTGACCCCGCAGCTTGCCTGCCTAGTTGAGGGGCGTGGTCGAGTGTTTATCTATTCCGGCGGCTTTGTGGCTTTTGTGGATGACGATCAAACCTTTATTACTCGAATGGACTGAAAATTATTCTGTAAGTTGAATTCGGCGAATTGGCATTTATAGCAAGGAATGGAGCACAAATGATCTGGAGTATTCGCTATGTGCTTTCACAAACTTCAGAGCGAAAGAAACCAACGAGCTAACAAATGCGCTCATACAAGCGACAGACCATCGAAATAAATAAGCCTTTGAATCATAACAATTACATCCGATTGTAAATAATTACACTGTAAGCAAAACCTACAACTATTCAATTAAGTGAGCAAAACGTCTTGCCATGACAACACATACGAAATATCATATATATGTTTTTTCATATATTTGGTCTTATTCATGTTGTCTGTATTGTTTTTGTGTACTGCAAATGCTGCTCGCTCTCAGTTAGCAGAAGCTATTGTGAATCAGCGTTATGCTGAACACTTTAAGGCATACAGCGCCGGTACACACCCCAAAGGGATTGACCCTCGCACCCTTAAGCAGCTATCGCAACAAGGCTTGAGCAGTGACGCCTTAAACAGTAAAACCATTCAACAGCTTGAGCAACAACTGCAGCAGCAACAAGGCCAACCAGCGCTGTTTAACTTCATTATCACGTTGTGTGATAGTGCCAAACAAGAATGCGCCCTACTGCCTAATGGTGCGGCTATTTTGCATTGGAATTTACCTGATCCTGCCGCAGAAAATGGCGATGCTTTATTTGAGCAAGTCTTTGCTGAGTTAGAGTTGCGCCTTGCCGAGTTCGTGCGTTTTAACCACAACCCAGCAGCAGCCTTACAAATAGCCCCTATCGATGTATTTAAGCAGTTTAGTGACAATACTCGGCTACAAATTTTAATGCTGATTGAAGATGAACAGCGCCTTAGCGTTAATCAGCTATGTATGGCTCTAGAAGAAAGCCAACCTAAGGTTTCACGCCACTTGGCGCTGCTAAGAGACTGCAAATTGCTCTCTACCACTCGCCAAGGCCAACAGATTTTTTACCATTTAAATCCACTGCTACCAGAGTGGGTAGCACAAACGCTGTCTACCACTCGCGTGGCAAACCCCAGTTATATCAACCAGCCAATTACTCGAATTAGAGAGTTGGCTAATCCCAATTTAACCACCCCATTTGTTAATCAAGATTAAGGTACGTTTATGTCTTCACATCCTGTTTTTGCCGTTGATGTTAGCGATAGCGCTCAATTATTGTTAACCCCTTGCCCGGGTACTAAAGGTGTAGATTTGTCTACTTCACTGCAGCAACTTTGCTATAAAAATAGCCCTGCACTTATCACGATGATGACCAAGCAAGAGCTGGCAGATAACAACTTAGATGATTTACCCAAGCATGCCGTTACTTACGATATGCAGTGGTTTCATTTACCACTGGCCGACGACACCGTTCCCGATGCAGCCTGGGAAGAGCAGCTTCAAACCTTGCTGCCGCGCTTTGTACAACTGCTAAACAATGGCATGAACCTTACCATTCATTGTAAAGGCGGCAGCGGCCGCACTGGCATGTTAGCCGCGCGCATTATGTTAGCCATGGGTTTTGAACTAGACGACGCCATTACAAAAATTAAAGCGCAACGCCCTAACGCCTTCACGGTGCCTGCACAACTTAGCTACATTCAGCAATTCGCCAAATAGGACCACCTAAAATGACGATTAAAGTAGGAATTAACGGCTTTGGCCGCATTGGTCGCTTAGCGCTACGCGCCGCATACGACTGGCCAGAACTTGAGTTTGTAATGATTAACGATGTTGCGGGCAATGCCGAAACGCTAGGCCATTTACTCGAGTTTGATTCAGTGCAAGGCCGCTGGAACCAGGCAGTTGAACACAACGCCGAAGGCATTGTGATTAACAACAAAACCATTAAGTGCTACCAAGAAAAAGACCTAAGCAAGGTTGATTGGTCGGGTTGTGACGTTGTATTAGAGTCTACCGGCGTTCACCGTTCAAAAGCATTATTAGCGCCCTACCTTGCTCAAGGTGTTAAGCGTGTTGTGGTATCAGCGCCCGTTAAAGAAGACGGCGTAGCCAACATTGTTGTTGGTGTGAACGATGAGATTTTTGATGCTAGCCAGCACCAAATTGTTACGGCTGCTTCTTGTACCACTAACTGTTTAGCACCGGTGATTAAGGTAATTCAAGAGCATTTGGGCATTGAGTCTGGTTGCATGACTACCATTCACGATCTTACCAATACTCAAACCATACTAGACGCGCCGCACAAAGATTTACGCCGTGCCCGCGCCTGTGGCATGTCGCTAATTCCTACCACGACTGGCAGCGCTAAAGCAATTTGCGATATTTTCCCAGAGCTAGACGGAAAACTAAACGGTCACGCGGTTCGTGTACCATTAGCTAATGCCTCTCTAACTGACATGGTATTTACTCTTGAGCGCGATACCACCGCCGAAGAAGTAAACAACTTATTTAAACAAGCTGCAGAAGGTGAGCTAAAGGGCATTCTTGGTTACGAAGAAAAACCGCTGGTTTCTATCGATTACAAAGGCGACCAACGCTCAAGCATTGTAGACGCCAAATCAACCATGATGGTTGGCAAGCGTATGCTTAAAGTGTACGCCTGGTACGACAACGAAATGGGCTACGCCACTCGCACCAGCGAGTTAGTGCGCACCGTTGGTTTAGCAGATAAAGGCTAAACCAACATGATAAAAGCACTGCCCCAACAGCTTAAACAATACTCGCTAGTTACCTTTAACTACTGGAATTTCACCATTACCGACGGCGCATTGCGCATGTTGGTGGTGCTGTATTTCTATCAGCTTGGTTACTCGGCCATTGCTATTGCCATGCTGTTTTTGTTTTACGAGTTTTTTGGGGTAGTGACTAATTTGATTGGTGGCTGGTTAGGCGCACGCATTGGCCTAAACCACACCATGAACATTGGTTTGGCCATGCAAATTGTGGCCTTGCTAGCGCTGGGTTTGCCCTCTGAGTATTTGTCTATTCCTTTGGTTATGGCGGCGCAAGCGTTGTCGGGTATTGCTAAAGACTTAAATAAAATGAGCGCCAAAAGCTCGATTAAAGGTTTAGTAAGTGGCGACCAACAACATAGCCTGTACAAGTGGGTAGCGATTCTTACTGGCTCAAAAAACGCTCTAAAAGGTTTTGGCTTTTTCTTAGGTGGTGCCCTGCTTAGTGCAATTGGCTTTCAGCTCTCAATGCTAACCATGGCTGCGGTGTTATTTGTAGTGCTGCTATTAAGCCTAAAACTGCTCGAAAAAGACTTAGGCAAGGCTAAAAACAAACCTAAGTTTTCACAAATATTTTCTAAAAGCCCACAAATAAACATACTAGCTGCGGCACGTTTATTTTTGTTTGCTGCGCGCGACGTATGGTTTGTAATTGCCCTACCGGTATTTTTAAGTGCAAGCTTGGGTTGGTCGCACTTACAAACCGGCAGCTTTATGGCTTGCTGGGTAGTGGCCTATGGCGTGGTACAAGGCTTTGCGCCACGAATTACAGGCAGTAAATCAAGTAAAGTGCCGGGTCGCTCTTCGGCTCTTAGCTGGGCGTTAATACTCAGTGCAGTCACAGGTGTACTCGCTTACCTCATTCAACTAGGCTGGCAGCCACAAATAACGATTATTGTTGGTTTGTTAATCTTTGGTTTAGTGTTTGCCGTTAACTCGTCGCTGCACTCCTACCTAGTGGTCAGTTATGCCAGCGAAGACGGCGTATCGATGGATGTGGGTTTTTACTACATGGCTAATGCCATGGGTCGTTTGGTAGGCACTATACTGTCTGGCGTAGTGTTTCAAATGGCCGGATTAGCCGCCTGTTTATGGGTGAGCTTTGGCATGCTGGTAATAACTAGCGTGATTAGTTTAGCCTTACCAAAAAGCCATAATGAGCAGGCAACATAACCTGCCCCGTTTACTTAGCTATACAAACACTCATCGCAAGGAGCACCAATGGATCATCAGCAATTTAATCAGTTTTGTAGAGCTTTGGTCGCCACCACTTACGTGGTGCAATGGGGAGGCGCGCATGTATGGAAAGTGGGCGGCAAAGTGTTCGCTATTGGCTTTACTTTAAAAGGAGATAAGCCAGCGTTTACCTTTAAAACGTCTAACCTTAACTTCGACTACCTATCAGAATCAGAAGGCCACCGCCCTGCCCCCTACTTTGCCAGCAGAGGCATGAAATGGATCCAACAAACCGATACATCCAGTGAATTAGACGAAGAGCTTGAGTACTACTTATCGGAGTCTTATCGGATTGTTGCATCGGGGTTAACTAAGAAGAAACGCGCTGAGTTGGGTATTGAAAAAAAGTAGACGACCAGATTTGATGACTATGGCTTTGATTTAACATCGACAACAACTAATCCGTAGTAGCTATTGGTGCCATAGTCTCTTGTTTTGTTGTTTGACTACTTTTCTGCTGAATAAGGATCTTCAGCTAAAAGATACGCTCTCAAATCTGCTTTATGATCTTGAGACTTTAACCAAGAACGCATTTCTTTCAACTTAGCGTATGTTTCATTACCAAATTTAGCTTCATAAATATCAGAGAAGTTTTGTTTTGCACTGTCTTTACGAATATTGCGCTGCCAGTTTTGGGTAACTACGGCATTTAAGCAACCAGCTAATCCCTCACTCTTTAATAACTCCCATTCACCTTTATCTAACCACAACCCACCAACAACAGAGCTGTAATCAATTTTATGTTCATTTTCAGAAGATACTCTGAATTTTCGCATTATTGTTCCTGAAGACGGACACAGAATTGCTTTTTTTGTATCTGTGATTTCTGATTCTTCAATCGAGATATCTTCAGAAAAGTTGTAGTCTTCGTTCCTTTCTTTCCAAGAAACATAATCTTCAATTAAAACCCAGTTGCCACCACAATTTGAACACGTATGTGCTCGAAACTGGCCATCAATAAAACTAGGAAATAAAGCTCCATTATTACAACTTGTACAATTCATAACTTTCCTTAAACCTTAATATCTAATCGGAATTTTGATAACTACATAACTGTTTATTAAGAGGAAACACTTCTTGTTTAAACAAGGGGGTTTTCCTCTTAATACACATTTAATGGAAATGAGATTATCATTTTTTCCTCACATCATCAGCGACCTAAGCCAATAACTGACAATAAACTTAAGAAGAAAACAGATGTTTGAGGAAAGACAATTGTGAAGTGCTATATTAATGCTCCAGTGAGATAGACGAATGGCTTTAGTACGGCTTATCGGAATCTTATCGGATTGTTGCATCGAGACTGTTCAAGAAGAAACGCGTGGAGTTGGGTATTGAATAGAAATCAGCGATTCAGTCACGAATTAAACTCTAGAACTCACTAGAGTTAGTAGATAGTAGTGGTTTTAAGGTCAGCGGTAATTAGACAGATTTCAAGCTCGATCTGCTGGATGATTAACACCATCATAAGTTGGAATGTCATCTAACTCTAAAGGATTTACACCGTCTAAACAGGCAATATTAAAGCCATATTGATTGGGGTTTGAACGTCTTTGATGATGAGTGTAAATACCACATTTAGAACAAAAGTAATGTTTAGCCGTCTTCGTATTGAATTGGTATAGGCTCAAAAAGTTGGAGCCCTTAGTGATTTTTATACCATCAAGAGGAATTGACGCAACAATAGCTCCGCGCCTTCGACACATAGAACAATCACATCTCCGAGGATCAACTAAGCCGTTTGGTAGAGACAATTCAAACTGTACTGAACCGCAATGACATGAAGCTTTGTGTGTTGACTGAATATCCATTTCGTAAGCTCCAATAAGTAGAAACGTTGCGACGCTGCTAAGATTACTTGAGTAGATAAATATCCAGCAACCTGCAACACCTTTAACTTTAGCACTCACTATTTGAGTAAATTTCGAGGCTAGCGCTTTACACTCAAACCGACATTACTGAGGTATTTATTACCTGTTTTATATGCTGGTACAAACACCTCCGTATTTGTATAACGAGTCTATGATACAGAATCAACCGCAACGTCCACCTTCATTATCTTATTGTGTACAAATTTCTACTCAGCATTTTCCGATGCCCACAGCGCCATTGAATCCAAAACTGGATATAAAGAATGCCCTTTCTTTGTAAGCCGATACTCTACTCTAGGAGGGACTTCAGGATAGGCTTTTCGGTGCACAAATCCATCGGCTTCAAGCTCTTTTAATTGTGAAGTGAGTACCTTTTGAGAGACGCCAGCTAATAACTGATTCAACGCTCCAAATCGTATTGCTTTAGTGTTTTTTAGATTGTAAATGATCAGTATCTTCCACTTCCCACCAATAGAATCCAACATTTTTTGTAAAGGACATGGGTTATAACTAGTTGTTTTCATACTTTACTTACCTATAGGTTAGTACCTTACTTTTGGGTGCCTACTTACATAATGTTCCTATGGAAAATATACTTTATTACTCTCTATTTATCACTACAGAAGATGAAAACATGAAAAAGGTATTTGTTACATCAGTCACTGGCGCGCAAGGAAATAGCATTGCAAAAGCCTTCAAAAACGCAAATTACGTTGTCGCGTCAATGACAAGAAAAGAAGTAGAACTAAGTGAATATGAAACGTTGGTTGGGAGCTTTAACGATACAGCTAAACTTGCTTCTATAATGAAAGGTTCTGAAGCAATTATCTTCACGCTTCCCTTACTGTTTGATACCCAACAAGTATGTGAAATTACCCAAAACATAATTGATGGGGCTAAGGAAGCGGGCGTAGAAAAAATCATATTCAATAGCAGCTTTCCTATAGGTGAGTCGAGAACAGGATATGCAGCAATAGATGTAAAACACGATGCTTTAGATCTTCTTAATAAGTCAGGGTTAGCTGTTGTGACGCTAATGCCTACTATATATTTAGATAACTTGTCCTCTCCTTTCCTACTTCCCGTCATCAACAACGCGAATATAGTCCCTTATCCAATTTCTGAAAATATCGAGTTTGAGTGGATATCGCTCGTTAATTTGGGACTTTATTGTGTTGCCTCACTGCAAAACAGTTCTATTATCGGAGAGAAGATTTTAATTTCCAATTTAGATCATTGCTCAAAACATGACATTGCAAAACTCATAGGTAGAGAAAAGAATACTGAAGTTAACTATGTATCCAGTACACCCGCAGAGTTTGAAGAGAATTTAATTCCTGTTCTTGGGGATTATGTTGCGAAAGAAATCGCAAACCTTTATCGAAGTGTATCTAAGAATAATCAAGAGTTTAAGCATTATACCCATCACGATTTCATTAATTCAGTAGACCTGCAGACTACCGAAAGTTGGGTAAAATCAATTAGCTGGTAAGTTAAACTACGCCTTAAACGGCCACCAGCAGATAAGCGGATTAAAAGGAAAGGTGCCTTATTAAGACAATGCACTTTCCCTTCATTTATCCGCTACCTGCGCTTATTACCCTTTTTATTCGATGACTTACCACTTCGGCCACCGCGCCCTTTGCCCTTGCCTTTCGGCTCTGGGTCGGGTTCAAAGTTGCCATATTCGTCGTCATCTGCTGAATGTGCGATGGCTTTAGGCTTAGGGGCAAAACCTTTTACCACTTCACCAGCGAGTTTACGGCCAATCAAGGTTTCAATGGCGTGTAAGCGCTTGGCTTCTTCTTCACAAAACAATGAAATGGCTAATCCCGAGTTGCCAGCACGGCCGGTGCGGCCAATGCGGTGTATGTAGTCTTCTGCCTCGTAGGGGAGATCGAAATTAACCACACAAGGCAGTTGGTTTACATCAATACCGCGAGACGCGATGTCGGTAGCCACCAGCACTTTTATACTACCGCTTTTAAACCCCTCCAATACTTGGGTTCGAGCATGTTGAGTCCGGTTTGCGTGAATAGAGGCAGCGCTTATTCGCGCTTTTTCTAGCTGTGTAACCAATACATCGGCACCCACTTTGGTGCGGCTAAAAACCAAGATTTGTCGCCACTTATTCTTTCTAATCAGGTGGATTAACAACTCACTCTTACGGGCTTTATCTACCGGGTGCAGTGTTTGTTTAATGCTCTCTAACTTGCTTTGTTCATTGGCCACTTCTATCAACTGCGGATTGTTTAACATGCCTTTGCCGAGTGACTTAATCTGTTTAGAAAAGGTGGCGGAGAATAGTAAGGTTTGGCGTTTGCTAGGCAGCAATGTTTGTATGTGGCTCATTTCTTCAAAAAAGCCTAGATCTAACATCCGGTCGGCTTCGTCTAACACCAATATTTCTAGCTGGTCAAAGCTCACGGCTTGTTGATTATAAAGGTCGATTAAGCGCCCAGGTGTGGCAACCAGTACGTCGGCCCCTTCTTGTAATTGGGCTTTTTGCGGCTCTATTCTCACGCCGCCAAATACGGCAGCGGCGCTAAGCTTCATGTATTGGCTGTAGTTTTTCACACTTTCAGCCACTTGCGCTGCTAGCTCGCGCGTCGGCGTTAGTATTAAGGCGCGTACATGCTTAGGCTGCGGCAGAACCCCGCCTGCCAACAGCTGTACTACTGGCAATGTAAAACCCGCCGTTTTACCGGTGCCTGTCGACGCTATTGCCATAATATCTTGTTGCTTAAGCGCCGCAGGAATAGCTGCTGTTTGTATCGGTGATGGTTGGCTATAACCGAGCTCGGCCACCGCTTTTAATAGTTCATCACACAAGCCCAAAGCGCCAAATGACATAAATACACATTCCAATAATTACAAATACACGGCAATGATACCCGCTATCGGCTCACTTAGATTTATTCTTTTATTGGCAGCTTGATTTAACTGCTAATTAGAGAGAGAAAATGCAAACCAGCAAAGTAGCCTTTGCCACTTTGCATAGTGATAGTTACGGCCCTATAGATAGTTAATACAGCCTAGGCAGCAATAGCCCTGTGCGTTTTTTCCATTTAGCAAACTCTGGATAGCGAGACATAGATTTGTCTTTTTGCAGCATATTGCGAATAAAGAATGCCCACCAATAGGCCAACGCTAATACTGGAGCCCAATGCTGAGCCAGTATGGCAAAACCGGCATAAATGAGCATTTCGCCCAAATAGTTTGGATTACGTGTGCGGCTAAACAAGCCATTGGTAATTAGCCCTTTTTTCACACTTAATATCGCATGTTTATGCGCATCACTAACAAAATGAAAGAATACGCCTAGCATTGTAATGACTACCGCTAACGCGATAAGCCACGCCGGTGCGCTAAGTTGCTTAGAGATAATAATGTAAGGCGCTATCCAGTATGCGGCTAAGGCTCCAAACACAAATATACTGCCCGCAACTGGGTGAATAGCTTGCTCGAAACGCTTATCGCGAAAACAGGCTTCTTTAATCATCCATAAGCCGCAATAGGTACCATGCAGCGCTAAATATACCCAAGCCAGCACCCCCCAAAAATCATAGGCAATCATTAAGGCCAACACTACAAAGGGTGTGGCTATTTTGTGAGCATTAATAAAGTGCCTCACTTGAGTATTGGGCGTTGCAATTGGAGTTACCGTCTCTATTTCATTATTCATAAACTAAACCTTAAATAGATGTACGCAAACAGTGGCCTAAGCCACCGTGCATGAGCAAAACTTTGCTTAGTGAGTAGAGAGCGCTTGCGTAAAATTGGCATTGGGCGTTGGGTTCTCACCGAGCACGACTCTGGCAGACTCGCCACCATCAAACATCTCAAAGCTGTAACTCTCTACCGTAAAGGTATGAGCACGATCTAAGAGCAAGGTTTTGTTGGCACGGTCGGTAAATACTGTCCATAAAGTAGGGAAGGTAGCATTATCTAAGTACGGGTCTTGTTGGTTATATCCCGACAAACTGGTGGCTTGAGTAGCCTTCATCGAAATGAGCGCTTGGTGGCTGTTGGTCACGCCTCGCTGGTAAAGCTCTTCGGTTACTCGCTTGGCACGTAAACGACGGTCGGCGGCGCGAATAGTCGCATTAGGCTCAACTTGCTCTTTGTCTAAGTTTAAATGGTAATCAAAGGCAGGATCGTTGCTCATATAACTAGCACCATGCTCGGTATACACTTTCATTTCGCCGCCAATGTACTCCACCACTGCTACGTTACCAGAAGCATCTACCAGTTGGTAATGCACTGGCGGGTATAAGGCTTCATCTTCATGGCCCGGAATACCAGTAATGCCAGTAGGAATCACATCTACTGCTTTTAAGGCTTCTAGCGCTTCAGTCACAGTAGCAAAGTTATCTAATACAAAGTTAGGCACTTGCCCAGCATCTACGTTGGGAACATCGGCTGTATCTGCTTGAAACTCAGTACCTGCATCGGTACCTAAATACAAAATACGGGCTTCTAAACCCTTTTCATTAATGCCTTCGGCAACAGTAGCGTCACCAAATGATTCGATTTTGATGGCAGCGTACTTAGCTTTAGTACTCACTCCATCAGTTTCACTGTAACGGTTTAACATGCCACGCCCTTCACCAACTACGGTGGCATTGTCGTAACCGTTCCAATCCATAGTGCGCATGGTAATCTGCGCTTCGCCATTGTGATAAGCAGCAGTAGTACACGCGTTGGCAGTTTGCATGGCGCCAAAGGTTGAAGCCGCAATGGTTAGTGCAATAAGTGTTTTGGTCATCATTTCACCCTTGGTTTGTTGAGTCCGCATTTCGTTGATGGGTGTAGATTAACGAGGGATATAAGAAAGCAGAAACTCGCACCTATAAGTTTAAGTTTTAGGTTAATTTGAGTGTTATAAGGAAAAGTAGCTATCTTAAGCAATTAGTCAGTTAGGTTCTAAGTATTTGCTATTGTTAATAGTCTCTAATGAATCTATCGCTAGGTTTGATGTTGGGATGATGACTTTAGTAAAAGTAGGTAGGGATCGGGTTAATGGTAATAGATGATACAGCCTTTCAAAAAGTAAAAGGGTTTACTCCACAAGCGTGGTCAATAAACCTTGATACCAACCAATTTAACTGCCCACAACAGCTTATATCAACATTGGGCTACCCTAATCAGGCCATTCTGACTCTATCTCAACTATTCGCTGCCTTTGAAAAAGCACAACTAACGCAGCTAAAAAAGCACATCAAACAGGCTTTAGAAACCGGCGAGTCAATCATTCAAACGGCGGTACTTAACGCCTATCAACACCGCTACATTGCCGAAATAGTTATTGACGGTTCCACGGTAGATAATAAAGAAGTCACCGGAACAATAGAGCTAAAACAATACTTTCTCACTAAGCAACAAGAGCTGGAGTTTCTTAAAAGCATATTCAACAAATCGAATGAAGGGTTCATGATTGCGGATGTAAACCATACCATTCTTAAAGTGAACCAAGCCATGTGTCGCAACACCGGCTACCCCGAACATGAACTGCTAGGCCAACCCGCAGCCATAATGAAAAGCGGCCGCTATACCCAAACCTTTTATCAGAAACTTTGGCAGCATGTAGACCAGCATAAGATTTGGACAGGTGAGTTACTGGCCAAAACTAAACTTGGAGAAGTGTATGCTCACGAGGTTCGAATACAGCGTATAGACTTACCTGGCGATACCCATGTTTACGTATCTTCTAGTCATCGTTTAGATACAGCAACAGACCTTTGGGATGAAGATGACCCTAACGGCAAAGCCAAAGTACATGTGCCCGACAAAAATGCCTTTACGAAAAAGCTCAACGCTGACTATCAACAACTCGGAAACGAAGTCACCATTATTTGCTTAGTGTTTAACGTCTCTCTCGCCCAAACCGCTAGCTCAATGACTCGCCAATGGCTTGTTGCTCAGCGCTTCAGTAGCTTGGTTTCGCAAGGTCACCTTGGAATACTTAATGCAAAAATGTTTGCGGCATATTGGGTTGTACCTAAAAAAATGGAAGACATTGAAACCACTTTAAAGCAAGCAATGAAGGCCCTTGAAGGAAACAACAGCGATGAAGATATAGGCTTATCTGCCACGGTGAACGGCGGTGTATCGGTACTGCAAATTGACGCAACTTCACCGATTCAATTACTAAGCCATGCCACTCAGGCACTCATTGCTAACCCTAAAGATAATGGCTCTTCCTTGTATTATTTTGACCGACGCTTAGCCAAGCGTTTTGATAGAAAATCAATTTTGGCCGCTTTACTCAAGCAAGCATTAACAGAAAATAAAATAGAAGTTTATTATCAACCTATTGTTGCTACACCCGAGCTAAAAATAGCTAAATTTGAAGCCTTGTTTCGAATAAAGTTAGACACAAACATCCCTTATAATGTGCAAGAGCTGATTGAAATTGCTGAAGAATACAGCTGGATAGACCAAGTTGACGCAGCAGTAACAAAACAAGCTTTAAACGATTTGCCCATTTTACAAAAACACTACCACAGCGCTAGGCTAGGCATGTCGATCAATCGTTCGGTGGTCAATGACCGCGTTTCGCACTGTTGTTTAGAAGACACCTTAGATATTTTTGAGAATAGTGGCACAGACTTAAGCCTAATCACTCTTGAGCTTACCGAGTCTGCCTATTTTGATGATTCTTACTACCACTCTGAATGGTTAGATAAGTTAAAAGCACATAATATTGCGATTGCTCTCGATGATTTTGGAACAGGGTATTCTTCATTTTCCTATTTACGACAAATACCGGTGAATATTGTAAAAATTGACCGCTCCTTTGTATCTGGTTTAACCGAGCAGTCGAATGAATATTCAATGATAGATATGCTCTGTAAGCTCACACATAAAATGGGTGGGCAAGTCATTGCAGAGGGCGTAGAGACGAAAGAGGAACTCTTTTTACTCTCTAAATTGAATGTAGATATGCTACAGGGTTACATTTTTAGTAAACCTAGAAGCTTGCAAGATATACTGGCTGACAGTGAAGATAATATTTACCCGCAGCTGACTCAGTATGTTCACAAAGATGACATTGTTAACGCTCAAACCATAATGCAAAGAGAACTCCCCAAAGTTGGCCCCGACGACAAGCTAAAAACCGCACTCGAAAAACTTAAAAAGCATGATTCAAAGCACTTATTAGTCATCGATAAAAGCCGTTGTATTGGGGTATTGCATCAAAGCGATGTTAACGCAGCCATTAGTCCCTACCTAAATACTAAAGGCGAGCAGAATCGAGATTTGATGACGCTAAACAAACGGGTTCACCAAGTTATGCATAAAGATCATTTACCTGTAGACATGGATACGTCTTTTGAGTTGCTACTCACTCAGTTCACAAGCAAACCTGATACTGTCGTGGTGGTAGAAGGAACAAATGGCGTCTGCTTAGGAATGATTTTGCTAGAAGATCTGTTAGTGAATCACCAAGGTTTCATTACTCGCGAACACTAAATTCTACGGATAAAGTTCATCAAAAAAACTTTGCAGCCGAGCCCTTTTTATCCACTAAACTATTCAAAATTTGGGTACACTTACTGCATTGTCACCTTTTAAATAGTAACTGCGATGGATTATTTAGCTTTGAACAAAGCAGCTTGGGATAAACGTACCGCGCTGCATGTAGACTCTGAATTTTACGATGTACCTAGTTTTATTGCTGGCAAAAGCTCACTTAAATCTATTGAGCTAGATTTAATGGGCGACGTAAGCGATAAGAAGCTATTGCACTTGCAATGTCACTTTGGCTTAGACAGTCTTTCTTGGGCGCGTTTAGGCGCACAAGTCACCGCTGTAGATCTGTCGAGTGAAGCAATTAAACGCGCCGAAGAGCTGGCGGCAAAGACCGGCTTAGATGCCGCGTTTATCTGTGATGATGTGTACCATTATGGCGAGGCAACTCAGCCAATTCATGATTGGGTATTTGTCTCCTACGGCGCCTTATGTTGGTTGCCTGATATTAATCGCTGGGCACAAGTGGTTGCTGATAGTTTAAAGGCTGGCGGCAAGTTATGTTTAGCTGAGTTTCACCCAGTGCATGACTTGATGAGTGGCTACGGCTACTTTCATCGTGAAGAGGCAGACATAGACGAAGAAGGCACTTATACCGAGAACGATGATGGTGAGACAAGCCAAATGCTTAACTGGGGTCACCCTTTGTCTGATGTGGTAAATGCTTTGATAAAAGCGGGTTTGGTGATTGAGCAACTCAAGGAATACGATTACAGCCCTTATAACTGTTTTGAGGGTTTAAAAGAACGCCAAAGCGGTGAGTTTATTTATGAGCACGAGCATTACGAATCACCCTTGGTTTATAGCATTGTTGCCAGCAAACGCTAGGCCTTGTTAAAGCAATTCAAACAAAAGGCGAGCTAATTAGCTCGCCTTTTTATTGGCTACATCTAGCGTTTAATCGTTATCTTTAATGGTTACCCAAGTACTAGTAATATTGCCTAGCGCCGTTGGGTAAGCACCAAATAACAGTACTTTAAAGCTCTCATCAGCTTCGCTGCGACGATCATCGATAATACGAGCACTTACGTTTTTCACACCGCTTTCGCCTTCATTCCAAGTAACGCGTTGAATAAACGGTGCGCGGTAATCACGCCAGCTAGCTGAAGACGGCAGGACTAATACCCAAGCACTAGTCTTGCTAGTGGCTTCACCATTAAGCACCACTGGAATGTTTATGCTGCCAGCGGCTTCGTCTACTTCTATTTGCGCTTGCGCCATAGACACCGTTAACGCGGTGGCGTCATCAATCAACAGCTCTACTTTTGGCACGACCAATTTAGCAGTGCCTTGTTCAATACTTAGCATTAGGTAGGCCGTTTCTTGGCCTTCTACCAACTCATCGGCAAAGGCAGCAAGGTTAAGTGTTTGGCTGCTCATGTCGTTTGCGCCCCAAACCAGCTCACCACTTTCTAGCGCTAAATCGCTAGCATCGGCACTGCCTGCAACTACTTGGTATTTAACAACCACATCACCAAAGTCACCACCTAGTCGCTCAAATACTAATGAGCTTGTGGTTCCTTCAACCAAGTTGGCTTGAGCCGCAACACTAATGGCGCCTGCGCTACGCATATCTAGGCTAATCACCACAGGATCATGGTCTGATGCGCGGTAAGCATTTGGGGCGTAAAAATTAGCCAGTTGCGCATCAGATTTGTATTCAGTGTTGTAATCTAGGCCTGTAGGTTCGTCGGCATTAATGTGCCAATCGGTGGCATCTAATACCCGCGCCGTTAAGGCGGCATCGGCTAATGCATGGTCTAAGCTGCCAGCTTCTTCATCGTAATAGTATGAATAGCTGTTAGCTTCAAACATTGGCACTAGGTTGTTAAAGCCCGCAGCCTCAAAGGCTAACATTGGGTCTTCTTTGGCGTAGGCGTTAAAGTCACCTAACAGCAGTACATTTTGTTTTTCGCTAAAGAACTGGCTCAAAGTTTGTGCAGCTAGGGTACGTTGGCCGTTACAGTTACCTTGGCCGTCCCCCATGTCTGGGTCACCTAAAGCGTTACAATTGCTGCCTTTAGATTTGAAGTGGTTTACCGCAACGTAAAAGCTTTCGCCGCCGTCTACCATGCTAAATTGTTGCACCAATGGAACGCGGTGTTTAGCAGTATCTGCATCAAACGGGGAAGCGTGAATTAGCTCTGCATCGCCATTGGCTTGCACCGCTTCTGGTTGGTAAATAATGCCCACGGTAATCATATCGTTACCGATACGATCAACTAGGGGCTTTACCGCAACATAATGCAGAGCTTCTGGCAGTTGAGCATTCACTGCATCAATCAAATTTTGAATCGCACTGTCTGCTGCAAAGCCATTGTTTTGAATTTCCATCAAACCCACAACGTTGGCATTCATGGCAACCATGGCCGACACTATTTTAGCTCGCTGACGCTCGAACTCTTCTGCGGTATCTGCACCACGAAAATCCGTCGCATTATCAATGTCCAAATCGGTGAAGAAGTTAAGCACGTTAAAGCTGGCAACACTAAGGTTACCGAGTTCATCAAGTTCTGGAGCCGCCGTTCTTGGGTTAGCATCAATTACAGTTGGAAGCGCTGTTGGCTGCACACGGAACTGACCAAAGCTGTAATTAATCACCCCTTCTACGCCTGTCATCTGCGAGCCTGCACGTAAGCTGTTCAAAGCAGAAAAGTTAGGAAAGTAGCTGATCTCGTCTGGGTTTTGCGAGCTTAAACCATCGTCTAATACCAATCGGTTAAGCATGTTAGCGTCAGCCAAGGCTGCCGCTTCAGGCGTATTTGCTGGGTATACTTGTGTTGATTTAAAGCGTTTACCTAACGACAACACCGACTCACCATAACGGTTAAAGGTGTAAGCTGGAGTAACGTGCAAGGTTTGCGGCAGGCTGACACGCATGCCTTCTAAATGATATAAATCTTGGTCTACTAGGGGTAGCGTTAGTGTTGTTGCGCTAGGCAAATCCTCATTGCCACACACCAATAAAGCCGCTACATCTTTAAGCTGATTGCCACCGCTATACTCAGCCACGGTAGCTTGTACTCTAACGCGTTGGCCCACGGTAACAGGATCATTAAAGTGGTATACAAAAATACCTTCTGAGGTTTGAGCGTCAGCATCCCAGTTCGCATCGGCATGTTGAACAAAAAAACCAGACAATTGATTATCCGTTCCATTCCCTTGGAAATCACCCACCACCACCGCTTCTACAACAATCTCTTGACCCAATATGTTGCCAGAACGAATGCTGTGAATAGCCGTACTAGGATCACCACATTGACCGATGTCTGAAACGGGCGGGTCAATTGGGCCGCCGGTGTCGTCACAAGCTTGTTGGCCAATACAACCTAAACCATCTACGGTATCTTTAGCGTAGTTAAACCAGCGTGAGGAGATCACGAACTCTTGGTTGTTGTCGTTATCCGGCGTGCTCTCACTTAAACGGCGTAAGGTTTGGTCTTTAGTAGACGCACCACCATCCCCCCACGTTTCACGCACACCAATTTGGCCAACACGATCCACTAATACATCATTGGCATACAAACCAAGCGCATCGTCGCCATTAAAGTTAACCACGCTTGATTCAATGCCTACGCCTACAGGAATTAAGGCATTGTCATTGTTACCAATAACTGCATTACTATTCACGTATACCAAGGTCTCGCCAGGTGCTAATACACCGCTTAAATCTTGGGTATTGGTAGCACTAGTGGCACCATTTGAGAACAAACGAAGCTGGTAATTAGCACTGGCTAAGTCCACCGCTTGGTCGCCGTAGTTGGCAATTTCAATCGCTTTGTTAAAACTACTTCCTTCAATGTATTCACTAATCAATACATCGGCTTGTGAGCTAGCACTTAGCGCACATAGCCCTACTAACATTATTTTATTGGGGTTCATAATACTCGTCCCTGAGAAAACAAAACATGCCACAACGAAGTGGCGCCATTAACTGGTCTAGCCTGACGAGAATTGATGACAGAAAAACACAATAACTGCGAACAAAATGTGACATTTTGTTGACAAAAAACAATAAATACAAAGAGATAAGCAAGAAAAAGCCATTTAGTGAGGCGTTAAATAGCCTTATTGTTGAGCAGGTAGCAGTGTGATTAGGCGGCGTATTTTAGCCAAATTACCAACCATAAACATGACTTATGGATTAACTGGATGAAGCTGGTCTGTCGGTTTTTCTAAGATGAAATAAGCCAATAACGAACATAGGGATTCGCTTTATTGCTTAAACAACACGATGAAAATTTGATAGTTGCGGACAGATTGATAAACTGACTCAAAGCAATTCGTACTTCAATTTAGCTGAATCAGCCTTAAAGAAATAATCGATAATCTCTAACCAACACTAGAGTGCTCACTAAAAGCGGTAGGGCTTAACCTTTGATTTGTTGCTACCTCACTAAGGACGTTCTACGAATAGCCCCACTAAAACGCCACACCAAGTTAATATAAAAATGCTGAACACCAGATGAGAATCACCATCGCAAACATTATGTAAACATAAGAAATTAATTGCGTTAACTGTAAACAGTTATATTCTAAGCAGATATTTGTATATCAAGGAAGATAACCTTAATGTTAAGCCGTTCGATAACACTACTTTTCTTAACTTTTTTACCCTTAATCGCTAGCGCAAAAGTATATACCACCACCTTTCAAGTAGCTGATGCATACTCTTCAACAGAGGCAGTTAAATTAGCCTTATATAGTTCGTTGGTTCGACGAGGGTGGACAGTAGAAGAACAAAAGAATCAACAAACTACCGCTCATCTACATAAACGCAATACTAAAGCTAAAGTTGTTATTGATTATAGCGCTAACCAAGTAAGCATTAACACGACAGGTACCCGGACTCATATCACTCCAGGCAGAACGCGAAGTGATCCGGAAACAGTGGTTGAAAAAGACTTCAACCCTAAAGGCTGGATAAAAAACATTGTCAACGATACTAAACGTTTAATACCTAACACCATAAACCAAGCGGCTAATCAGACTCCGAAAAAAGAAAACTTAACCGAACAACTCACTGAACTTAAAACACTCTATGAGCAAGGTCTAATTAGTGAAGAAATTTACCTAGAAAAACAACGAACGATTCTCCTTTAAGCAGCCATTGAGCAGCTGAGTTAGCGCGGTTCAACATACTTCAATGTAGAATTTGGAATCGCGCTAGCACTTGGTTTAAGAACCAAGCCAACAATCACGCCAACGACCAACAAACTCGTTACGCTTAGCGCCACAATACCCTGCCAGCCCCAAGCGCTATAAAATGGTTGCATTAACACACCACCACCAGCGGCCCCCACATAATAACTAATCGTATATAAAGCCGACGCGCTGGCCTTGGCTTTAGTGGCGTGTTGATTCACCCAAGCGCTGGCCTGTGCATGGCTAAAGAAAAAGCCCATAGAAGACACCACCATTGCCAGCAAGATCATCCAAAGTGGCTCAAATAAACTCAATGCACTAGCAACGGCCATCACTAACAAGCCCAGCAAAATACATAACTTGCTGCCGTAACGCTGAGCGATTCGCCCAGCTGAAGATGCGGTAAATGTACCGCCTAAATAACTTAAAAATAATAGAGAGGTTAAGCTTGCAGGTAGCGAATACGGCGCGTCGGCCAAAATAAAAGTCAGGTAAGAAAACTGATTAATGAATACGCCAAAGGCAACCCCACCCACTAAGTAAGCACATACTAACTGGGGATTCTTTAGGTGACGTTTATAGTTCGCCAGGCTGCTACATAAGCGCCAAGTTTGGCGAGTATGGGCTGACTCTTGTGGCAGCAATACAAACACCAACATTGCCATTAATAAACTCAGTAGCGCCACCACGATAAAGGCCATTTGCCATGAACCGAGTAAATCGGCACTCCAGCCGCCCAATAAGCGCCCGCCAATGCCGCCTAATGAGTTAGCCGCAATAAAAATACCCACCGCTTTAATCAACGCGCGTGAGTCTAACTGTTCGGCTAAGTAAGCAATTGCTACCGCGGGAACACCGGCTAAACATACGCCCTGTAAAAAACGTAGCGCAATAATGGCATAAAAAGACTGGGGATGAGCCAAGCCAATAAACAGGCTTAAACACGGCACAACAGCAATCGATACTAATAGAATTTTGCGTCGGCCTACTGCATCAGACAGTGAGGCCAAGAATAACAACCCCAAGGCCATACCCAACATAGCGGCCGACAACATGGCGCTAGCGGCTAAAGGTGAGATAGCGTAGCTCTGAGCAAAAATAGGCAATAGAGGCTGAACAAGGTAAAGATTGAAGAAGGTAACTAAAGAGGCTGTAGACACCGCTGCGGTAACTTGCCAAAAACCTTTACTGTTTTGCTGATACTTCATTAGCACACTCTTAAATAGCACGTTCTTCACGCTCTGATGTACTAATGCTATGCCTCCGCTTTGAATAAATAAAATATATTAGTATTATCGAAGCTATAAATTTTACTTATGAGTAACGATTGTGGAATTAAGACAATTACGCCAGTTTGTCAGTGTGGTGCAACTGGGTAGCTTTACTGCAGCGGCTAAACAGTTGGGCGTTGCCCAGCCAGCGATTAGCGCCACAATCAAAAAACTCGAGCAACAACTATCGATACAACTACTTCAACGTAACGAGCGAAATGTCAGCTTAAGTACCGAAGGAACAGTGCTATACCAACACTCCATTCAACTGCTTAAACAAGCTGAAGACGCCGAGCAAGCGATGCAGTCTCTAAAGGGGCTGGACAGCGGCACCGTAACCATTGGGATCCCTAGCATGATGGGTTCTTATTTCTTTCCGCCCTTGCTCATGGGTTTTAAAAGTCTCTACCCACAACTCAACCTTTCTGTGATTGATGCAGGTACCGAGCTGGTTAGGCAAAAATTGCTTAGTGGTGAACTCGATTTAGGCATTGTTGTCACTCAAGATGTGCCGCCAGAACTGCACTGTGAACCTATTTACAAAGGTGAACTACTGGCTTGTTGCAGCCAAGATAATCCGCTTAGCGCACAAAGCAGCATTAGCCATCGCGAATTTCTAAACCATGAATTGGTGCTGTTTCGCGAGGGGTACTTTCACCACAAGGTGATTGAACAGATCAGTCGTGAACAGCAACAGGTGCCACAAGTCTCTTTTCAAACCAACCTGATCCCGCTCATTAAGTCGATTGTTGCCAGAGATTTTGGCATAACTACCCTACTTAGCATGGTAGTTCAACCGGGTGACTCTCTGCATTCGCTAAGCTTTGATCCACCGTTTCACTTAGAGCTAGGGCTGGCTTGGCGACGCGATGCGTATATGTCGCGTGCCAATCAGAGGTTTAAGGATTTTGTGTTGGAGAATTGCACTCTAAACGAGGGCAGCTAGTTGCTCTTGTGCGGCATCCATTTGCTGCTTGGCGGTTTCATCACCCATGCTCAAGGCTTCGGCATAAACCACTTCAACATCAGTGATGCCTAAAAACCCAAGAACCACCATTAAATGAGGAATTTGAGTGTCGGTAGCTGCGTGTTTATGAATCCCGCCTCGTGTCGTGACCACGATCGATTTCGTATCCTTTATCAAACCAACCGGGCCTTGTTCGGTATATTGAAAAGTAAGCCCAGCACGCACCACTAAATCTAGCCAATTTTTTAACTGTGTAGGAATCGAAAAGTTATACATTGGCGCAGCAATCACCACCACGTCGGCGGCTTTAAGCTCATCCACTAAACGGTTTGATAAAGCGAATACTTTCCGCTGTTGTTCGCTTAGTTCATCCCCGCCTTGCAGTGCCGAGATGACTTCAGCACTCAACACCGGCAGAGGCTCTACGGCTAAATCTCGACTCACTACCCTTGCATGTTGCGCAATGTAACGATTACTCAGTTGGTCAATCAGTGCCGATGAGCTTGAGTGCTCTCCCAAAATACTTGATTTAAGCGTTAATACTGATGTCATAGTTATGTCTCACTCGATGCCATAATTTTAGATGAGCTACTGTATCAATATAAAAATGGAACAAAAAACACAAATATTAGCCACAAGCATTCGACTAAATAGACAGGATTGATATTTAGCGGGTGTTTAGCGACTCACTTCAAATTCAAACAATTATCGATATACTTAGCCTATTAAAACCTTCAAGGATGAACTCTGTGTCTAGTGAACCCACTACCCAAAGCCCTATGCAAAAACGGCTTTACGATATAATTTTTGGCTACAATACCCCAGCCGGAAAGCGCTTTGATTTACTGTTAGTAAGCGCCATTATCAGCAGTGTCATCGTGGTAATTCTCGATTCAGTGAGTGAGTTTGAACAGCTCTACCACACCTGGTTTATCGCCATTGAAGTGGTATTTACGGTATTTTTCACCCTCGAGTATATCGCCCGTTTATACTGCTCGCCGCAACCTAAAGAGTATGCCAAGAGTTTTTATGGTGTGGTCGATTTACTGGCAATTTTGCCCACTTATTTAGCCCTGCTCTACCCAGCTGCGCAGGTAATGCTGCTATTCCGCTTATTGCGGATCCTACGGATACTTCGCGTATTAAAACTAGTGCGATATATGAGTGAAGCCAACGTGCTATTGCGAGCACTGATGCTGGCTCGTCGTAAGATTTTAGTATTCTTATTTTGTATTTGTTTAACCACCACTATTTATGGTGCCTTGATGTATGCCATTGAAGGACCAGAAAATGGCTTCACTAGCATTCCTCGCAGTATTTATTGGGCCATTGTCACCATAACCACGGTAGGTTATGGCGATATTTCTCCTGCCACACCTCTAGGCCAAGCACTGGCAGCCTTGGTCATGATTACCGGTTTTTCGATTATTACCGTGCCTACCGGCATTGTAGGTGCAGAGCTGGTTAATGAGATGCGCCGTGAGCAAAGTGAACACCGTTGTGTGCACTGTGAACGCGCTGGTCACGACCACGACGCTGATTACTGTAAACATTGTGGAGCCGATTTGTTAAATGTGTCATAAAAATGTATAACTGCCTGCTTACATTACCCAGCTACACTAAAATGATTGATGGCATGCGCCTGAGAACCAAAGAGGAATTAGCATGGCAGTTATTGCAGGACACCGTGGCGTAGCAGGCAGCTCCCCGGAAAACACCCTAGCGGGCTTAGACCGCGCCGTAGAGTTAGGCCTAGAATGGGTCGAGTTTGATACCTTTTTAACCAAAGACCACCAGCCCATCGTATTTCACGACGAGCATTTAGAACGTTGCACCAATGGCAGCGGCAAAGCCACCGAATACACCTTAGCGCAATTACATTCGCTAGACGCTGGCGCTTGGTTTTCTCCATCGTTTACCGGCCAAGCCCTACCAAGCTTACGCCAGTACCTCATCCATGCCAAAAAGCTGGGCTTAAAGCTCAACTTAGAGATGAAGTATCACAACCAACCGCGCCAACAATTGGTTGAGGCTGTAGTCGCCGAAATAGCCCATTGTGATTTCCCACTCGACCGTTTGCTTATTTCTAGCTTCGATCACCAATTGTTACTGTTTATGCACCGCCACGCTAGCCAATTTGACTTAGCCCAGCTCTATGAAGAAATCCCCGAGAATTGGCAGCAACAACTTCAAGACATTAATGCGCTAGCCTGCCATTGCGACTATAAAACCTTGAGCGTTGCCCAGGCCAAACAAATCAAACTGGCGGGTTATCGTTTGTCTACATACACTGTAAATGAGCCCACCGAAATCACCGCATTGTTACCATGGCTAGATATGGTTATCAGTGACTTTCCTGAGCGATTTAACAAGCCCATGAGCACAAGCTAACACTTGGGCTCTTTCGCAGGAAGCGAATCATGTCCCCAGTCAGCTTGTCGCCACAGCAACAACTTAAGGAACGGATCCTTGATCAGGTATTGGCATTTTTGCTCCAAGGCGATTGGCAACAAATAGAAATGGGCAATATTGCTAGGCAGTGTGACATTAGCCAAGCAGAACTCAATGAGTGCTTCCCTACCCTGCAATCTATTACCTCTGCGGTAAATAGCCGTTTAACTCAAAACTTTATCCAGCATTTGGATTTAAGCTCACGCGAGAGTTTGCGGCTGACTTGGCTCGACAGTTTAGAGTCCCCTCGGTTTCGCGCCATTGTGCATTTGTTTATTGATGCTTCGCAGCAAAAAAGCGTTGCCTGGCGCTTAGCCAATGTAGGTTGGAGCCAATTTACCAACCATGTTGCTAGCCACTTAGGTTACCAAGCGGTGAACCAAGATTTACCGTGGCTATTGGGCAAATCGATGCTGAAGTTTATTAACCAACGCAGCCGCAGTAGCAGCACCTTAAAAAGTATCGACACTTAGCTTATTGCGGTGCGGCCAAGTCATCGGCGATCAATGAATAAATCGCTGCGTGACAGGGTTGGCCAAAATCAATAACTCGTGACCGGGCTAAGCTTTCGTAATGTGCCCCGGCTTTTTCAGCCACCCGGCGGCTAGCAAAGTTTTGCTCGGCAATCACTAACTCTAAGCGATTAAGCTGCAAGCCATTAAAGGCGTAATCGGCCATTAAACGCACCGCTTCGGTAGCAATACCTTTGCCACTGGCACTGTCTCTTACCCAATAGCCCAAATTAGCTGCGCGGTAATTCCACTCAATACGGTTAATAGCAATAGCACCTAAAAACTGTCCACCTTGATTGGCAAAAATCCCCATATCAAAAGCAATGTTTTTAGCTATCGCCGCTTGGCTTAGTGCTAGCCAAGATCGACTCTCTTCTTCAGGGTAATCCTCTTCCATCCAATCTAACCAGCGGTACCCGCCAGCAGCGGTTTCACGCACGGCCTCGGCATGAGCAATGGCATCTTCTGGTAGGTAAGGTCTAATCAGTATTTGCTGGCCACGCATCATGCTCTCCTAGCTTGGCAAATAACTATAAACATAGGCAGCAAAACCTAACCATGACAAGCCCAGTAACACCCAAGGCAACAAAGATGGCTTAGTATTATCTTTAGCTACGGCTAACTGATCAGCACCAGCGCCTTGCTCCGCATTTTTACTAGATTGCTTTTTACGCTGTTTGTCGGCTTCGCGCATTTTGGCTTTGTGTTGCTTTTTATACTGCTCAATGCCTTTTTGAATACCCGCCGAGATTAATTTGTTTTGCTCTTTAGTTTGGCCAGGGCGTTGGTTCGCCTTGGTTAAGGCGTCTGCCGTTGCTACCACTTCATCAGAGACTTTATTCTTGTTTGCTTTAGCCACATTACCTCCTAAGGTTTTCGATTACTTTGAACCAAACCGCTACATAAGTCTAAAAGATCGCGCAACTATAATAAAACAAAGACTTTTTTCTAGACTAAGCACCTTGATCATTTTTTTATCACGCCCTTCGGCTTACACTAGATGAATTTTTTTGTTCAGGGAGACAAAACGGATGAACACCCCACTACTTGGTGCGCAAATGCTACTGGTTGCATTTGGTGCTACTACCTTGGTACCACTACTAACAGGCATTAGCCCTAACCTCGCCTTATTGGGTGCAGGTATCGGTACGCTAATCTTTCAGTTTTGTACGCGTCGCCAAATTCCTATTTTTCTGGGCAGCTCATTCGCCTTTATCGGACCAATTATTTTAGGTATTCAGCAGTTTGGTTTACCCGCAACTTTAAGCGGCCTAATGGCTGCAGGCCTTATGTTCATTATTATTAGTGCCATTGTAAAAGTACGCGGTGTTAAGGTTATTGAGCGCTTTTTACCGCCGGTAGTGGTTGGCCCAGTGATTATGGTCATTGGTTTAGGCTTAGCCCCGGTTGCTGTAAATATGGCCTTAGGTAAAACTGGCGATGGCTCGGCAGTTTTAGTAGAGCAAGACATCGCCTTACTGATTTCTTTAGCATCGTTGTTTACCACCATTGTGGTGTCTATCTTTGCTAAAGGCATGCTCAAATTAATGCCTATTATCAGTGGTGTAGCTGTGGGTTATGTATTGAGTTTGTTCTTTGGTTTAGTTGATTTTAGTGCCGTAGCTAGTGCCGCATGGTTTGCGATACCAGAATTTGTTACGCCTGAATTCAACTGGCAGGCCATTTTGTTTATCGCGCCTATCGGCTTAATTGTCACCATAGAACACTTTGGCGACATTCTGGCTATTTCTAATGTGACAGGCAAAAACTTTGTGGAAAACCCAGGGATTCACCGCTCATTGTTAGGCGACGGTTTAGCCACCATGACAGCCGCCAGCTTTGGTGCGCCACCGGTAGTAAGTTACGGCGAAGTAACCGGCGCGGTAAGCCTGCTTAAAACCTACAACCCTATCATCATGACTTGGGCAGCAGTATTTGCCATTGGTTTAGCATTTATCGGCAAAACAGGTGCCTTGTTATTGTCTATTCCGGTGCCAGTAATGGGCGGCATTATGTGTCTGCTATTTGGTGCGATTGCAGCAATTGGCTTAAATACCCTGATTAACAAGCAAGTCGATTTGTCTATTCCACGTAACCTTGTAATTGTGTCAGTTACCTTGGTATTTGGTATTGGTGGTATGGCTGTTGGCCTTGGTGAGTTCACTCTTAAAGGTGTTGGCCTGTGTGGCATTGTAGCCATTATTCTTAACTTGGTATTGCCTCACGAAGATAAAGCGGCTAAAGCTAAATAGACTTTATTCAGTACTAAAAAGGCCAGCAACTTGCTGGCCTTTTTTATTACTGATGTAAGGTATTAGCTAAACATCGAGAGATGAGTTTGATTAAAGTTACTTAAGCTTGGGAACAAGTCCAATACTTCACTATCACTCAAACCAAACCAGCGAGCCAAACTGGCAAAATATTGCTCGTTGGCCACTTGTGGGATCATTCTGCCACCACCTACATCGTAAGCACTGTCTAAAGCCTGCTCGATAACCGAACCGTAGATTTCGCCGCCGTTGACTGCGCCACCCATCACCAATTGGTTACCTGCCCAGCCATGGTCAGTACCATCACCATTTGAACTCAAGGTTCGGCCAAAGTCCGACATGGTAAAGGTTGTCACTTGGTTTGATAAACCTAAGGTACTCATAGCGCCATCAAACTCAGCCATGGCTTGTGAAAGCTGCATTAATAAGTTCGGGTGATTCACATTTTGGTCGTCGTGAGTATCAAAGCCGCCCATGCCAACAAAGAATACTTGTCGGCCTACGCCAAACTGCGATTGCACCGACAAGGTCTTAGCTACCGCTAATAGTTGCTTAGAGAGATTGCTGTCGCTGAATACATCAGTAAATTCTGAGGCACTTTCTAACGCAGTATTGAGCTGCTCGGTATTGCCAATTGAGGTATCCAATTTGTCACTGTAGCTTTTGGCTAAAGGATGGCTTGCTTGGCTAAACATTTGCTCAAGTTGCTGGCGCAGCGCTTGGGTACGCTGAGAGCTACTGTTGTAGGCATTAACGCGTGTAATACCTGATTTATTCATAGCAAAAGGAATCGCGTTAGGGCCGGTTTGCCACAGGTTATTACCCGACAACGAGATGTTAGAACCAAAATTATTATTTTGATTAAGCATCTCTAAAACACGTCCGCCCCAGCCATAGTTAATACTTTCTTTCTCGCGCCCCTGCATCCACGTTGATTGCTGGTCATTATGTGAGAACAAGTTATTAGGAATAGCCGCACTTTTTGCTTTGTATTGATCCAAGGTGATCGGGGCCACTAAGCTACCCACCCCAGAAACCACCGCCAAGTTTTGCGCATTAAATAGCGGCGCTATTGGCGAAAGCGCGGGGTTAAGGCCTATTCCACCGTCTACCGCGGTAGTCGGGTTAATCGCAATAGCGTCACTTACCGCTAAGTTTTGGCGACTATTTAAATAGGCATCGAGCGGATCACCACTTTGAGGGATCAGCATATTAAAGGAGTCATTACCTCCTTTGAGAAAAATACACACCAACGCTTTAAAGTCGCCAGCGCTAGCGGCTGGTGTTGCCAAGCTCGTCATTGCTTTTAGCTGCATGCTGGTAAGCGCAGCCATTGATACGCCGCCTTTTAGGCACAGCGACAGAAACTCTCGCCTGTTTTTATAATTCATCTCAGGCTCCTATAGCTGAATGACGTAGTCGGGTGAAACCGACACGGTAAATAACAAAAGTGCCACTTGGTGGTATAAACCCCAATCAGCATAAATATCTTGTACTTCACGCAAGGTATGTCGCTGTGCCGTACTCATACTACCGCTATAAAACAGGGTATCGTAATAGTCGAGTAAGGCTTCTAAACCTTGTAGTTCCAGTATATCTGCATGATTTTGCATACTAAGCAAAATGCGTTTATCACTTGGCTCAGTAATCACCTCTTTAATATTCCATAAGAAGTTGCTGTATTGGTTATTAAACTGGCCAATTAACGCGGCATCGTTAGCAATTTGTAACTCTGGTGCCACTATTCCTAATTCCAACAAATCAGCAGGCTGATAATCAGGTCTAAAGAAATTAAATACCGAAGGAGAACCAAGAGGTGTTTGACCATGACTGTCGTTTAACGACCAAGTAAAGTACAAATTGGCAGGGCTGTTGGCATCTAGCTCACGCCAAAACTGTACAGTACGTAACAAAGGCTCACGCACTTTGCCGTAATAGTTTAATACTCCAGAGGTTTGCCTTGCTTCTTCATCCAATAATATCGCGCTAACAACGGCTCCTAAATCGCCTCGCACACCACTGCCGTTGTCGTCAAAAACATTGGCAATACGCTCTACGTATTGTGGCGTTGGGTTAGAAGTGACCAAACGTTGGATTAATTGCTTACCAATAAATGGACCAACATTAGCGTGGTTAAACAAATTGTCTAATGCCGCGCTAAGATCATCCTCAGCGGATTGACCACCAGCCAATACTTCTCCATTTAACAAGACCTTTTCTTTTTCTGAGTGGTAATCAGAATAGGCTTCCATGGGAATGGTGAAGTTACGGCTTGGTCGCTTCCAGCGGGCACTCGCGCCAAAGGTCCAGCCAGTAAATACTCTGGCAAAACCTTCAATTTGATCTTGGCCGTAAGTGGCAATGGTGTTGCCTTCACCGTCAAGTTTAGGGCTACCATCTTGGTTCAACTCAGCTAAACCAATGGTGAACAACTGCATCACTTCACGGGCATAGTTTTCATCTGGACGAATGTTTAAAGCTTCATCGGCTTTCTCATTCCCCAAATGGCTTAAATACGTCCCCATTACTGGCGATAGCGTTACTTCTTCCAGTAGTTCTCGGTAATTACCAAAAGCATGTTTTAACAATATGTCTTGGTACTGCGCCATGCCCTCAGGCTCGCCGCGCAAGGCATTGTTACTGTCAGACACCACTAAAATTTCGCTCAAGGCAAATGCCACTCGCTGGCGCAATTGGTCCGGGGCATTCAGCGATGCTTTCCACCATGCGTCAATGCGATTGATTTGGTTTGGTTCGTCTCTATCGGGATAGTTTTGAACTAAGGGTAAATGCTCGGTGATTGGCAGCTGCATTTGCTCGCTTAACCATTCTTCCTCACTAACTCCTGTAGCGTGAGTTATTTCGCTACCTTTTGGCCCAAGCGTGGCTTGATGTAGCAAACGTGCGGCTTGTGCCGAGCTCATCGCCCGTTTCACTTCAAAGCTTAATTGCTGGCGAGTCACCTGTTGTTGGTCGTTAGTAATAGCAACTTCAAAAGTGTAACTATCGGCCGCTAACTCGGCGTTGCTGGCAGGTGTAATAGGTAACTCTAAGCTGTCGGTTTGCTCAAAACTAATGATAGGCCCAGCAACTTGGCGCCATTCAATTTTGTTAATGGTACCTACGCCAGAAGCTTTAGCGCGCAAAGTAACTGGTTGGCCTTTACGTGCGGTTTGGCTTAGCTCTACTTCAACACTGGGATTTTGCGGTTGGCTTGGGCTTGACTCATCTCCCCCACCTCCACCACAAGCAAACAGCGACAGAAATAAAGCGATAGTAACTAGATTTCGCATTAATACGTCCATGTTCTAATTGACAAAAAAGTAGATTCTCTTGATTTGACTCATACAAATCAACAACTTGCTAACATGTGGTTTCCTTGCCCCTGTTAGCCAAGCTTTACACTAGCAGATTTGCCTCTTAATAAATGTGCTCAGAGGACAAGTTAACAACACGCTAACAAAATGCGGTACATTTAGGTATTGAGGCGCACACTCTTCGTTAAGGAAAGCCATGAATCTCGCCGACTTCGATTTAAACCTTTTGAAGACCTTGTTGGTATTACTACAAGAAAAAAACACCCGTAAAGCCGCTGAACGCTTAGGTGTAAGCCAAGCAGCAGTTAGCCGAGCACTAGCAAAAATACGCGGTAGTTTTGACGACCCCTTATTTGTGCGCCAAGCGCGAGGCTTAAAACTCACCGATAAAGCCGTTGAACTAGAACAGCAGCTCCCTAAGATATTGGGTTTGTTAGAGGCTACTTTACAAGGCGATGAGTTTAACCCTGCGACACTCACCGGACGCTTTCGTTTAGCGATAAATAGCTATTTGTCTGAAAGCCATGGGCTTAAAATTGCTCTGGCGATCATGCAAGATGCGCCTAACATTGAATTTGAGTTATATAGCTACAGCCCGGCCACAGAAAGCCAACTGATCAACCAAGAGTTAGATGCGGGAATTAGCTTTTACCCCATTGAAGTCTCAAAAGAGCTGCGCCAGATCCCGGTTGCCAAAGCCATTGTTGGCGGAATATGTAATGCCAGCCACCAACTGGCAGGTAGCACCATTAAGCTAAACCAGTTACTTGATTATCCATTAGCAGGGATGATTTTACCCGGATACAACAACCAGTTTATGCAAATCCAGCAGTTGTTTACTGAGGGTGTAAAACTGCAGCCCAAATTCCGAAGCCAGCAATTAAGTAATATTTTGAAATATACCTCACAAACCAATGCAGTATGTGTAGCGCCGCACACCACTATGGAAGGCCTAGCTAAAGATGACTATGCCTTTATTCACTTTGAAGATCCTGAGCAGCGCTTAAACCTAGATATTTCGCTGAACTTCAGTAACAACCAGCATCGTAGCGCTAAATATTTGTGGTTAGAAAAAGTAGTAAAAAGCTGTTTTTCATCGGCTAACTCACCGCAATAAACCCTAAACAAGTTGTTGGGCAATCTCTAAAGTTTGTGTTGCACTGGCATCAGGTAACTTTTCAGACAGCCTTTCTGCAGCCACTATTGGCGTCCAAGTGCTGAGTTGATGGTTATTGGTGGAACACAATTGATGATAGTGCTGCTGGTAAGCGGCTAAAAATTGTTGTTTCTTCAATTGGTAGGCTTGCTGCTCAACTTGGCTGCCGGCTATTTGGCTAGTGGAAATCAACAACACAGTTCGCGCTACGTCGCTAATTGGCTGCCCCTGAGTCGCGTCTACCCAATCAATAGTCACCGGTCCATTGCTCGACAACAGTACATTGGCAGGATGAAAATCGCCATGACATAAGCGGCTATCCAAGGCTTGCAGGTTAAGCTGGTTAATCGCCTTTAGCTTGAGAGGCTCTGCGATATTAGAGCGCTGAATCTTTAAAGCCAAACGCTGTGCTGTGGTGTCCAAAGGCTGAGCCTGACAGCGATGAATATCAGCATGCAAACCAGCAAATAGCTCACCCATAGGCACAATGTCATTAGGGTGCTTGAGCAAGTAGCTATCTAAGCTTGGCCCTAAACACCTTTCAAATATCAGCGCTGGGCGAGATTCCACCTCCAGTACATCAATCACCTTTGGCGTAGTCAGGCCTTGCTGATAAGCAAACAGAGCTTTCGCCGCCTCATTCTCGGCTTCATCTTCCGGATACCCCGAAAAATACACTTTCAGCACCTTGCTATCTTCAAAGGCAAATACCTCGGCCGTATTCCCTGTGGCAATTCGGCTCAATGTACTTAAGTTGATCAATCTGCCTCTAATCACATTAAATCTTCAATAAAACTGTTCACCAAACACTAGGCTTTTATTAAAGAAGTAACGGTGAATTTTTTACGCTTTGACGCAATCCCCAACATACATAAACCAAACAGTGCAGCACTCACCGGCTCTGTAACCTTTACTACGTTTAAAGATAGCTGGTAACTTAGTCGTTCTTGTCCAACATATTCCTCCCAGCCAGGAAAAATATCAGCCGACCTGCCCGTTGCTTGAAAACGAAACAAACGTTGGTCAGATGCGCCTAAATCTAGACCTGAGTGCGTACGATCCCTAGGTCCATATATTTCGCTGTTAAGATCATCAAAAGTGTATTGAACAACTAGAGAATTATGACCTCCTTCGACTAAGGCTTCTTGGCCCAAAATACTAAAGTTTATACTGCTGATTTTGTAATTACTTTCAAGCTCGAATAGTACATCGAAGATATCGCCATCGTCATAAGCCAGTGAAGAATAATCAAAGCCTTCGGGACGTAAACGCCCATAACCAATAAACTCCAAGTAAGCATCGTATTCAGCATCCAACTTAGTTATCGCTGAAGTAGCAAATGTCCCCGTAACTACATTTATGCCTTGTCCTAGCTGTAAAGTGCTTAACTGCTGCCTATTAAAATGACCATCTAACGCTTCGTCATAGTGCAACACCCCAGCATTTGCCGACCCCATAACAACAAATAATAACAATCCCAGTATCTTTCTCATTACACAATCCTTGTAGTAAATAATTGTTTTGCTTAGCCATAGGCCAGCTAAAGTAAAAACTCTATCAACTATTTACATAATTATTATTAAGGAAGATCAATAAGACAGGACTTAAGTTGGAAACTTAGCCTTAGTGAATTTACGCCAATAGACACTAAGGCTGAGCTAATTAGTTAGTGTGAGAGCTACACCCACAACAGCACTACGCAGCCAGCGGTAAGAAAAGACATAGTGAAGTTAAATCGCTGCCTAGCAATAGGCGCGCTTAACCAGCGAGAGATGAACTTACCAAAACTCACCCATATTGAGCCCGTAACCGGATTAACTAAAAAGAAAGTTAATACTAAGGCCCAAATTGATTCCCAATAAGCCTCGCCCGGAATTGCAAAGCTGGCGACTGCAGAAGATGTCATCATCCACGCTTTAGGATTTAAATACTGAAAGCCCAATGATTCGAAAAAGCTCAGCGGTTTAGCCATTTCTTGTTTGGCCAGTTTGCTTTGACGCAAAATACGTAAGGCAAGATAAAGCAAATAGGCGCTGCCCAAGATTTTTAAAGCTAAATGTACGCTGGGGTATTGCTGAAAAACCCAACTTAAGCCTAATCCCATCAGCAATATCATGGTGGCAATTCCTGTTGGGATCCCCGCCATCTGAGGCACCGAACGCTTATAACCAAAGTTGGCACCAGAAAAAGTTAGCAGCATGTTGTTAGGCCCAGGAGTACCAGCCATTACTACCCCAAACAAAATCATTGATGAAAACAACGCAATATCCATATCTACTCCTCCAAAAAATTGTATCGATACAAAATAGCAAAAAACGTAAAAAACCGTCTACAACTCACAATATTCACGCTAATATACTGTGTAGAAGAGATCAAAAGGTTTATTGTCATGATGACAATTTGGCAAGAATTAGAAATCAAAGGCAACAAAGCCGCTCAAATTGTGGAGCAAATCAGAACACAGGTTGAGCAGCAACACCTACAGGCTGGCGATAAACTTCCGCCACAGCGGCATCTCGCCGAGCACTTAGCGGTCACCGTAGGCACTATTAGCCGAGCCTATGCTCAGGCAGAGCAACAGGGTTTAATTGAATCAAAAACCGGTAGCGGCAGTTACGTAAAAAGTCCCACCAATTATCAACAACAATGGGGAAGCTTAAAGGGCAATAGCCAACATATTGAGTTATGGCAAAACACCGCGTTTACTCAATCACGCGCCCAACACTTAACACCCTTACTGCAAAGCTACAGCCTCGCGGGCGATCAGCTCGATACGCTGTTAGATAACGACCACAGCCAAAACTTGCCCAGCCAACGAGAAGCGGTTTGCCAATGGCTAAACCAGCAAGGCGGCCACTTTAAGCCTGAGCAACTGTTTTTTAGCTACGGCGCTCAACACGGTTTAAATCTATGTTTAATCGCCATGGAGTTAGTAGGCGAACGGTTACTGTGTGAGGCCTTGTGTTACCCCGGCTTAATTACCTTAGCTAAACAGCTAAAAATAGAGCTAAAAGGTGTAACCTTAGATGATGACGGCATTTGCCCCAACAGCCTGCTTAATCACATTGAAAAATACCACCCTAAAGCCTTGTACCTCACCCCTACGCTGCAAAACCCCACCACAGCCATTATGTCGCAGCAACGCCGCCAGCAAATTATTGATATTTGCCAACAACACCAAGTGATTATTATTGAAGACGATGTATGTGGTTTACTGCCCGACCAACGCCCTAAAGCTTTTGTAGAACTGGCACCAGAGCAAGTGATTTACCTAAACAGCTTTTCCAAAGGTGCTTTTAAAGGTTTACGTTTTGCCTACTTACACGCCCCGCAGCACCTTCAAGTTGCCATAAACAGCGCAATTAGAGGCAGCACATGGAACATTAGCCCACTGCTGGTTGATGTAGCCATTCAATGGATTCAAGCCGGATTAGCCGATAAGGCGCTGCTTGAACAGCGCAGATTAGTAGGCCAACGCGCCCAATTGCTGCATCACTATATGGCGGGTTTAGATTACACCTACCAAGAAGGTGGCTTGCATTGCTGGCTGCGTTTACCTGCCAGTTGGCGTTGTGCACAGTTTGTAGAAGCAGCGCAACAGCAAGGAGTTGAAGTGGCTTCGGCCGAACACTTTGTGGTAGACAATCAAGCCAGCCCTAATGCGGTAAGGATCTCGCTAGGACAAGCCGAATCGAACCAACAACTCGACCAAGGTTTAGCCATTTTAGCTAAGTTGCTAAAAACAGCGCCGCAACCCAGCCAGCAGATTATTTAGGCTACCGAAGGTGAACTGTTTTTGCAGACTCTTAAAACGTTTATACCCGTTCCGAGTTATAAAGCTATCATGTAGAGTGATTGCTTTTTCATACCAATACAATAACGCCCCAAATATATGGGGCGTGAGCGGAGCAATTAGGTACTTAGAATAAACCCAGCCTCTACCATTTTGTCTATGATTTTGCTTATGCCAGAATATAAGCCTTTAGGGGGAGATAAGTTTGTTTCGTCTTCTAGTTCGTCGTTTACTTTCTTTTCATACTCTAAAGCTGTTGGGATAAGCTTAATGAGTTCTTCGCTTGATAGTCCCTCCCTAAGTTTCGAGTATTCGACTTTGGAAAATGTTTGGGTCGTACTTGTTGGGTGTTTTCTATTTTGAAATAGCTTCTCTTTGAACTCGGCATCCTTACCACTTATATCTGCAAGATGACACATTTGCCAAAGCTCAAAGCATGGGTTTGTTATAGCGATTTCTATCCCTTTCTGCTTACAGAGCTTTAGTGCGTCTTGCGTTCCTCTATTATGTGTACCAGTAAAGTGATGGTCTGTATCTATTACGATAAACCCTGCGTGGCTAGTTGTTTTCTTTAAGTTGATACTCTTTGAGTCCAAGTGCTCAACAAGATCCCCAACAACTTTATCCGGTGCGGAACCTTGGGCACTTTTAGGCACAGGAAAAAGGATTACGAGATTTCTAAATCGCTTACTAATAGAGCTTGCTAGCGCTTCAAAATAATCCTTTTCGGCTTTCTCGCCCTCATATGCAACATGGATAATTATAGGGTCTATTTTTTGAGCTTTGACTTTTCTTGCGTATTGACTACCGCTTCCTATTCCACGAGCTGATTCTTTTTTTAACGGTGGTGGCATTATTAATCTCGCTCGTAGTCGGTCATGATGAAAGGAACAGCACCATAGGTTCCACTTAAATATGCCTTTCTTAAATCCTTATCAAAACGTTCGTTATAGTCGTTGAGTGAATACAAAATAGAGGATTGATCATCTTCCTTTTGTACAAACCAGATTTCATCTCTTCTCAATAGTTCATTATCAAGTAAGTTAGATTCGTGTGTAGTTACAATGAGCTGGTCTTCGTCATGTGTAGCACCGCCATTGAAAAATAGGCTTATGAGATCTTTTGATATATTCGGATGTAAACTGCGATCAAATTCGTCAATGACATAGACTTTACCAGCCTCTGGAGTGTTCCTACGCCTAGAGCTTATTGCTGGTAGCAAATCTAATAGGCGGCACGTTCCATCTGATTCTTCTTCAAGATCAAATGTAACGGTTTTAGATTCGGATATTTTTCTCGACGTAACAACTTTGGATATCAACAAGTTGTCTGATTTATCGTATTCAAAACCGTACCTAACTCCTTTATATTCCATAGGGACGAAGTTTCGAGCTTTTAATTTTTGCTCCGCTGCCTCAACCATAGCGTCTGGGAGTGAATTGGGGTCAACTTCTTCAGAAGATACGCCAGATACACCAGTATCGAATCTATTTAATAGTTCCGCATATTCTGGCTTTTCATCATTATGCTCTCGAACGTCTCTTGTAATTCCTCCGTATGAAGTATCAGGGAAGATTACAGTAAGTTTATATTTGAAGAAATAGAACATTGGTGTCACAAGGTGACGAATCAACGGGATCTTTTTTTCTAGGTTTTTATCTATTGCCTCACTAATAAATAAAGAGTTATTAGCAGTGTACTTAATTAAAAGTAAGAACTCTGAAATTTGAGCTTCATTGAATTTGTCTTGTTCGCTTGGGTCTTCCGGTCCAACAAATATGAACTCGTCGATTTGTGATGTAATCTCGTATGAATCACTATGGCTATCATAAGTTCTTTCGTAGATGCAAACTTGTTTCTTGTTAGAAAGAAGGTACAAGTATTCATTTGTTACGTTTTCTTTATCTAAGGAAAAACCGTATCCATAGCGTTCATCAAACGATGTAAATTCAATATAGAACTTCGACTCTTCGTTAATAGTTTCGGTTAACTTGAAAGGTTCTGATTTGATCCCGTTTTGTGCTTTATGGCTGGTAAGTACACTGTTTTGAACGAACTTTAATGCTTTTACTAGGTTAGACTTACCTGAAGCATTTGCACCATACACAACCCCACCTTTAAGAACAGAAAGTTGTTTTTCTTTTGATACTGGTCTTGCTACGTGGTGTGAGTACCTACGTAACCTTGGGGCAGTCCTCATATCGAGGGCTATTTCCTCTTTGATTGATCTAAAGTTTTCAGCTGAGAAATAAACAAGCATGATAAAGCCTTCAAGTGAAATTTTCACCTTAAGTATACATTCATTATCAATTTGTATTGAAAAAACAATGCAAATTTTAGCTTAAGGTCGAAAGTTACGTGTTTAATTTTGTTTCAATTTAGGCTTGAGACTGGTTTCAGTCTGACTCTAGCTTGTGATGCTTATCCGCTTACTTTACAAACGTACTGTTGGAATAAATAGCTAAAATTAACACATGGCTATTTGACGACGTTTATCTACCCGGTATTTGATTTTTAGGTTATCAATTTTGCTCTAAGGACATAGGCAGTTTGGCTGATTATCAGCTTGTTCAAAGTGCTAACTCATAAATGTCCAGAGGCGTTTCAGCGAGCGTCGTAACTCGCCTTTGCCCCATTGCGTGTTAAGAAAGCCAGCACAAAGACTAACTAAACACCCAGCTCTTGCTGTTTCCATGTATCCGTATGACTGATCCATCTTTCGCGCAGGCTTGTAAGGCACAGAATCAGCCAACCATATGATTGAACCCCACCATTGGAGGTGTTAACTTTTAGGTTCATTAGTGGATATGTGCGAAAGATTAGACAATTGCTGGTTACAAAAAATGAAGACGTTTAACTTAGAAGGGCCAACCTGGGCTTTTTTTACTCCTGAGCAAATGTTCGGGGAAGAAGCCAAGCTAAGGGCAGCGCATAAACATTATATAAATGCGGACCTTTACATGCTAACCAAGATGAACAAGGTTTTTTTTGACACTAAGAAAACGAGAGTTACTCGTGATGGTAGTTTGTCTATGGTCTTGCATGTAGGCAACCAAGAAAAAAAAGAATTTGATAAGATTAAATTGAAATTTCCTCTTATTATTTCAACGTATACCATTCCAAGTGTTAAAGAAACATTCTCATCAATGAAAGAGTGCTTTGCCACGTTGCTTTATCGTCAATATGTACCAAGGTCTGACAGAAAAAAAACAGTTGTAAAAATCGCAAAAGGTTTGCATAGAAGAGGAATTCTGACTGACAAGGCCTTATTCAAAGTTCTCATGTTAGTCTACTCAACCGAAATTAAGTTTGAGCATAAAACCCCCTATGAAGTTAGTGTTTACGACCCAATCATTGAATGTACAACTGATAACGAGAAAGCAAAATTAGCACGTCAGAAAAACCCTAGGCGCTATGAGTTAAACGATGCCAATTGGGATCTCGAAAAGAAAAAAGAAGTAAACTTTGATGAATTACCGGGTTTCAACGAAACGTACAATGCTACATTTATGGTAGATCAAGTTGTCAATTTGTTAGATGTAGATGTTGGCGGTCAAGAAGTAATTTACATAGGCAAAACAGAGCAAGATGATTTTAATAGACTGTCTGCTCACAATAAACTCAACAAATTAAATGCGTTACATTTGAGAGATGAGTACAAGTCAAATGTAGTGCACCTGTTAGGTTTTAAACATTATGAGACCATTGGCTTTTCAAATAGAAATTCTAACATCAAAAATTCTGATGCAATTTCTACGGCAGAAGCTTGTTTGATAAACTATTTCAAACCACGCGATAATACACATTATGTTGATGATTCTGGCGCAGATGGATGGAAGCATCGAAAGGTGCTAAAAAAGAAAAAGTATACAAACATCAAAGTCTTGCTGGATATTGATGGTCAGTATACAAAGTTTTATACAAAGCACTTAGGTCATCAAGGGAAAAATTCACACGACTTTGAGTTTCGCATATAAACAAACCAAGTACGCTCCGTTCTCCGCTTATCGGAAGCGTTAGTCTCCGCTTTCCTAACTCATTTCTGTCCATTATCGAGTTACGCCCTAGATGTGAACCAACCAGACAGATACCTGATACTTTAAGTTCCTGAATGAGAGATACACAACCATAGATTATCAAGGTGTCTCTCCAGTTGACGCTGCTATTATGCAGCGTGGAACTGACCGAAAAACCCGCCTAGAGCTGAGTGATTATCCGATGCTCACTATCTACTGTGAAAAGCTGTTGCGCTGCTGATAAATGCGTTCAGGGTGATCAAGTAGACAGCCACTCACACAGGTTTCTCCCGTTTTGCATTAAGATTATATGTCCATTCTAAGCCGAGATTGCTGAACTCCGACTTAACCGAGTTACTCAGTGAGTTATCTCAGTAGCGAAGACCCCGGGCCGCTTTGCGGGCGCACTCAGAAAGTCGTTAGTACAGTTGTTGCCCGAGTCTGAATACTCCGCGTCTCTCGTCCAGTAGAAGCATCTGACTCTATCCAAATCCTTGCCCTTGCTAACTCCTCCTTCTTGACGAAACGCTCTGAAAAACGGCTCGATTTCCCATCGCCCTATAGCCGGCTTATACAGTAGGAGATGCGCGACAGTGTGCCCACAGCCCTCCAACTCGTGCGGTTTCTTACAATTATCCACGCCCACGGAATACACATAATCCGCGGCGTTCAATCCCTGCTCCGCCGCCGCGTTCTCCTCGCCATATGTGCGCCGAGTTTTTTGTTCGTTTACGTATACCCAGTCGCCGTTGTCGTGCCGGATAGCAAAGCCAAAAATGCCGGATTGATCACTTCTCACCTCTGCGAGAATAAAGTCCTCGGACAGTGGCGGCGGGATCGGTACCTTGATCAACATGTTGAGGATCGCAATGAATGCAACCGCGCCAAGGCCACAGGCAATAATGTCGAGCGTCGACATCCCCAGCACCGCGCTCGCCTCGCGTCGAATCGGTATCGTCTTGGCCGCGATGCTTACATAACCGTCGCTGTACAATCTCCTTACCCTCTCCCCTTGAGATGGAAGATCACGAACAAACCGGAAGAATCTCATCATCGCCTTAACCTTCCATCGCTATAGTGCACTTCGACATCTTTAAACCGCTCGATCGTCCCGACAAGCGTCGGATGAAAAATATACTCGGCTGATATCTCGACCGGCTGTCGGCAATTGCGAAATTCAATCTTGCCGCTGCTTGCGGGCGCGATTCTGAGCAAGCCGACTCGAAGTCCAAGCTCCGGGTCTTCCAGCGCCGACCACCTGATGCCTGAGACATAATCAACATTGTCATAGTCGATGCCAGTTATAACCTCGCAATACGGATGAGAGACCCGCACCAGCACGGGTGTCTTGATGCCGGCTTTGCCGTCGCTTGCCGGCGCGCTCAGGGGAATGATGGACTCGGCGCCCTGGCGTGACTCCACCTTTAGCGGTTCGCCGGAGTGCGGCAGCACTGACAGGATCAGGAACAGCATCGCCATGCCGCCCAGCGCACACGCCATCACGTCAAGAAACGAAGTCGAATTGCCGTCGGCCTGCATTGCGAAACTACTCGTCCTGAGCTGCAGCCAGACCGCCGACCACTCGTCTCAGCTGCGAGTTCTCTGTCGTTCTCAGGTAGCCGTGGATATAGAAAACGACCGCACTTGTCCCAAGCGCAAGCAACGTGGTGTCAAATGCGACGCCCAGTAATCCGGTGACATTGGAGATCGCTTCTTCCTGGGCGGCCACGCCTAAGCTTGATGCCCGTACCACGGATCCGGCATCGCTCAATGACGCCGCGATGCCTATCACCGTTCCGATAAAACCGATCATACCAAGAACATACTGCGCAAACGTAATCGGGAACCCGGCTTCATCCTCCAGCTCCTTCTGGAAGACGATTTCAAACGCCACCTTGTCGACGCTCTCACCTGGCACGTTGACCAGGTCCCACCGTTCTTTAATAAGCAACTCCAGGTTCTTCTCAGAATTCGACTTCACTAGCCTTCGTCGTTCACCCAGTCCAATGCAGGCCGAAAAGAAGATCGTCAGGAGCAGTACCTGAATTGGCCCAAATACTACTGCGCCCATCCGCATCGGAACCCCCACGGACTCGCGTAGAACGCTTATCTGTGCATCGATGATCTCTCTTTTCTGCTGACCGCTGCTCGAAGAAAACAGGTTGCCACAGTTCGACTCCTCGGGCGCGCTTGTCACGATAGCTTCCACGGACGGAACCTGGAAGGTGCCAGACAGCAAAGCGGACATGGCATCCCCCAGGCTCGGAATGATGCGTTCCCTGACATGGCTCGCGACGTTCCCCAGGTGCTCACCCACCCCGCACTTCGCCAGCGCTGGCACATTCTCGAAGGACAGCAGGCTTGCGCAACTCTGATTGCTGCCGTCACTTAGAGGGTTCCACTCGTCAAAAGCGGCCCCGCCGTAGCCCTTCGCCCAAAGCACCAGCAGGATGCCGCTGGTGCTTTGGCAGGCTTCTACAGGAAAAATCTTCTCAGAGACAACATCCTCCATCATGCGATGGGGGTTCTGAACCATTATTTCCGGACTAGGGTCCACGATGTAGCTATTGAGAAACCGCTCTCGGATGATAACCGCATTGATGTTGGCGTTCGCGACCGACGGATCGTAGGCAGCATCCTCTTCAAACTCTTCCGCTTGGAAATAGGAGGCGAACATGTCGTAGAAGCTTTTGAGCTCTTCGCTATCCGACGGTCGACGTTCGTAGTCCATCCTTGAGAAGATATAATCAATCGTCGATGCCGTTTCGTAGGCCGAGTTTGCTTTCCACACGACGACCCAGAAAAACAGGCCGACAAATATAAAGGCGGCTGCCAGTCCGCATAGATAAAGCTTCACCAGCTTCAACCGGGTCCACCATACGAGGCCTTCATCTGTCTCGATGAACCGCATTCGCGTGAAGTTCTGTACCAAAAGGACGAGTAAGAAACCGGCGACAATTATAGACGCCAGGGTTAATAACGAAACAAGGATCATAATCCCTCTCCACACTGATTGAACGTAACCCCAAGCGGGTCGGCTCTGAAACCCATGTCCTGATACGCGCCTGCAAAGCCGAGGCCCAACAGCAACGCGGTATCCATGTTTGTTTTGTTTGCCTTCAAAGACTCCGCGCTCGGAGCCAGGAACGCACCGTTCTGCGATTCCGGTTTCCAGAATACCTTGGTGCAGTCGCCACTCGCACTGCGTAACTTGTATCGCTCCCCCTCGATTTCCAGGTCTCCGGTAACTGACCACACTTTCTTTCCTCCCTGTGTGTTGGCAAACGAGGCAATCCGCATCTGGCCGTCGAGGTCTATCGACAGCTTCGTTATCTCTGTACCAGAGCTCAAACCGGCAAGGTAGTTTTCGAGCAGCGAATTCAGCTCCTCACCGCGGCGTTCAAGCATCGCGGCCGTAGGCATACCGTCCCGCGTAAAGACCTGCTCGGTAAGCGTGCTTGCACCTGGCCCGACAGCAAAGGCTCGCGCTCTCACCGAGTAGTCAGCCACTCTTACCGTCGTATCCTGTGGTTCAAGCGCAAACAGGCTCTGCGTGCTGGCGACCGCGAAATGGCCGCAAGGGTTGCGGAACGACGACGACGCCCTGGACTTACATGCCGTGAGCATCACCTGATGCAACCCTTCTTCCTGCGTTGTCAGCGCCCTGCGTATGAATTCCCGCTCGCCCGCCATCTTCCACGCACTTCCAATCGCGTAAGACACGATGTTTACCTTGCGTTCCGGATTAAAATTGACATATCGATACTCCTCCTCATTTGCTGCGTCCCCGATAGCGACGAGATAACTGCGCTCTTTGTTGCCGATCGGTATCGGTGTCGCTTTGTTGCCCTTCCAGCGAATCTCGCTCGCGCTCTCGCGAATGATGTAACGTGCAAATGCGCTGTCGTCTTTTTGTTCCCTTGTCTCGGGTATCAAATGTCTCCGGCCATCGATGGCAGATTTTGTTAACGCGATGCTCAGGTCTTCCGAGCCGTATCGCATAACGACGAACGAGTCCTTGTCAGCCAGTTTGTGCGTCACGACCCGGCCGTTGAAGTCCTGTAACAGACCGGAAAACTGACCGCTCCAGACTCGACTACTGGTTTCCGTGTCGAAAATCCAGATTCTCCCAGCTGACTTGTTCTCAGCCAAAATCTCGTACTTCGCTTGTCCTTCAGATGCGGTCATGTTGGCGTAGTACAGATTGAGGATCTTCGCCTGCGCCGCACTCACGCCAATCAAGCGGCTGAGCTGCGCGGACCGAGAATCGCGAAACCGCTCTACCCACCGATAGGCCCACTCATAGCCAATCTTGATGCCAAACCACTTGGTTTTCTTGTACCGCTCACGATGCATTTTCCACACGGGCGAGTAAGAGTACTTGCCATTTTCCGTCTCTGGCTGCGTTGGATCCCCCGCTTCCCCGCCGAGCTTGGCATCGTCCGCGGTGCCGTTGCCACCGCCCCCGCCACCCTTCTCCCCGCCACTGTTCGAGAAGTCGATGTTGCTCGGGACTTCGAAGCGGAGCTTGATATCGGTAATGAGGCTTATCAGAAAGTCCGCCGTGAGCAGCTTAAAGGTCGGTAGCGTGATGGAGACGCTGGTGGGTGGCGGTTTGGCCTGCAAGCCAAGCGTTACGCTCTCGGTATCCGCCCGCATTTCGATTTCGAACTTGAACGGACGTATGGAGTTTGTCTCAACCTTGCCTTGCGCTTCCGGGTTACTGAATTTCTCCTCCATCGTCACGGAGAAATCGATTGAGTCGTCCAGTGCCGGCACTCTCAGTTTAGCGCCAAACAGGCCGCTGAAGTCACGATCGAGCCTGACCTGCATCTCTGCGATATCGGCGCCGAACAAATCGCCGTCGCCGTTGGCGACGAAGAACGGAAATGGCACCCTGTCCTGAATCCTTAGCAGCCCGTTAATGGCGACAACGTCGGAGAGTGCCGGCCCCGACTCAATCGTATGTTCAAACAGTCGTTCCTTGAACGACAGCCTGGTTACCGACGAGCCCATCGGAATCACCCTAAGAAGGACCAACGTGCTCTCCATTAAGATTTCCTGCTCTCGCGGCAGAGCCGAAGCAGACCCCTTCATGACCACGAGGTTGCTCATACTGGCCCCAGGTACGACCGACAGGGAACCGTCGAATCTGACAACTGAATCGTTCGGATCGAAGTAAAGCCCCAGGTTGCCGAATGACAGCACGCCGGTGTCATACCATCCTGGAATCTTCAACCCGACTGGACCGTTAAAACGGAACCTGCCGGGGCTGACAGCGAAACCAGCTGTAAGGCTCAGTCCGACCGGCGTTTCAATCGTCCCCTCGAGGAACAGCGTCAAACCATCGTCATAGTTATAGATGGGTGGAACAGGCCTGATGTAATCGAGGTCCAGCTCGGCCAGGACTCCGGCGGCCGCTAGTACTTCTAAGTCGGGCGGTTCGATTCTAACATCGCGATCGAGATCGACGATGATGCCAACCTCTTGAGTGCCGATTGGGTCGGCGAAGTCGACGTTCGCTTTGAACTCAAATCCGCGAAATTTCCTCTGTACGCAATAGTTCTCGGATGACCCCGTAATTACGAATCCATCAATTGGACTCAACCTGCTCCTCGTCACATACCGGTCAATCTCGCCGCACAGCCTGGCAATTACGACATCTCCGGCGATCGACGGATCAAGGTTGAACGTGTTTCGGTTCACTCGTATCGAAGCCGGAAGCTGTAAATCAAAACTGGGCGGTTTAAGTAAAAACCGGATGTCTAGCCCATCTTGGGACGACAACACATCCGTAAGCTCTACGTAGCGGTTGTTGATCCGAAGCTCGTCCTGAATAACAGCCTCCAGAGAGGGAGTGAACTTTAGTTGCGACCAATTGATGGAAATGGTGTCCACCGACGGCACTTGGCCCGCAGCTAACGCAGCGCGGAACCCTTTTACGTCGATGGACAGCCCGTTCTCAATGCGAATTTCGCGGTTCTTTTCTGAAAACGAATCCACAACCAACGTGCCTCTTAGAGAGAAGTCGGAGGACGGGCAGTCGTAGCGTGGATCCAATGTGAGCTTTCCACCGAGTAGGCTGATGTCGTTCGCGACAAACGCATTGAGTTCTTCGCAAAACCGCGCAGCTTCCTGCTCAATCGCCCTGCGAACCGGGGTCGCAATCTCTTCGAGTGTCCGCCCTGCTCGCTTGCGAATCTCGGCCGTGACCTGTTGTTCCGTCAATTCCGCTATTTGCTCAACCAGTTCCTTCGGATCCTCCGAACAACTTTTACCTATTCCGTCCAGCTCGATGCACCAGTTGCCGACTTCCTGCGTAACGCCGAACGATTCCAGGTAGCCCAGTGCGAATGACTCTGCTCTCATCACAGCTAGCGTTTCGGCGGTCTCGGAGAGCGCTTCTACAAAGTCTTCCGGCGCTTCCACAATCTCCTGCAGGGAACCACAGATCTGCGCCTGGTCTGCTTGTGAGCCGAAGCCCGGTGTCGTGAGGTCGAGGCAGACCGTGTCGAGCTCCCTTAGCTGCTGCTCGTAGGTTTCAAAGAATGGCCTTGCAACCTGGGCTCCGCGCTCGAGAATTTCTGCTTTAGCGGTCTCGATGGAGTCGAAGTAGGTCAAACTGTCCGCGCACCGCTCTCCCGCATCAGCGCCAGTCATGGGCAGTGCGATTGTGCCAGATTTCAGGTCGAGACAGACGCCCTCCTGGATGAAATTGGCAATCGATTTCACCGAGTTAAGGACGCTCTGGTCGATAACGAACAACGCTCTTGCAACGGTTATCCACCGCTCGTCATTCGCATTCCCGGCGAGGCTGCTGCCAAAGGCATCGAAAACTCTCGAAACGATCTTGTAGATTTCTTTCGTCGTGACTCCCTGTGGATTGCTCTGCCGCAGCAGTGCCTTCACCTCCGCCGCGAATACATCGCAACTATCTGCACTTGCAGCCTGGAACAATACTATTCCGCTGTCCGGCAAAGACTGCACACAGAATTCAATCAGGTTGCCGTTGGAGATTTCCGCATCGATGTAGGCTTGTGCGATCCTTTTCAGGCGTATGTGAGCATTGGACGGAAAGAGGGCTTCGTGCAGATCACCCAGGTTATCGCAGTACTGGGCGAAGCCGGGCACACTGCTGGTGCAGAGCGACTTCACCATTGACTGTGTGTCGGCCAGCGATTCGAGCGCATAGTTCAAAGCGCGCTCTTCAACCATCCTGGTCGCCTCTCGCAATTCCCGCGACGCGGACTCCACGTACTGATGCTGCGCCTGCAGCTCATCAGACTCCGCTGCAATACGGGTGAACAGTTGCGCCGGCGTGTTTACTACATCATCAATCGCCGGGGCAATCGAATAGAAAAACTCGTAGTCGTAACCGAGGGCGACTGTCGTCTCTCGGCCCTCACGCTTGATGAGCACGACCTCGCTCGTCGAGTTCTCAAGGGTGAACTGAAGATCATCATGTTTAGGCGATAAGAAGCGACATTTGACAGGCCGTGTTTCCTTGCAGTCGAACCCAAGCAGAATGTCGCCTGCCCGGAGCATCAGCTGGTTCGCAGCTACGACCAGCTCGCCGGTCTCTGACTCGAACACGTCCAGTTGCGATCGTACTAATCGCTCAACCGACGCGTCGCCGAACTCCAGGTCAAATGTCGGTAGCCGCGACGTATCACCGAGCAGATCACCCAGGGCCGTGCTGACCCGGGAAGCAAGCTCGGGGATCTCCTTTTCAAGATCCCATGGATTAATAGGATCAAGTGCATAGGAAACCAGTATGTTTTGCAGAAGCTGCCGGAATGGTCCGCGCTGCGAAGCGATGAGCGCGGCGTAACCAGCATCGGCGTCACGGTTGACCATGGACCAGGCCAACGCGCCCAGCCATTCTGCCATCGTATTGCATGCGCCTTGATTAGCCGGGAGCTGGCATTGCGGTACCGCATCGGGCAGCAGGTCTCCAAGAATATCCTGGCCCGACCGCCTGATGAATGCGCTCCGGTCATCAACAAGTCTTATCCAAAGGGTATCGGCCTGCGAGACAAGGGCCGATTCATAGGCGACTCGAAGATCTTCGAGCTCTTTGAAGAAATCCGCTCGAGGGACGTCGCCGAGTATCTTATCAAACTCGTCATCGTCGATGTCGAAGCTGGTCGTTCGTCTGACCAAGGCCTTAATGGACGCACTCATGTGACTGGGCATCCCGCATACAGCCGTCGCAGGCCGTGATGAAGCGATGCAATCGTACGTCCAGGTCTTTGCGGCGTAATCGCCAATCGCTTTAGAAAGACTGGCGACGAGCGCGTCGATCAGCTTTGCCTGAATCTGCTGGCCGTTGCCGATAATCCTCTGAATCGGGCTCGAGCCGACCGGAAACTGCTCCGAGAAAAGCGCACTGCTCCGAACCAAATATTCCAGTCGTGTCCGAAGATCAGCGGTCAGACTCTGAGCGTTCGCGGGAGGGAAAGCATTGACCCTTTCCGTAAACTCATCGATCAGTGTTTTTTCCAACTGTTCGAGATGCTCATCAACGTACACCCTTTGTGCGATCAGCAATCTCGTTTGCGGCAGGGCATCGCCTTCACTTGTGTAGAGCTCCGCGATCAAGTCATCGATCAGGCCGGACAGAAGCAGAATATCGGCATCACTCTCGACCACCGGATTGGCACCAAATAGCAGTTCCGAAACGGCGTTTGAAAGAGCTGAAGGCGGAACCTGGGCCCCTGCCAGGGAAATTGCGTAGCTCAGCTCTGGTGGGAGAACCGGCTTGCCCTCTTTCCAGGCTATCCTGGCCCTGTTCTTACCGGTTTCATACTCGATGGCGCCGACATACGACGTCAGCAATTGGAATTTTCCGGCCGGGTATGCGAGCAGCATGAGCTTCAGAGGGGCGACCGACTCAATGCCGAACGCCGCAACAACCAATCCGTTGGGCGTATTGATCCACTTTGGATTCAGCCGGCCTCCACCAATCAGCGCATTGACCTGGTATACAGCGCGCGACAGTACCTGCCGGGACACATCGTCGAGACTCCTCAGCCATGACTGCTGGTCACCTGACAAAAGTGCCAACTCAACCTCGAACCCAATATTCAGCCGCATCGCGCTCGGCTTCAGGCTGAACACCAACCGCGGATCAAATCTGCCCTGCGGCGAATTTATTTCCGGGACGTAGGCGTCGAATAGTCGAGAAACACCGAGATCCCAGATGAAGCTATTGACGGCGTCGATCTTATCGAGAGGCAACCACCGACTGCTGTTGTTCCAAGACAGTGTGACAGGTGCAGGCTCCCTGCAGAGCTTGAATGCGTTTTCGCTCCAGACGCCGCAGTCCAGCGAAAATTCGTAGGTCGAACTCAAACCATGGGCATAGGCGCCAAAATCATATATACGGTATTGATTCAACGAGCCGACATTTTGGGATTCCCTAAGAAAACTCGTACTGATCCCCACCTTGTTCGCGAGTAAGTAGCCACCGTTGGAGCCTCGCTGAATACTTAGAGTCGGATCCCGGATCGCCGGATCGCTGTATTTCACCTTCAGGTAGCGAAGCGGCTCTGTGCGCAAGCTAAGACTACTAACGTCTTCACCAGACGGGGAGAATACGCAGTCGACGGGTGACTTCTCGTCAAGCTGGGCGCTCCCACCCGTGTCGCAAAGCGTTCTGTTTTGCGTGATGTTGCTAATGCGCGATACATGCAGTCCGATCGAGGACAGGCGTGTTAACGCGGCGACGTAGCTGTGCAATACCTTGTCGCTTGGGTCGTTTAACGAAGCAACCCCTGGAAAACGGGACTCGAACTGCGTGACACCACGCACCATAGCGTCGCGAAACGCGAGCAGAAACTCTACCTTGGAGGTCGAGTAGGCAGTCATAACGTCGGTGCTCTTTTTTACGTCAGCAAGTTCTGTTTGCAGAGGATCTAAGCAGGCTTCGAAGTAGGCCTCATCGAAAGCGTGCTCATCTTCGTTCGGGTCAAGGCAGTCCACACGACTGTCGATCGCGTTTGACGAAAGTGATTCAAGCAGATCAACAGCGCCCCGCTGGGCCGGGAGTGCGTCGCGTCGCGTAGCCTCAACACCAGACAGGTCGAGGTTTAGCCAATTGGTAACATTTGAGCCTGCAGTCTCCAAAATTCCGTACAGCTGAATGTAGCGGGCGTAATCTGAATCTGACACCAGCAGGCTTCGTTGGTATGCCGCCGAAAACTCGGCAGAAAAGAAGTCAGCATAAGCATTTTTACGGTGCGAAAGATGTGCTCCGTAGTATGCATCAACCCAGGCGCATGTGTCTTTATTGTTCTTCGTACGGATAGTACACTGAGCTTCAACGCCTTCGAAGTCCGATCGATCGCAACTGGGCTGATGTGTTGCTTGGCAGGCACCCACTAGCGCGACATCGAAGTCAAACCCCGAGTCTGGATCAACACCAGCAAGACCGGATACGAATGCGCTTCTATATTCGTCAATGCCCAATATCCAGGGCGAAATAACCTTGACGACCTGTTCCAACCTTGCGGTCTCAAGGTCGCGGCGCAGGCGCCAGAACTCAGATTCACTGTTTTCCTCGTCTATTCGGCCTCTGGCGCCTATCACTACTTCCTCTGTCCAATAGTCCCATAGCTCCATTAGGCTGTTGTCAAGATCGAAACACTCGACTTCCAGGACATTCTCTCCATCGCCGCAGAACCAGCCTGGAGCTGAGTCATAGTCAAGATGTTCAATTCCGTAGTGATAGCGAGACGCCAGCCCCGCGAACGCTCGAGCGACAGATTCAGTCTGGCTACTTGCTATGGACTCGCCGGCCGCGGCCTCACTGAACGACTTGTAGGGATTCTCGCGGGACCAGAATTTGACGTAGTCTGAAAGCACTTTGTGTAGCGCAATCATTTCTGTTCCGGTTTGTGAGTTTATTTCTTCCGCAAAAAGAGTTTCTGGACTGGCGCCACTGAATATTACAGCTGCGAAGATAGCAAGCGACCTAAGTTTTCCTGCGGCTCTTCTTGGAACCATATCAAACTCCTTTACGTTGCTTACCTCACAACAAACAAGCAGATCGTCATAACGAAAACTTGAATATAGTCAAGATTATCAATTCCGTCAGTGTTAGCGAGACGCAAGTTCCGCGAGCGATCGAGCGACAGATTCTGTATGGCTACTTACAATGGACTCGCTGGTCACCGCCTCACTGAACGACTTGTAGGGCGTCTCGCGGGACCAGAATTTGACGTAGTCTGAAAGCGCTAGGTGTCGCTCAATCAGTTCTGTTCAGGTTTGTCAGTTTATTTCTTCCGCAAAAGGTTTTCCGGGCTGGCGCCAATGAATATTAAAGCTGCGACGATAGTAAGCGACCAAAGTTTTCCTACCGATCTTCCTTAAACCCAATCAAACACCTTTACGTTGCTTGCCTTAAAACAAACAACTAGATTGTTGTAACAATAACCGCAATATTGAGGCGCGGTATTCTATTTTTATGCGCATCAACGTATACACTTTGAGCTTTAGATGTTGCACTCTCACCATATTTGATCAATTGTTACAAGTGATAGTTTGCGGTGTGAAGAGTCCGCAGCGTTAATGTGGGTATCTTCGATTCGGCACTTTTTTAGTTTTCAATGTAAGTAAAAAAAGGAATCAGTACATGCTAAGTAAGTACGCTGCAGCAACAGCTCTATTTTTCACGTTAACTCTCCATAGCGCTTCGGCAGCGGCAGACGATACCGCAACCGATATAGCGGGGGCGACTGGTTGTGGGATATTAGCAAGCCTCCTTATAAACCCACAGCTGCAGGTAGCGGCAGGTGGCGCTTGCGTCTACGGCACGCAGGTCGCAAAAAACGCGGTTGCTGAAGTCATCGATGATCACTTTAACAGTGAAGATCAGAAATTCTCAGACGAGATGTGTGTGACTATCGTAAGAGCAGACGGGAGCAAGATAGAGCCAAAGTCGCGGAAGAATTGCTCTGAAGAGTAGCTGTAGGATTTTGTAGTTCTCAAACGCGGTTCTAAACCTTCACTATTTCAACTAAAGGCAGCATAATCAGTGGCATACTGCGTCACTGCCATCGATGGTGATTTACTTTGGCCAGAGATACGAAAGCCCCTCTTCAAGGGGCTTTGGGTGTCTATTGTCAGGGCACAAACTTAGAAGCGAAATGCGGATTTTCAAATCGAGAATTAGCCATTTAAAGCTATATTAACGAGAGAGTTACTGTGGCGTTCGTTGCGGGACTTTCCGTAGCTTGTACAACTATGAATTATTAAATCGCGCTAATATCATGCAGGGTCTTCTGCGCTGAATATGGGAGGCAGCAGTATTACGTCTCTACTCGCCCCATAGAAGAGCTAGAGATACTCTAGAGTTCCGAGATAAGTTTCTTGGTAGGCTTCGATCATATCGTCCCACCACCGGGCACGCATTGCTGATTGGCGGTTACCATCTTTGTAGAAATACTCGACGCCGGGCGGCAACTCAACCTCATAGCCTTTTGTGTCCGAGAGTTTTGATTAAACCTGTCAAGGGGGCTGTTCCTGGCGTTTGTGGAGTGTACCTTTCAGTCAAACAGACATCTGTTAGCATTCGAAGGTACTGATCAATGGGAGCCTCCAGTGACCGCTTTGGAGGGAAAATTAGTGGATCCAATATTGGGTGTGAACGACCGAGTATGGCACACAACACCCTCAGTCTAAACTCATTCCTGTCCAATAACTTCTTAGCACGCTTGGGTTAACTCAGATCTGCACAAAAGTAAGTTACGTATACATCAGCTTAATGTCCCCCTCTCATTTCTCGTCAGTAAATAAGCTAAATACACTCAAGGCTCTGCTCAAAATAGCCTCGTTGCCAAAAACTACTTTGCGATCTCGTTAGCAGATCATCTAAGCCGCTGCTTTATGCGGTTAAACTTGCATCTGCGCCAGTCTCTACCTAGACTAGCGCAATATCGCCAGCCACTGCTGCGCGCCCTTTTCTACCAATATCGAGATAACACTTTGCTAAGCTATCGCCACTCCTACCATGCGGGTAATTTCGCCGATGTACTTAAACACCTAGTACAACAACGGATCATTTCTTACCTAACCCAAAAAGATAAGCCGCTTTGCTATATCGACACCCATGCTGGAGCAGGTGCTTATAGCCTAAATAGCCCAGAAGCGAAAAAGAAAAGTGAGTACGAAAACGGTATTGGTAAGCTGTGGGACGCTGATGATTTACCTCCTATATTAAAGAACTATCTCAAGCTGGTGAATCAAATTCATCCTGAGAAAACCCGCCAGCATTACCCTGGTTCACCGTGGATAGCCAAAATGATGCTACGCCGCGACGATCGCTTGTTCTTGCACGAATTACACCCAAGCGAACAAGCACCGCTTGCCAGTTTGTTTCAACGCGACCGCCGCTGCAAAATTCGCCAAGAGAATGGCCACCAAAGTTGTGTAGCCTTGCTGCCACCAAAAGAACGCCGCGGTTTGGTGTTAATTGATCCTTCTTACGAAGTAAAAGACGAGTATCAAACAGTAGTAAAAACGCTGGTTGAATCGCATAAGCGCTTTGCGTCTGGCACTTATGCATTGTGGTACCCAGTTGTTGAACGCTTCCGTATCGACAAACTTGAAAAAGCTCTGATCCGCAGCGGCATTAGTAACATTCAACTGTTCGAGTTAGGTATTCAACACGACAGTGACGAATTTGGTATGACTGCCAGCGGTATGATTGTGATTAACCCGCCATGGACATTAATGAAAGAGATGCAAGAAGTGCTGCCTTACCTAGCAGAAACGTTAGGTGAAAACGGTGAAGGTAATTGGCGCGCCGAAATCTTAGCTGAAGAGTAAGCTAAGCGGCTAAATTGAATTAGCTAAACCTTGCGCATTCAGCCATTGCTGACTGCGCATATGTAAACCCTGCCACTGTGGCTGATATTGCCAATACCAGGCTAAATCTAATAAGGCTACTGCAACAACTAGTAGCTCAAATTGCTCACTGTTTAAGCCCGATATTGCGATTAAATCTGCGCGCTGCTCAGCCGTTACCGGACACCTTTGCGCAACACTGGCGGCATCCCAGCCTTGCATAGACGTTGCGGCATACTCCCAATCCAACACCAACAACTTTTGCTCGCTACTCAGCAGTAGGTTATCAAGATGTAAGTCGTGGTGGTTAAACGCCTGTTGCTGCGGCCAATTTTGCTGCTTAATCCACTGCAAGGCTTGGCGTCTAAAGCTTGCAGCCTCGCTGGCACTAATGTCATTTACATAACGTTGTAGGTACTTGAGCATATCAAAATGCGGTAAGCCCTTACCGGCTGAGGGAAGTTGCTGCAATACCTTTAATAATTGCGGCCAAAGCGTGGGTTGTTGCCATTGTGTAAGGCTTACTACTTCACCCTCTTGAAACTGATACAGCAAAAACTCACCGTTTAAGCTCAATGGATGCATGTTAATTACCCAAGGCAAGTGGTTAAGCTGTTGTAATACTTCTCTTTCGCGTTGATAATCCAAGCCATAACAAGGCTGTTGTTGATTTAAGCGTAATACCAAACGTTCTGTATTGGTTTCTAGCAACCAAGAATGCTGATGCCCTCCCGCTAAACGGTCTACCTTTAAGATGCATCCTAGGTGCCGCTCAAGGTAACTAAGTAGGTTTTTTTCTAGTGCGGAAGTAGGCAAAGCGAGTGATTCCATCAACGGTCATAAATCTATTATCAAGGAGTGTAAGATGAAAAAATTGCTATGGCTAGCGTGCTGTGCGATGAGTGTTGTGGGCTTTAACAGCCAAGCAAACAGCGAGTTAACGGTGTACACCTACCAGAGTTTTGTATCCGATTGGGGCCCGGGCCCAGCCTTAACTAAAAGCTTTGAGCAGCAATGTGACTGCACCATTAATTGGGTAGGTTTAGACGACGGCGTAGCCATTTTAAATCGCCTAAAATTAGAAGGTAAACGCAACAAAGCCGACGTAATTTTGGGCTTAGATACTAACCTCATTCCAGAGACTGAAGCGATTAACGCGGTTCAAGCCCATCAGCTTACCCTTCCTAAGCTCGCCATAGACTGGCAAGACAACAACTTTGTACCCTTTGATTATGGCTACTTTGCATTTATTTATAACACCGAAAAACTCAAAAACCCGCCAAGCTCGATGAAGCAGCTTGTAGAAGAATTTAACGGCAGTATTTTGTATCAAGATCCACGCACCAGCACACCCGGCCAAGGTTTAATGTTGTGGGTTAAAGCCCTTTATGGTGATGATTCAAGCCAAGCTTGGAGCAAATTAAAAGATAAAACGGTCACCGTAACTAAAGGCTGGAGCGAAGCCTACGGCATGTTCCTAAAAGGCGAAGCTGATTTGGTACTAAGCTACACCACCTCGCCGGCTTACCACATGGTGGCCGAGCAAGAAAACCGTTACCAAGCTGCTGAATTTAGCGAGGGTCACATGAGCCAAGTAGAAGTGGCCGCGATTAGTGCCACCAGCCAACAAGTAGAGCTTGCTCAGCAATTCCTCAGCTTTTTAGTGAGTGCTCCGGCGCAGAAAATTATTGCCACAACAAACTGGATGCTACCGGTTAATCCTGATGCCGAACTACCAGAAGCATTTTCTACGCTAGTCCAACCTAAGCCATTAAGCATTGAGCAACACACCGTTAGCCAACAGCGCCAGCAATGGACTAAAGAGTGGCGTAACTCGGTAAGCCAGTAACTACTCAATGATTAAGCCAGCTTCAATAGTCGGTTACTGCGCCAGCGTATTTATAGCGCTAGTGGTAGCGGCAGCGTTTTGGGGCTTGGCTGAACAAGCTCAAGAGCTAAGCTGGTCGGCGTTTAACGACCCTTACCTATGGCGCGTATTGCGCTTTAGTATTTGGCAGGCGTTATTATCGGCAAGCCTTGCTTGTATAGGTGGCGTGGCCATTGCGAGAGCTTGGTTTTATTTACAGCCTAAATCGATAAATTGGCAGCTGCGTTTGGCCAATTTATGTTTTGTAAGCCCAGTAATCTTGGTGGTACTGGGCTGCGTAGGTAGCTTTGGCATTAACGGTTTTTGGCAGCAAATAAGCCCCTTTTCATGGAAGATATACGGTTTACCCGGTATTTTAATTGCCCACTGTTTTTTAAATATGCCACTTATTGCACGATATTGTTACTTGCAATATAACGATATTCCCGCCAGCTACTGGCGCCAAGCCAAGCAACTTGGTTTTAGCCAATGGCGCAATTGGCAGATAATAGAATGGCCCATGTTGCGCTCACGTTTAGCCGGACTCTTTGGCTTAGTATTTTTGTTGTGTTTTGGCAGTTTTACCATTGTATTAGCACTGGGTGGCGGGCCTAAAAGCACCACCCTTGAAGTGGCCATTTATCAAGCCCTACGCTACGACTTCGACCCACTATTTGCACTGCAATGTGCGGTGTTACAACTGCTGATTGCAGTTAGCCTAGGTTGGTTGTTACTGGGCCGCGAACAACAAGAAGCAAAGCGCATTCAACAGAACATTCTTGTTCAACATCAACTCAGTAAAACTCAGCGGCGACTTCATCAAGTAATGGTACTGGGTTACTACCTGTTTATAGGCTCCATTTTACTTGGCATATTAAGCCCACTTAGCCAACTTAATTGGCAGCAACTACCTTGGGATAAATGGTTTAGCGGCATTGGCTGGTCATTGCTCATTGCCTTACAAAGCACCTTGTGGGTAGTGATATTGGGCGGGGCTATTTTATGGCAATACAGTAGCAATGTTGTCAAACAACGGCGCATGTTAGCCGGCAGAGGCCAAGAGCTATTGGCCTCAGTCATGTTGCTTGCACCCGCAATGGTCATCACCACCGGCTTGTTTTTCTTGCTGATCAGCCGAGCCGACATCAATGCCTACACAGCACCTTTGGTGGCACTAATTAACGCACTAATGAGCCTGCCGTTTTTTATTCGCAGCTTAAAACCCGCCTTAAGTGATGCCATTAAACAATACGCTAAGCTAAACCAAAGCTTAGATTTACCGGCATTCAGCCAATTGCATTTAATTTATTGGCCGCTTATTCGTCGGCCATTAGCACTAGCCATAAGTTTATGTATGGTCTTGTCTTTAGGTGACATGGGCGTAATAGCGCTGATTGGCAGTGTAGACGTGGTAACCTTGCCGTTGCTGCTGTACCAACAACTAAGCACCTACCAATATGCTTTAGCCAGCGCTACCGGTTTAATTATGCTGCTGCTCTGCACGGTAATATTTTATTTGCTCGAACTTACCCTAGGACGCCACCATGTTAAGCATCTCTAAACTATGCTGTGTTCGCCAGCAACAGCAGTTTCATTACCAACTGGAGGTGAACCCCGGTGAAGTGGTGGCGTTATTGGGCGCCAGTGGCTGCGGTAAAAGTACCCTGTTAGAGCTTATTGCTGGCTTTGTTCCCGCCAGTAGTGGCAGCTTGTCGTGGTTAGGTGAAGATTTATTAAACTTACCGATTAAGCAACGCCCCGTTACCAGCTTGTTTCAACATCACAATTTGTTCCACCACTTAAGCATTGAGCAAAACATTGCGCTGGGGCTTTCACCGTCATTGAAACTTAACGCACAACAGCGAGAGCAGCTTAGCCAAATTGCCAACAACTTAGGCATTGCTGGCTTACTAAATAAACGCCCCGACCAAGTTTCTGGCGGTCAACAGCAGCGTGCTGCGTTGGCCCGTTGTTTGGTGCGTCAGCAGCCTATTTTGTTGCTAGACGAACCCTTTAGCGCATTAGATCCCATGTTACGTTTAGAGTGCTTAGAGCTGGTTAAGCAATTGGCCGAAGAGTGGCAACTGGCGGTAATAATGGTCACTCATCAATGGCAAGATGCCCAGCGTGTGGCCGAGCGAGTTGCATTTATTGAAGCCGGAACCACTCGTCAATTTGCCAGCCCAGCAGAGCTATTAACCTCACCAAGCAATGCCCACATTGCACGATACTTAGCCTGTAGTTAAAGATTAAATAATGCTGGCCGATAAACACGTAAGGCTATGTTTTTTTAACTTAAGGAGAGAAGATTTATGCAGGTGAATAATAACCTTCAAGCTGCATCACTCGAATCAACTTATGCCGCTCGCCAACGCATAGAAAACAGCGCACCACGGCAAACCATCACTGAATATACCGCGCAACGCCAAATGACTAACCCCGGTACGGCGGTGTTTGGCAATAACGACGTTCAGCCAGGTTTAAGCGCCACTCAATTGCGCGATAGTGATGATGCTAAACAAGCCAATCGCAAAGCTATTCGCGAAGCAATGGGACGCAGCGTAGATCAATCAGCGACCCATATTCGTTTGTATTTTCAGTATATGGAAGAAAAAGGCACTCGCGGCCCACAGCTATTAGCAAGAGCCTAAAAGCTTATTCTGCAATTGCTAAGTCATACTGACTCAATATGGCTTGCAACTCCCCAGATAAACTCAACTGCTTAAAGAAGAAATTTAACTGCTCAACACTTAACGAAGAGTCTGCCCGTTGTAGAGCATGTAAGCTATGCACCGGACTAAAATGCGCAATGCTTTTTAGTGATTGAAGTAAACTCGGTTTTTGCCGAGTAAGGGGTAAATAAAAACTCTCGTTTACCATGGTGAAATCAGCCCGCCGCTTTACCACTAACTTAATACAGTTCATGACATGGGAGCAGCTGTTTACCGCAAACCCTTCATCGGATAAATGCTGGCTTTGATAGGCCGCGTCAAACAGCACCACAGTATAATTGTGTCCTGGTGCAAACAACTGGTCTTGCTCACCAAGGTTCTGCTGATGAGTGAGCAACAGATTTTTGTCTAAGACTAATGGAAGGCTTTGCTGAACATTGAGGCGCTGCCAGCCCCACTCTAGGTTTTCAAACAAAATCAGGTCGAAACGTTTACGGGTAAAAGCGGCATGGCGGTTATGCCGAGAAGTCGACACAAATCGAAAGGTAAACTTGTCTTGAAGATGATTAAGCGCGCGAAGTATATCTAAACTCACCCCGCTGTAGCGGTTAGTTGAAACGTTGTGACTAACATAGGGAGGGAAGTCATAACCGCCAACTTTTATTTCAATGGGCGCGGCAAAAAGACCTATTGGCCACATTAGTAAACACAAACACCATCCTTTTTTAGCCCATCGCAGCATTTCAGGCTCCTTTGCTCTACACAGAGGCAATATAAAACAAACATCAAACCCGAAAAACCAATTAACACCACAAATGCTTGCCAAGGCACAGTTTTAGCTAACAACTCTGTAACAAAGCAAAGCCAAACCCTAAATCAACAGCAAACAAAAATACAAAATAAAAATAAAACACATATTCAAAGGCAATGAATGAGCAAGAAACGGTGCGGATATTGCTAATAAAGCGACAACAACAATATTTTGACTCGTAGTTTGAGGAAGCAGTAGTGAAAAAAGCCATATTACCCAGTTTAGTCGCCACTTTTTTGTTAAGCGGATGTGGGGGTAGCGATAGCTCATCACCTGGTCCTTCAACTCCACGTTACAACTGGCAGATCATTCAGTTACAAACACTAAAAGAAAGCGATGTTAAATCGGGCTGTGTCATCTACGGAACCTCTGAAACCGACAACAGCCGAGTGATTACCGCGTCGATAGCGAATACTGGTTATAACGTTTTATTCCACAATGCTGACGGTTCAATTATTGAAGAACACACCATTCAAGCTGCCGATGTACCAAGCAACGGTATCGTGAATTTTGATAGCGGATGGGTACCCGATGAAGGCTATGTTTCTCTAGAAGAAGTAGATCGTAACTTAAGCGGAGAGCCCGATGTATATATGTATAGCGTGCAGAAACAGTATTTAGGTAACAAAGTACTAAATGTTCGCTCATCACAAACCGGTAGCAATTGTTATGCGGGTAAAGACTACCGTTCGGTCACCGATATTAGTGATACCGCAGCATTATCGGTACTGCAAGAAAGTGGCGTTAGCTACTATCAAACCAGTTACTCCGCTGATTTGGTTAGCGGCCATGATCTATCCGCTCACATCCCTGTACGCTCTCCCCTACCAGCAGTAAAAGACACCCTAGTAACCGCCTTTTATTCAAGCCAAAACGGCCAACATACCGATTTAGCCTACTTCGGTTTCCTAGAACCTAGCTACGTTTACGATACCGATGAAAATAACGACATCGTAGCCGCTAGCCTAAGTAACGCTGACCTAGAGCCAATGTATTGGCAAGTGGCTAGCAACTTAGCAGTAGACGATGGTAGCTCTGTACTAGCCATTCACAATAACAATAGTTACCAGTGGCAAACCTTATACAAAGATGTAGACCAGTTCACCATTGCCCCTAATTATGACCAAGTAAGCCATTGGGTAGGCTTGTTTTCAGGTACCACCAACGACAGTAATTGGCAGTTTAATAGCGTAATGGCTATTAACGCTGATAACGCGGCCTTAGACCTAGAACTTGCAGAGTTAAACAGCATTGATAACTTAGATTTGATAGAGAACTGCTCGGTTGAGCTTAGCCACGCTAATCATTGTATCGATAATGCTAACAGCTTTAACAGCAGCGACTTTGCCTTACAACGCAGCCAAGTAAGATTGCGTTCACACAACAATAGCCGCACCTTTTATCAATCAATTTACGCTGCGCCTAAAGCTCAACAAGCCTTAATGCAAAGTAGTGCCCTAGAGCTAGCCACAAGCCAAATCGACAGTATTGAAATCGCCTTAATCGACAGCGAGCTTTCTGCAGATCAGCAAGATTATTTTATGGCTAACTTCATCGACAGTCGCAGTATTGCTGAAACTGGAACGGTGACTCAGTATAGCGATGCGAATGGTCTCATATTAAACCCAACTGAGTATGAAGACTTGTACTTAGAAATGTTGAAAGACAGCGCCACTATTGTTCAGAACGCGAAGTAAGCCTTATTAATTAGGTTTACCACAAATAACGCTAAACACTGTTTAGCGTTCTTTGTTTAACAACAGCCAAGCAAATGTGATTAAGGCGATAATTGCTGAACCGCGTCTAAACGGTGCGCTAACAAGGTGTCTACGTTATCACCGTGCTCTGGGTAATAAGCCCAACCAATTTTAAGGCTATCTAAGGCCACGCCCTCTAACTGCCTTTGTAATTCGCCCGTAAGCTTTTTAGCAACGTTATCAGCCGCCGTGCGACTCGCTCCGTATAACAAAGCAATTAACTCACCCTCACTAAACTGAGCAATGCTGTCTGAACGACGTAACTGTTGCTGAAGCACTTGGGCGACGATTGCACAGACTAAAGACGAGTCATGGCTGGCGTAATGTAAGGTGAGAATCGCAAAGGGCTCGTGATTTCGCTTACTTAAGCGCATTGCTTGAATCAACAGCTCTCTAAACAATGGCGCCGACAGCAAACCGCTTTCTGGATCGCGAAGGTTAGTTTCGTCGTTAATCACTGGCATGGTGAGTGGAAGCACACTGGCCAGCAAATATTGCTGTTGTTGGATTTCAACCGGCATACCATGGATCCGCAACCATTCATCTTCGCTGTGGCAGTAGTGGCAAAAAAACGCTTGGTTATTAGCTAAACTTGCGTGCATGGCTTGCTGAAAGGCAGCTCGACAGCGAGAATCAATACGCTCTAACCACTGCTCTACATCGAGGTGTTCTGACTGTTGGTCTTGCCAAGGGTAGCGCACCGAAACTTTGCCATTTTCTGGCTGCAATAACCAATAGCCACTATCGGCCTCAACAATTCCATGGAAAAAACTGACTAGATCTAGCTCTGCCACAACACATCCCTTTAGTTTGCGTAAACTTAACTATAGCAAAGTTAAATCATAGGCTTAGCTTAAGTCAGCCAAGCAGCATGCAGGAAAAAGCTAAGTTAATAAAAAGGCCGAGCAAGCTCGGCCTTATAAACAAAAACAATAATATTAGATTAGCTCTAAACTCTGCATAACATTGCGAATACGCGTTTTGGTAGAGTCCGACAATTCGGTAACTGGCAAGCGACATTCTGCTCGACACTTGTTCAGTAAAGACATCGCATATTTAGCGCCAGCTGGGCTTGGCTCAGCAAACATTGCTTGGTGCAGAGGAATCAACTTATCTTGAATCTCGCTAGCTTTAGCATAGTCACCGTCTAAAGTGGCTTGTTGCATTTGCGCACACAGTTTAGGGGCTACGTTCGCTGTTACTGAAATACAACCTTGGCCGCCGCTAATATTGTAAGAAACCGCCGTAGCGTCTTCACCACTTAACCAGCAGAAGTCTTGCTCAATCAATTGGCGTTCAAATAGTGGACGTGACAAATCGCCGGTAGCGTCCTTCACACCAACAATACGCGGTAATTGCGCCAGTTTAGCAATGGTTACTGGGCTTAAATCTACCACCGCGCGTGGTGGAATGTTGTAAAGCACAATCGGAATATCAGTGGCGTCGTGCAACATCTTAAAGTGTTGAAATAAACCATCTTGATTAGGGCGATTGTAATAACCCGCTACATGCAAAGTTGCATCGGCACCCACTTGTTGGGCAGCCTTAGTGTACTCGATAGCTTCAATAGGGTTGTTTGAGCCAGCACCCGCGATAACAGGCACACGCCCTTTAGCTTGCTCTACTACCGTTTTCACTACAGCAATATGCTCATCGTGAGTTAGGGTTGGGCTTTCGCCAGTAGTCCCCACTGGCACAATGCCATGAGTCCCTTGGCCAATGTGCCATTCAACTAACTCGCGAATCGCCGCATAATCAACCTCACCTTCAATAAAGGGAGTAACCAACGCTACTATCGATCCTTTAAACATGCCCGCTCCATCACTTACTTCTAAAATAAAAAAACCCGGTCACAGTGGCCGGGTTCAAAAATACTATTTCGATTTAGTTGCACCCAGCCGTTAACCACCCGCGTTTTAATTCGGGCCGTTTATATTTCTTTAACTTTAAAGAAATCGACATCACAGATGTGTCCTTAACAAACGAAATTCTTGCTAGCTAGTTTCCTTAGCACGCACTAAAAGTCAAGTAACCTTAAAAATAAATACTTAGAAGCGGCGATGAGATAGCCTTTTCAACGAAAACTTTCTATTATTGCAGCCAATTATGACCGCGATAAAGCCCTATTATGAACACCTCGCTACACGCTACCAGCCAAGTACTCGCCCGCCACGACCAACTTTTTGCCGAGCGGCATTTAGTGGTAGCTGGCCAACTCGCCGACAACTACCCGCTTAACCTGCTTGAGCAAGTCGCGTCGTTGCAAATTTGCTGTAGTCATTACGGTCACTTTACGCACTTTAAGAAAACGGATGATGACAAACTCTCTTGTCAGTTTTCAGTTGAACCTCGGTTAGCCAAAAACAGCAATGCGCTGCTGTTTTTTATGCCTAAAGCAAAGCAAGAAGCCGCCTACTTGTTTGCCAGCATATTGCCGCAACTCAGTGATGATGCCGACATATTTGTGGTGGGAGAAAACCGTGGTGGAGTTAAAAGCTGCGAAAAACTGCTCGCTGAGTTTGGCATTAAAATGAACAAAATCGACAGTGCTCGACGCTGTGGTTTATATTTTGGCTCTCTCACTAAAGCGGCTCCCGCCTTTCAGCCAGAACAGTGGTTAAGCCAATTTGAAGTCGCTTTGCCAAATACTCGCTTGCAAGTGATGTCACTGCCAGGTGTGTTTAACCACGGAAAACTAGACGACGGTAGTCAACTGCTATTAGATAATTTACCAGCCTTGCACGGTAGCGTGCTCGACTTTGGGTGTGGTGCGGGCATTATTGGTGCAAGCCAAGCCTTATTACACAAAGTAGACATTACTCTGCTCGATGTAAGTGCATACGCCGTGACTAGCACTAAAGCCACGCTAAAACAAAACCAGTTGAATGGAACAGTAATTGCTTCTGATGGATTAAGCGAAGTAAACCAACGCTTTGATTTCATCGTGAGTAATCCACCATTTCATGCTGGAATAGATACTCAGTACGAAACCACTGAAACGTTTCTTGCCCAAGCCAAACAGCACTTAAATGCCCAAGGCGAATTATGGTTGGTTGCCAATAGCTTCCTGCAGTACGAAGCACTAATAAAGCAACACTTCGCGCGCTACGAAAGCATACTCGACAACAAAAAATTTAAAATTTTGCGTTGTTGTGTTTAGTAAGAACATTATTTTTATTGTGGATTTAATAAAACCCTAGTTTCTGCTATTTACATTAAGGTAAATATCTGGAAACTAAGCCAAGCCACTTTGAAAACGATTTCACGAAACTGACATAATTATTAGAGGTACAAAGTCCCATGGCAGGTATATTAACGATGATTCTCGCCGGTGGTGAAGGCACGCGCCTTTATCCACTCACCGACAGCCGTACTAAGCCCGCGGTTCCATTTGGAGGCAGTTATAGGCTAATCGACTTTGCCTTAAACAACTTTGTGAACTCAGATTTTCTTAAGATTTATGTACTTACCCAATTTAAGTCGCAGTCACTCAACATTCACCTTCGCCAAGCTTGGCATTTATCCGGCATTACCGACCGCTTTATTGATGCAGTACCGGCACAAATGCGCGTAGGTAAACGCTGGTATGACGGTACGGCTGATGCGATTTATCAAAACGCTCGGTTCATTGAGATTAACGAACCTGACCATGTTTGTATTTTTGGTAGTGACCACATCTACAAAATGGATGTGCGCCAGATGGTTGATAACCATAAACATAACGAAGCTGACCTCACCGTTGCTGCGATTAAAGTGCCTAAAGACCAAGCCGATCAGTTTGGTATTATCGAAGTTGATACCGAAGGCCGAATGATAGGCTTTGAAGAAAAGCCTAAGGTAAACCCGAAAACAATTCCCGGTGATCCAGACCACGTACTCGCCTCTATGGGTAACTACGTATTTGAACGAAAAGTCTTGCTGGACGCGCTGCACGATGATGCCAAAGAAGATGATTCTAGCCACGATTTTGGTAACGACATTATTCCTAAGCTTTATCCCAAAGGTAAAGTGTTCGCTTACGACTTCACTCAAAACAATATTCCAGGAGAAACCGCCAGTGGTTACTGGCGCGACGTAGGTACCCTAGATGCATACTGGGCTGCTCATATGGATTTGTTAGACGAAGAACCTGCGTTCTCGTTGTACAACCCTAAGTTTCCATTACACACCCATTACCCACCACTTCCACCAGCCACCTTTAAAGATGTTGGCGACAAAAAAGTGAGTGTGAGCCAATCATTGATTTCTGCAGGGAGCTTTATTTTAGGCTCAGAAGTGAATCGCAGTGTATTGGGTTTCAGAAGTCACGTACGCCCAGGCTCAGTCGTCAGTGAGTCGGTATTAATTGGCAACTGTAGAATTGGTGAAGGCTGTCAGATTCGCCGCACCATCATTGATAAAAACGCTGAAATTGCTCCAGGTACCATCATTGGTGAAAACTTGGAAGAAGATCGCAAGCGCTTTACGGTATCTCCAGAAGGAATTGTAGTGATACCGAAAAACGCCAAGGTTGGTTTCTAGGCATTAAATTGCCTTGATAACACATAAGCAATTACTCTAATATTGAACCATATAAGGCACCCTTTGGTGCCTTAATCGTTAAGGAGTTCTCTGTGACAGCCCATCCTGTCAGGATATTGTTTTTAGCCTCAGAAGTTGAAAGCCTAGCAAAAACTGGCGGCTTAGCCGACGTAGCTAAAGCCTTACCGCTTGCCCTAAAGGAACACGGACAAGACGTAAGAATTATTATGCCGTTTTATAAAACCATAAAACGCCACGACGAAGCCGAGAAGATTCTCGATTTACGCTTACCTACAGCAGAAGGCTGTGCCGATATAGATTATGCGGTTTACCGCCTAATGCTGGAAGATATTCCCGTTTACCTGATTCAGCATAATGACTATTTCGAGCGCGACCAACTCTACAGTGAAGGCGAGTTTGCTTATGATGATAATGGCGAACGCTTCACCTTTTTTTCTCGCGTTGTATTTCAAGTAGCTGAAGCTTTAGACTTCAGACCTGACGTATTCCACTGTAACGATTGGCACACCGCTTTAGTGCCTTACTTACTCAAGCAAAAATACGCCCATCATCCATTTTTTTGCAACAGTAAATCAGTTCTTACTATTCACAATGCGGCCTTCCAAGGCATTTTTGAGAAACATCAATTCCAGTTACTCGAAGGTTTAGCTGATGGCTTAGTAGATCAAATTCTAGATGGCTATAACTGCATCAACCTGCTGAAAGCAGGGATTCGATTTGCCGACAAAATTAACGCGGTAAGCCCTAATTACGCCCAGGAGTTGCTCACCCGTTTAGGTTCTCACGGCTTGTGTGACTACTTTGAACAGCGACGCTCTGATTTAGTGGGGATCTTAAATGGCTGTGAATATGCAGATTGGGATCCCGAAACCGACAAGCTAATTCCTGCCAACTACTCAAGTAGTGACTTAAGCGGAAAAACCGTTTGTCGGCAAGCTCTGCAATTAGAGACTCAACTGGCGCAAATTGATGTGCCAATTTTTGGCATGGTATGTCGCTTAACCGAGCAGAAAGGGTTTTATCTTTTACTACCGGCACTGCAACAGTTTTTGCGTCACAACGTACAGGTTGTGATTGTAGGTACTGGCGACAGCGGTATTGTTACCGAACTAGAAGCCTTACAACAGCAATGGCCAGACAAACTGCGCTTTATTCACGCCTACAGCAACGAGCTTGCTCACTTAGTAGAAGCAGGGGCAGACTTTTTCTTAATGCCATCATTGTTTGAGCCTTGCGGCTTAAACCAGATGTACAGCCTAGCTTATGCCACTTTACCTATTGTGCGCGGCGTGGGTGGGTTACGAGATACGGTTTCAGATTATGATGAAGATCCTAGCCAAGCCACTGGCCATATTTTTTATGATCCTGAACCCAGCGATTTACTGAATATTTTGCGCCGAGCGCTGTTGCTGTATCTAGAGCACCCAGAGGAATTTCAAGCCATGCGTCGTCGCGCCATGCAATCTAGATTTCACTGGCAACAATCGGTTTGGCAATACGAAGCTTTATACAATGACGCCTTAAATGTGAATCCGGTTCAACAACAATAACAATAATGGCCCAGAGAGTGGCGACTCTGGCTATTCTTATATAACCTGAATGTATACATTTATTTGAGGGATATTACATGCGCTTATCAGAGGAAATTCATAACTTTACTGAGTTCCTAGTGGGTGAACAACTGCATGCTTTAGGAATTCACAAGCGCTGTGATTTAGATACTCTACAGGATTTATGCTGCCTGGTGCTTAACCGCTTGCCGCCACGTTACATAAGACACGATGTAGACGTGCTCAGTGCGATTAGCGACGCCGAACGTGAGCAACTAGTAGAGAAAACTAAAGTTGCTATTGAAGAGTGTTTACAGTTTCTAGAGCAAGACCGCCGCCAAGGACCTCGCAACTAGCTTACTTAGGTAAAGATATTTCTAATTCAATCGCGGTACAGCCCTTGGTGCAATAAACACCTGGGGCTTTTTCTTGCCCAGGCAATACCACAAACAAGGCTTGCTTACAGCTTTCACACTGTTTTGGTTTACCTGCCAATACTTGCTTAATCAATTGGCGTTGCTGCTGATAAGAGTTAGCACTGCGTTTATTCAGCTCTTTAAATCCAGACATCATAAAATCTCTTGGTAACAATAGCGCCACTTTAGAGCCTAGCGCCCTCGCTTTCAATTGCTATTTAGTGCAACAACTCATCGCGCTAAACGAGCGCGTAATTTTGCGCCAAATACACAGCATATTAATCCCAATAATACCAAGCTAGTGCCCGCCCATTCGCTTCCTGTTAAACGCTCATCAAAAACCAAACTTGCGGTAAACATTCCCACCACGGGCACTAACAAAGCAAAAGGAGTAACCGTGGCTGCGCTGTATTTAGCCAGTAAACGCCCCCACCATGCGAACGCCAACAAAGTAGAGATAAAGCCTACATAGGCTAATGCCAGCCAAGTAGTCCCGCTTGCATTCAGCAGTAATTGTAGCGGCTGGTCATTTTCAAAATGGTAAGAAAACAGCAACAAAGGCAGAGGAGGAATTAAACTCACCCACACCATAAAGTGCAATACATTTACTCCGCCCGCTTGCTTCATAAATAGGTTAGACACTGCCCAAGATAACCCCGCCAGCAGCAGTAATAACAAGGCAGTTAAACTTAAGTTTTCTGAGCTAGCGGTAAAAAACAGCAAGAAACCCGTACAAGCAATGAGGATCCCGATAAGCTGATATTTAGTCTCCTTCTCTTTAAACCAAATAGCGCTAAGCACAATGGTAAACATGACCTGAGCTTGCAGTAGCAGTGATGAAAGCCCGGCTGACGCTCCCACTTTCATCGCGACAAACAACAAACTAAATTTAATGACGCCGAGAAAAAAGCCCACCGCTAGAACATTACGCCAAGCTGTTTTGGGAAAAGGCACTAGCAAAACAGCCGGAATAGCAACAATGGCAAAACGTAACGCAGAAAACAGCACCGGCGGAAGCTCTAACAAGCCAAGCTTTATCACCGAGAAGTTTACGCCCCAAATACTGGCAACAAGCAGAGCAAACACGATGTCTAGCGGTTTCATACAGTCCTTGATGGTGAACCAACTTACTTGTAACCAGCCTACCCTGAGTAAAACCCGTGGTCAAAAGACTGCCTTATTAGCCATTAGAGCAAAAAATATGACCAGACTCATCCTCTCGATTTTTACATTTAACTATCCCTGCGCCCAGGGCTTGCCGAGAGTTGAAAATGCCCGTATAAAGTACACTTTGAGTACATATCTATAAAATATTGATTTAAAGTGTACTTATATTAACGATAAAAAGAGCAGGGCTTGATGAAAGACATTAACATTTCGTTTATACGACTGAATTTTATCAAGCCTATTATTGATGGCTTGCAAGCCGAGTTCGCCATTACTAGCCAAGATTTATGCATTCCTAATAAGCTTTTAGAAGAGCCTCTATCAATCATTCCTGTCACCATTTTGAACAGCTGGTTAGAAAGAGCAGAGCAACTCACTAACGACCCCTTATTTATGCTCAAACTGGCTGATTATTTACGCTTTGAAAACATTCAGTACTTTAGTAATTGGGTCTACTTCACTCCAGATCTGGCCATTACCTTTCGTCGAGTGAATTACGGCACCTCTTGCTTACAATCGGGTTCCACCTTCCACGGTTTACAATCGGGTCACATTATTAAGTGGTGTTACAACAACCCATACTTGAACAAACAGGGACGGCTGCACGACAGTATTCGTATCGCATTGATGATGGTAAACATGCTGACTTATTACCACGGAGATAACTATGTCCCCTTGCAAATCAACCTTACTGGCCCAAGTAGCAACCAAGCCAAGCTAGAGGCGTTTTTTGGTTGTAAGGTGAATGTCTCCAGCGCACAAACCGAAGTTTGGATTAACGCCTCAGTAGTAGAACCCAGTGATAATAATCAATGGAAAAAACAATCTCCTTTGCGACTTAACGATGCTCAGCTAGACGACTTAATCAATATCCCTCAACCCCATGATATTGCCAAATCTCTTTATTCATTGGTGAATTTTTCTCGGTATTATGGCCGACCTACAGTGGATTTTTTAGCCGATTGTTTGGGTATGTCACGACAACAATTACAGCGTCGTTTATTAGTTCACGGCTGGAATTTTTCCTCAATGACCAGCTATGTGCTGAGTAATGAAGCCATTCAATATATGTTTAAAGGCTACTCCATTAGTGCCATTGCAGAGCTTTTAGCTTACAGCAATGAACAAAGCTTCTCGCGAGCCTTTAAACGGCTGCGAGGTATTACCCCGAACCAATACCTACAAAAGCTAAATAATAAAGGCTAATGAAGTAAGCCACTGAGCGTTTTCTCTACTCAAAACAAACGCCTCGGTGGCATTAGGCGCAACTAATACTTGTAAAAAAGCTAACGGCGTTTACTCTCTGCCCTCTTTAAACTGAGGCAAGTGATCGGTGATGTCGTGCCAACAGGCTTTGTATTCCACAAAAATATGCGCGTCGGGTTTTAGCGTAACCTCGCTGTCCAAACTTGCTAAGCTAAATTCAATAAACTCGCCGCTATCATTCGCTGGCGCAAAGGTTAAGCTTGAACCGCAATGACCACAAAACTGTCTCACCGTACCGTTTTCGGCTTGGTATTGCTGCAATTTGCTTTGACCACTTAACCAATGAAAATTTTCAGCTTTCGCTTCGCCATAAGTGGCAAAAGCAGCACCATGAAATTTCCTGCACATACTGCAATGGCAATGCCCCATTCTAGGCTCTAAGTGATCTACTCGGTAACAGATTTGACCACATAAACACTGTCCAGTGTATCCATCCATGTTAACTCCTCTTCGCTAATGCTAACGCTGCACATCTATACACCCTACACCCAAAACAAGCATTTGTTGAGTGAAGGTAATTGTGCCACCATATTGCCAATTATTTGCTCGTGCTGAATATCGCACAGACACCATAATAAATTAGGACTATTTTCGATGTTGAAAATCATCAGTACTAAAGACTTTGCAAACTTTAGTGATAATGCCAAAGCCGCACCGCGCCAGCGCAGCCACCACAACCTCCACGAGACTCTCGATGCCAACGTACAGCGCTTGTTTATTGCTACTGAGCCAAATACCTATATGCGCCCTCACCGCCACAGTGAAGCGCATAAATGGGAGCTTTTTTTGGTATTACAAGGGCAATTAGATTTACTTATTTTTAATGATGAAGGCGAGCTAACCCAGCGCCATAGCCTTTCGCCCGACACTAACCGTGCTATCGAAATTCCACCCAATACTTGGCATGGTTACGCCTGCATGCAACCAGGAACCGTTGGCTTAGAGATAAAAGAAGGTGCTTACGTACCAACACCAAGCGACGACTTTGCGCCTTGGTCTCCGGCAGAAGGTGAAGAAGGGGCAGATCAGTATCGCGAATGGATGCGTCACGCCGAAGTAAAATAGAGCTAAGCGCTGTTAAAAACGTTAAGGGCCACTATCACTTAACGTTTTTAAACAAAACACGCTGTCCTTAAAGAGTTTATTTCGTAATGAGTAAAAAGCCGCTAATATCAAAGCACTATTCTCATTTTGCTTAATGGAGCACTTGCAAAATTGATGCGTCTGCTTGTTTTACTTGCCTGTAGTCTTATGTTTAGCTCTTGTTTAAGAGCAGAAGATGAGCCGGCAGCCCCACCTGAAGATATTCCCTCAGTCAGCGAGCAGTTTCAACAGGACTATTTTAGTGCTTTGGACTTAGATGAGGACAAAGACTGGATCCAGTTAGATTCTGGTGAAGTGATTCAAGGTGAACTCGAAGAGCTTTATCAGAAAAAAGCCTTATTCGACAGTGACGAGCTAGATGACTTATCCATCGACATTGAAGATATTCAGCGACTACGCACAGCTAAATGGTTTCAAGTAAATCTACGAGGATTAGGCGTGGTTCGAGGCCGCTTAATGGTAGATGAAGAAAAAGTCACCATAGTAGGTAAAGATACCCACTTTGCCTCACGTTACGACGTTATCTCGGTCTATCAAGTGGCAGAAAGCGAAGCCGACCGATGGGAAAACAAAGCCACACTGAGTGCAAACATTGCAAGCGGCAATACCAATACCCTCGAGATTAACGGAAAATTAAACAGCGAACGCAAAACCGCCCTAAGTCGTACCATTATTACTTACCTAGGCGTTGTGTCGGAATCTAACGATGAAACCACGGCACGCAATCACCGCGTTACGTTATCTCACGATTTATACAAGCACCAAGATTGGTTCTTTCGTCCGGTATTAGCCGACTTTTATCACGCGCCCCTTAAAAACATTAAGTTACAAAGCCAACTCGCTTCTCAAGTGGGTTACATTGCGGTTGAGGATGATGACAAAAAGTGGGAGTTGTCGGCGGGTCCGTCATGGCAACAAACCCGTTTTGAAGAAGTGACCGCTGGCACCTCTAATAAAGAAAGCAGTTTAGGTTTATCTTTTGGTTCCAACTTTGAAATCGATATAACGAAAGATATTGAGCTCAATCATGATTATCAAATGACCTTATCACAAACCAAAACAGGTGGTTATCAACACCATAACCTCCTCAATTTTGCGATAGATATTACCGACGATTTAGATTTAGATATCGATTTCATCTGGGATTACACCGCCTCCCCCACGCCGGATGCAGATGACATTACGCCAGAAAAAAATGACTACCGGGTCGTGATTGGCATAGGCCTCGATTTTTAGTCACAAAAAAGCCTCTTAGAGTTAAGAGGCTGTAGAGGTATTACAAGGTTGTAGAATCAGCTTCGCTCTGCAGTTGTTTAGCTTTTACGCTACTTGCATTAGTATCATCATTTAGCTTAGCCATATTACGAATATGCGCGACACAAAACTCAACCGAACGTGCCAGCTCCTGTTTCAAGCCATCACCATTTTGAAGATCGATATAAGATGGAGCCAACTCAGTATCTGCATATTCAGGCAAATTTCCGCAAGCTTCTTCGGCAATAACACTGCCTTTTTCTCTATCAATTAAACGGGCATGCACTTGATAGCTCACTCGGTAGTTATCCCAATCGCTAGTGTAATAGATTGATCCCCAGCCTAGAGTTCGAACATCCAAAATATAGTCATAGTCACTGTATAATTGGATGATGTGTGGAATCTCCGGGCTGGTTAGGCTTTTTGATGCATCATCAACCACCTTAACCTTATAACTATTGCTTAAACCACTGGCTAACTCTCGAGCAATATCTAGCGCGGGGTCTTCTACCTTGTTATCTACAATCATCGCGTTACCGTTAGATATAGCCGTGGCTAAACCTAACAAACCAAACTGAACACCAGCGGCAGTTTGCGCAGTAAAATCAGGTAGTGACTCATAGCGAGTATAAACGAGGGTTTTATCGGCCAGCGATAGCGACTCACTAGCTTCAAGTTGATCTGTTTTAATACTTGAACAAGCGCTGAGCGAGGCCGCGACTAATACAAATAATAGCCTTATAAACAACATGTTAATCCTTTACTCTTTCTACATTACGGCATATCCATGCCTAATCGTTGATGTGAGCTATTACTGGTTAAATAGCGCCGCTACGATACCATTATTTGTTTTTGAGTCTAGTATTCTATTGATCTTATATTGATAAGAATCAATAGATTAAATGTAGAGTAAACCGATTAAATATAAAAAAAGCACCCTTAGGTGCTTTTTCATTGCCAAGTTCTAATTTAGCTAGTTTTAAACTTGCGTCGCCAGGCATGTAACAAAGGTTCGGTATAACCGCTAGGTTGCTCACACCCTTTAAACACCAAATCTAAAGCGGCTTGATAAGCAAAACTACTCTCCGCCTTACCAGCCATATTTAAATACAGCGGATCACCTGCATTTTGCTGGTCAACCAAGTTAGCAATAACTTCAAAACGCTGCTTAACTAAACTTTCACTCACCACCCCATGCTTTAACCAGTTAGCCACATGCTGGCTAGAGATACGCAAGGTGGCTCGGTCTTCCATTAGGCCCACACCGTTAATGTCTGGCACTTTTGAGCACCCTACACCTTGCTCAACCCAGCGAACCACATAACCCAAAATACCTTGGATATTGTTATCTAGTTCTGCAATAAGCTGTTGTTCAGACCAATCTGTTTGCTCGGCCAATGGCGGAGTCAGTAAATCAGCTAGGCGCTGAGTACTGTGTTGTTCTAGATGCTGGGCAAGTTGCTGCTGAACAGAAAACACATCCACCTGATGATAGTGAATCGCATGTAAAGTTGCTGCAGTAGGCGACGGTACCCAGGCGGTGCTAGCACCACTTTGTGGGTGAGCTTGCTTAGCTTGCATCATAGCGGCCATCATTTCAGGCATCGCCCACATACCTTTACCTATTTGCGCTTTACCTTGTAAACCGCATGCTAAACCTGCTTCTACGTTGTTTAACTCGTAAGCTTTAATCCACGCGCTTTCTTTAATCTGACCTTTTGGCACCATCGCTGCTGCGTGCATACTGGTATGAATTTCATCACCGGTTCTATCTAGGAAACCGGTATTAATAAATACCACCCGTTGGTTTGCCTCAGCAATACATGCCTGTAAGTTTACGCTGGTGCGGCGCTCTTCATCCATAATGCCGAGTTTGATAGTGTTAGTCGCTAAACCTAAAAACTCCTCAACCGCGCCAAATACCTGATTACTAAAAGCGACTTCTTCAGGGCCATGCATTTTAGGTTTTACTATATAAATAGAGCCTTCGCGCGAGTTGCGATAAGGGCTATTACCAAGCAAATCATGTTTACCAATTAAGCTAGTAAATACGGCGTCAAGCAGCCCTTCTGGCACTTCATTACCATCGGCGTCGAGCAGTAAATCACTATTCATTAAGTGGCCAACATTGCGCACAAACATAAGTGAGCGACCACTTAAGCTAAAACCGTGGCCTTGGCTGTTAACATAGTGGCGATTTGGCTCTAGCTCTCGAGTGATGGTTTGGCCATTTTTACTCAGGGATTCACGTAAACTGCCACGCATTAATCCTAGCCAGTTTTTATATACTTCGACTTTATCTTCAGCATCAACCGCCGCAATAGAATCTTCACAGTCCATAATGGTGGTTAGCGCGGATTCTAAAACGATATCTTTAACATTGGCGCTATCTTGCTCACCAATTTGATGCTCTGCATCAAATTGAATCTCAATATGAAGGCCATGATGTTGCAACAAAATAACACTTGGCTGTTCAGCATCTCCCTGAAAACCCGCTAAATGAGACGCTTCAGCTAAGGTAGTGTTAGAGCCATCTTTTAGGCTCACTAACAAGCCGCCAGATAATACACTGTAGCGCGTGGCGTCGGCATGGCTGCCGTGAGCAAGCGGACAATGTTGGTCGAGCAAAGCGCGACCATAAGCAATAACGGCGGCGCCGCGTTGTGGGTTATAACTGCTACCAGGTTCCAACTCCCCACTTTGGTCAATAGCGTCAGTGCCGTAAAGTGCGTCGTATAAACTCCCCCAACGGGCATTGGCTGCATTAAGGGCATAACGCGCATTCATAACCGGCACCACTAATTGTGGGCCAGCTAACAAGGCTAATTCTCGGTCGACTTTTGAGGTGCTTAGGGTCACATTTTCAGGAGCATCAACTAAATAGGCTATATCGCTTAAAAACTGTTGATAAAGGTTGGCATCAAACGGGGATGGATGCTGTTGGTGCCATTGGTCTATTTGGGCTTGTAGCTGTTCACGCTTAACCAGCAAAGACTTGTTTTTAGGTATGAAGTGTTGCAGATAGCTTTCTAAACTTGACCAAAACGAGGCTTGGTCAACACCGGTTTCTGGTAGTACGTCCTGGTTAATAAACTGGTACAGCAAGTTAGATACTTGGAAGTGTTCTAGCTTGTGGTAGCTTGATGCCGCAGTGGTCGGTTTAGTCATCCAATTGTCCCTTATTTTATAGTTATTATGTGTTGCACGATGGGTTCAACCTCGCGCTTTAATTCATGTTACCCTTAGTTTCTTGCAGCAGGTTCGAAGCTCGACCTACAATAATTGTCAGATTAGCATCCCATATAAGGCCCTAGATAAACAATTGGCCAAACGTAGCATTTGCAATCATACAACTCTTTGATAGTATTTTTCAAACACTTGTTTGAACTGAGTTAGCAATTACACTTTAATAATGTAAACCAGAGTAAACAGGGCTTAGTTTACCCATTCAAGAGGCAAGGATTTGCTGGCATTTATTTCTCGATTCTCAACACAGTTACTGGCTAGCTGCGTATTAGTAGGTTTTGCCCTACCTAACTTTTCAAATGCTTTATTACCCTTATTACCCGCGGTATTGTTTTTTCTGATGCTGCTCACCATTGTTAGCCTCAACATTAAAACTCTGGTAACCGACTTAGCTCAAGCCTCTGTTTGGTTGTACGCTGTTTGGCATACGTTTGGCGTTACTATTTTGATCATGACGTTAGCGTGGTTACTTAATATTGATAGCAAACTCTACCTCGCTATTGCCGCTACTTGCGCAACCGGTTCCTTATTTGCCAGCCCAGCTATTGTGCGTTCCTTAGGGTTAGATGCGCAGCGCTGTATGGCCATGACCATTGCCTCAACCTTGCTGATGCCTTTGATATTGCTACTCAACGGCTGGCTATTTAGTCGCTTTAACGGCAATGAGCAGTTACAGCTTGATATGCAAACATATAGTCTGCGTTTAGCTATCTTTATTGTTTTACCCATCATGATCAGTTTGTTAGTCCACAAGCTACTAAAACAAAGCTTGATTGAACAAGCTTTAAAGCAAATTCGCCCGTTTACCATCGTGTTAGTGTTTTTCTTTCCTTTAGGTTTGATGGGAGCTTTTAGAGAAATATTCGATGAAACTCCCAGTAAAGCACTGGAATATTTGCTCATTGCCAGCGGGGTGTGCCTGGTATTGTTTATCAGTAGTTTTTTGCTGTATTACCGACAAGGCAAAAACCTGGCGATTATCAGCGCCATTACCGCAACCAACCGCAATGTATTGCTAACCTACAGCATTACTGGCAGCTTTTTAGGCTTAGAATACATGATATATATGGGCGCAATTCAATTGCCCATTTATCTCTTGCCAATGCTGGTGAAACTGGCAGTTCGCCCCAGCTAACCTAGGCTAAATAGAAGTATGATTGATTTAGGAAGATACTATGAGTGATGAACAAGCCTTAAGTCCATCGGCTATTCAAATGGCATTAAAACATTTACCTGACTGGCAATTTAGCAACAATAGCATTGAAAACAGCTACCGTTTTAAAGATTTTGTACAAGCATTTGAGTTTATGGGCCATGTCGCTGACTACGCCGAACAACAAAACCATCATCCGGATTGGAGTAATTGCTATAACCGCGTCAATATCGCACTCACCACTCATGAGTTAGGCGGAGTAAGCGAGCGAGATTTTAAATTGGCCACATTGATCGAAGAGCTTTACCAAAAATATTATTGAGCCATCGAAGTGTTGGGCTTCAATGGCTCAAAAAAGATTATAGTTTGGCAGCATCAATCGGCTTAATCTCTGGCCAATGTTGATTAGCATCCACAATCAGCTCGTTAGTGTTTTCTAACCAACGTTGTTGCACTTTTTTATCTAAGTTTAGATAAAGCTTTCCATCAACAATTTTCCAGGCCGTAGGGTCAGTTTCAAACTTTTTCTCCATGGCTACACCAAAGGCACAGTAACCACCATACTGAGGCGCGAACTTAGCAGGGTCTTCTTTAAATGCATCACGATTGCTAGCGCTAGCAAAATGGTAAATAGCGTTGTTATGACTCGCAGTAAAATCACCAGAACCTTGAGTTGGTTGGCCACTAACAAAGTATGCAACTGGGTCGTAACCTTGTATCGCTAAATCGTTGCTATCTACGCTCATTCCAATATCTGCAGCTGCGCTTACGCCACTAAATGCCAATGCTGTAACTAAGGTGGTATTTCTGATTAGGGCTTTCAAACTGTTCATTTTATTTCTCCATAAATTAACCGCTAACTGCGATAGTGAAAATTTAACCGCTTAGTCCGGTCTGTTGGGATACAATCGTCCGCTTGTTGGTGCGAAAAGTACGGAGTGTTATTGATGGACCAATTATCTGGCTTGCTAAGGCAGTTCTCTGTTACTGCTGGTGTTTTTTATTCAGGCCAATTATGTGGCTTATCTGATGTGGAAACCGGTGATGACTTAGTGGGTCATATTCATGTGTTGAACCAAGGTAAATTAAGCATTCTGCAAGCCAATAAAAAAATCGAAGTGACTCAGCCCAGTTTGGTGTTTTTTCCTAAACCCCTTGCACATCGTTTAGTGGTTGATTCAGAACAACCCGCAGAACTAGTGTGCGCAACCATAAGATATGGGAATGTTAACAGTAGCCCTTTAGCCAACGCCCTCCCAAAGCAAATAGTATTGCCGCTAGCTGAACACCCACAGTTTTCAAAAACAATCGATTTACTATTTAGTGAAGCCTTTCAGCCTGCCGATGGCTCATTAGTGATTATGGACCGCTTAGTAGAGGTGCTAATTAGCTTATTGTTGCGCTACAGCGTTAATAAGCAAAACCTTGATACTGGCCTATTAGCCGGTTTAATACATCCTAAGCTCAGCCTAGCTTTGGCTTTATTACATGAAGACCCAAGTAAAACGTATCCCTTAGAGACTCTAGCCCACGCAGCAGCCATGTCTCGCACTAGCTTCATTGAAACCTTTACCAAAGTAATTGGCAGCTCACCGGGGGATTACCTGGTAGATTGGAAGATTCACCACGCTCAACAACTACTAAAACAAGGTAAAAGCATAGCGTGGGTAGCATCGTCTGTTGGCTACCAAAGCCTATCGGGATTTAACCGAGCTTTTCGCAGTAAAACCCAAATGTCACCTAAACAATGGTTAGACGGCCAAAATCTCAAGCATGCTGCTAGCTAAGCGCCAGCTTTGCTAGTGCATTTTGTAACTGCGGAACTAAAGACTGCTCAAACCAAGGGTTGTTCGCTATCCAATGGCGGTTGCGTGGTGAAGGATGGGGCAAAGGCCATAAGGCCTGCTCACTGTAATATGCAAAATTAGCGACATTTTCGGTTAACGAGGTTTTATTGGGCGTGTTCAAATACAAGGCTTGCGCATATTGGCCAATTAATAAGGTAAGTTCTATATTAGGCAGCTCAGCCAATACCCGTTTATGCCAAGTGTCAAAACACAGTTTAGGTGGCGGTAAATCACCTTGTTTTCCTTTCCCTGGATAACAAAATGCAGCCGGCACAATAGCCACCTTTTTGGGGTTGTAGAATATCTCTTTATCTAGGTTAAGCCACTGGCGTAGTCGATCACCACTCACATCATCCCAAGGTATGCCACTTTTATGAACCTTACTGCCTGGTGCCTGACCAATGATCAACAAACGCGCTTCAGGACTCGCTTGAATAACAGGTCGAGGATCAAGCTGAGCGTTACACAAGGTGCACGCCCTTACTTGTTCAAGTAAAGGTACCAAGTTATTTTTTCGATCAGCGCTGATCATCTCACTCACCTATTTAAGGACAAGGAATACGAAACTCGTCGCCAATTTCCTGAAGACGCCGCTCGAGTTCATCAGAGATCACCACTTGAGTGCTCGATAAGTTTTCTTTTAACTGCGCTAAAGAAGTAGCACCAATAATATTAGAACCAACAAAGCTGCGCTGATTAACAAATGCCAGTGCGAGTTGAACAGGGCTTAAATCAAACTCACGTGCCACATCTACATAACGCTGAATAGCCCCTTCGGCGATATCGCTCCCGTAACGGGCAAAACGTTTATAAATAGTTAAACGCGCCCCCTCAGGCCATTGATTATTTAAATATTTTCCGCTTAGTGCGCCAAATGCTAATGGCGAATAAGCCAACAGGGGCAAGTTTTCACGGTGAGAGACTTCAGCCAAGTTGATTTCGAAACTACGATTTAGCAAATTATAAGGGTTCTGGATCGACACGATCTTAGGCAGGTTATGCTTCTCAGCTAGCTGAACATACCGCATTGCTCCCCAAGGCGTTTCGTTTGAGATCCCCAAATATCTTACTTTACCGGTTTTAACGAGATCAGCCAAAGCCTCTAAGGTTTCGATGATAGGTGTTTGAGCGGCGTCTTCTTGGTGTTGATAATTCAGTTGACCAAAAAAGTTAGTCGCTCGATCTGGCCAATGCACCTGATATAAATCCAAATAATCTGTCTGTAGTCGGTTTAATGAATCTTCTACCGCTTGATGAATACCATTCCAAGTTAAGCTCATATCGTTGCGAATGTAGCCACCGCGGTCACTCTTAGAGGGTGCAGCAACTTTAGATGCCAAAATAACCTCATCTCGGCAATCCCGTTGAGCGAAGTAGTTGCCAATCATGATTTCCGTAGCACCTTGAGTGCTTTGCTGCGGAGGAACCGGATACATTTCAGCAGTATCGATAAAGTTGACACCATTTGCTAAGGCGTAATCCAACTGAGCAAAGGCATCAGCTTGAGAATTTTGCTCACCCCAAGTCATAGTTCCTAGGCATATTTCACTCACATTTAAATTTGAGTCGCCGAGTTGACGATATTTCATAGTTTGTTCCTCTAAAGATCTTACTCATTGCTTTCTTGTAATTTTTATCAACAGCAAAAAATGACGTTTTTTTATACAAAAATCGACTGCAATTGGAGCTAGGTCTATTTTTCTTTAAAATTTAACACCATATTGGTGATCTAGTTGCTACTTCTTTACTGTTTTTTTAGTTACTATGGCGTTATGCGACTTAACAAGTTAATGGAGTAATTGTGCAAAGAGCATCAATATTTATATTACTTTTCTGGTGTGTGAGTACAGTTGCCACTGCGGCCAACGTCACAGTGCATTATAAAAGTATCACTAACAACTATGATGGTTGGGGTCTTCACATCTGGGCTGGCGAAGAAATGGTTAATGGCAAAGAAGTAGGTGCCAGAACCGATTTTCGCTTGCGTAAAGGTACAACCCCTGCCGATCCACTAATGCCAAGCAAGTTTGACGACTTTGGTGTGGCATTTACTATCCCTGTTCGCCCTGATGCGAAACAGTTTTCTTACACTTTAACTAATGGTGAACTTCACCATATGAAAGTTGAAGAGTGGAAGTGGATTAAAAGCAAACATGGTATGGATATTTGGATTGTAGAAAAAGATCCAAAAATCTACACGGGTCTTCCTAGACAATTCGCTAATAGTGCTAAAACAGCGACAGCGAAAAAGACCGCTACCCCACCTAAAGCTAAAACTGTGTTGCCGCCACCGGTACCTAAAGTAAAAGCAACAACAACTACCGCTAAAGCTAAAGTAGCGCCAAAACCAAAACCGAAAGCAAAATCAGTAGCTAAGAGTTCTGGTCCAAGCCCTGAAATGAAGCGCACGTTAGCGGTATTAAAAGACGATTTAACGAAAAAGAATCGTAGTATTAATAAGTTGCAATCGGCACTTAACGATACCCAAAAAATCAACCAACGTTTGCAGAATGACTTAAATAGCAAACTAATTGATTACCAAGCTTTGTTACAGCTAAACGATAAGATCAGTAATGAGAACCGTACTTTAACTGCATCTAACCAAAGTTTGTACAGCCAAGTAGAGCAAGCTGGTAGCAGTAATGCTGAAGCTCAACTACTTGAGCGTAACCAACAGCTAGAGAATCAACTAGCTGGTGTAAACGAGCAAATATTAGGTCTTCAAAAAACAATTTCTGAGAATACTGGTAGTTCAGAACAACAGAAACAGTTACAAGACCAATTCAACCAAATGCAGACTCAGCGTGACGAGTTACGTGACCAAAACAATAAGCTAAGTGCTCATATTGTTGAGTTGGTGCAACGTACCGAAGATGCAGGTCAACCAGAACAATCAGGCATTGCTTGGTGGTTATTTGGAGCTGTGGTTGCGGTATTGGTAGCACTTATAGGTTTAGTATTCTTTGCCACAAGCAAACGCCATAAAGATCTTCAGTTAGATATGGAAGATGCGTTAAAACGTAAAGAAGAAGAAATTAAAACAGAGAAAATCTACGCAGCTGCCGCTAACGAAAAACTTCGTAAGGTATTGCATGGAGAAGCTCAGCAACGCAGTTGGTCACCGTTACCCGACAGCTTGCCAGAGAATCTCAAGAAAGACTCTGCATAATCAACCAAGGCCAGCTTAGCTGGCCTTTTCTTTATCTGCTTCACCCAATATCATTGAGCCTCCCCCAACAATTTATCTAGCATGGCAATTAGCAGCCTTGAAAATGGAAGATGTTTGAGTGGACCTACATATATTTGATTTAGACGATACCCTTATAGCGGGTGATAGTGGAGCGTTGTGGCATCAGTACCTAGTAGAACAAGGTATTGTCACTCAAGCCGGCTTCTTAGCGCAGGATGCCGCAATGATGGAGCAGTACGCCCAGGGAGAGCTGGCACTTGAAGAATACATCCGTTTTAGCCTCAGTCCTATTCAATCACTTAGCTGTAGTCAAATAGATCGGTTAGTCGAAGACTTTGTACAGCAACACATTCAACAAATTATTTACCCTGAAGGTCAAAAGCTAATCGATGCTCTCCTTTACCAGCAACATCAGGTGCTTATTATCTCTGCAACGGTAAGCTTTATTGTCAAACAAGTCGCCAAGCAGCTAGGCGTAAAAGACTTTCTAGGGGTAGATTTAAAGCTCAAAAATGGCAGCTATAGCGAACATATAGACGGTGTTGCCAGCTTTAGAGAAGGTAAGGTAATTCGTTTACTCGAATGGCAGAAAAACAAGCCACAAGCTTACCAGCTAAGCTACTTTTATTCTGATTCTATTAACGACCGAGCGTTATTGGAACATGTAGACAAGGCCTATGTGGTAAACCCCTGCCCTAAACTAAAACAACTTGCTATGGAGAAATCGTGGTCAATGTTGAGTTGGCAACTATAGAAAACATAGTAGTGAAACATACAAAAAAGCCGAAAGCATCTGCTTTCGGCTTCTAAATAAAACCAGTAACTTTACAGCTGGCTTTGCATATAATTTTGTAATCCAATCTTGTTAATTAAACCAAGCTGTTGTTCCAGCCAGTAAGCATGGTCCATTTCTGTATCGTCAATTAAGGTTTGTAGCATGTTACGCGTTACGTAGTCTTGTTTAGTTTCGCACAAGGCCATCGTTTCTTTAAGTAAGGCATCAACCTCATATTCAACTTTAAGGTCGTTCTCAAGCATACTTGGTACATCTTTACCAATGCGTAAAGGCTCACGCTGACTTAAATCAGGAGTACCTTCCAAAAACAAAATTCTCTGGATCAACAACGAAGCATGACCTTTCTCATCATCAAACTCATGGTCGATTCGCTCATAAAGTTTATTTAGTCCCCAATCTTCGTACATACGAGAGTGGATAAAGTACTGATCCATTGCTGTTAGCTCATTCATTAACAGGCGATTTAACGCGTCAATTACTTCACTATTACCCTTCATTAGTCGTCTCCTTCAGTAATTTGAGCAGCTAAGTAATTTTCAATGCCCATCTTATCAATTTGATATTGCTGAGTTTCAATCCAATCAACATGATCTTCTTCGTAATCTAGAATTTCTTCTAATAAATCACGACTTACAAAATCTTTGGCAGCTTCACAACTGGCAATAGCATCTTTTAGTACCGGAAGCTGCTCAAGCTGAAAGTCCATATCGCATTGCAACATCTCTTCCGTTGATTCACCAATCCGCAATGTACCCAACATATGAGCATGAGGTAAGCCTTCTAGGAACAATATGCGTTCCATGATTTTGTCGGCTTGTTTCATATCTTTAATCGACTTTTTATAGTTCTTCTCATTGAGCGCTTCTAAGCCCCAATTGCGGTACATTCTGGCGTGTAAAAAGTACTGATTAATTGATGTGAGTTCGGTAGTTAACACCTTATTTAGTAAGGCTATTATGCTCGGATCGGCTTTCATTTTTTCACTCCATACTGCCATTTAAGCTATCGAAAAAGTATACACCTATCCAAAAAATTTCGCATATTATATTTACATTTCATTAACTTACGATAAAAGTAATAACAAGCGTTATCATTTAGATTTAAATCACAATAAGTAATCGTGTCGTATTTAACCCCTTATGAGTTAACGATCACAGTGTTATTAATCGTACAAAAAAACAGCAGAAAAAATTGATCTAAGACAAGTTGATAAGTTCAGTATTCACTGGCGCTTAAGTATAATTATTAGTGAATTATTTCCAAGGATGGCTAAACACAAGTGAGGTCATTATGTTCATCGGATTCCTAAAAACGCTGTCTAAAGCTACTCTCATTTCTTTATCAATTTTCTTAATTTTGCTGGCGCTTAAGTTGTCGTCGCAGTTCGCGATAGGTTTGTACCAAGCAGCCTTATAACGTTACTTTATAAAACTGAGGTATGCGCCACCTAGCTGGCGCATTTGCTGTTGAATCCAGGTAACTCGCTTTTGCATGTATGGCGTTTTTGGCCACAAACTGTAACGATAGGGACTTGGTAATAAGGCTGCCAAACTAGCAGATTGATAATGGCTTAATCTGGCAGCAGGCTGCTTAAAATAATGCTTGCTGGCAGCTTCTACTCCGTAGATACCTGGTCCAAACTCGGCCACATTGAGATAAATTTCGAGTATTCGTTGTTTGGGTAAATTCAACTCAAGCAGCAGACTAAAGCCAGCTTCAAAAGCTTTTCGCCAATAGCTCTGAGCAGGCCACAACCAAAGGTTCTTAGCGGTTTGTTGGGTTATGGTACTCGCGCCACGCAACTTGCCACCTTGCTGATTATTCTTAAACGCCGTCAAGATAGCGGAATAATCCACTCCCCAATGCTGGGGGAAACGCTGATCCTCTGCCGCCACCACAGCTAACACCATACTCGGCGAAATCGCATTCAGATTTCGCCATTGATGAGCAACATCCTCCGGATAACTGCTGGGTGGGTATACGCTTCTATGCAATCGCCAAGACCACATCGGGGGATCGATCCAGCGTAAGCTCAATACCATTAGTTCAGCAGTCACCATGAATATAAGCAAACCGTAGCCAATCTTAGCCGCTATTTTTATCAGCATATTGTTTACATATAGTCTTGAGTCAACTCATCACCCTAGTATACCTAAATGGTCTTAGGTTCCACCTGTTTCAGTCTTCATTAACTGCTTTTTCTTACTAACAGCTTGCGTGAAATAATGCACCAACATGCCTAAGCTTAACCCCCAAAATGCGCTGCCAATACCAAAGAAACTCACCGAAGAAGCAGTTAATAAAAAGGTGCATATCGCCGCTTCCCTACCCTCTACATCAGCCAGTGCACCAGCCAAACTATTGGCAATAGTGCTTAATAGCGCTAAACCAGCTACTGCTGCTACTAGCTCTTGAGGAAATGCCGCAAATAAACTCACCACCGTTGCTCCTAACAAGCCAATAGCGATATAGAAAATACCAGCCCAAATAGACGCTAGGTAACGCTTACTTGGATCACTATCGGCCTCCTTACCCATGCAAATAGACGCAGTAATGGCTGAAAGGTTAAACGCGAAGCCTCCAAACGGGGCCAGAATCAAGCCAGTAACGCCAGTCCAAGTGATGATAGGTGAAATGGCAGGGCGATAGCCATTACCGTGCAAAGCGGCTATTCCCGGCATATTTTGTGAAGCCATGGTCACAACAAACAAAGGTAAACCAACGCCAATCAGCGCCTGCCAAGAAAAATCTGGGCTTACCCATTCGGGCTTAGCAAGCTGAAAACTCACTGACGATAAATCTAACAAACCTAGTTGATAAGCTACGCCGCATCCCACCAACAAAGTTAGCAACATGACATAACGCTGAGCAATATGGCGACCAATGAGATAACACGCAATCATAGCCACTACCAAGATTAACTGGCTCTCTAAAGCACTAAACAATTGCAAACTAAACTGCAGTAACACCCCGGCTAGCATGGCCGAAGCTAAAGACTGGGGGATCCAGCGAATCAACTTATCGATAAAGCCACTCAATCCACTCAGAGTGATCAGCAAAGAACTAAACAAAAATGCGCCAATCGCTTCGTTAATCGACAATCCTTGTAAACTAGTTACCAGCAAGGCTGCTCCAGGCGTGGACCAGGCAGTAAGAATTGGCTTTTTGCTATACCAAGATAAGCCAATGCTGCTCAGCCCCATGCCCACACCCAGGGCCCATAACCAAGAGCTTATTTGCTGCTCACTGGCTCCTGCCGCAGCAGCAGCTTGAAACACAATCACCGCCGAACTGGTATAGCCAACCAACACCACAATAAAACCCGCTGAAACACGGGAAGCAACAAACCAGTCACGCATTGTTAAGCACTCCTTTTGCTAGTTAACCTTGCGTGCGCTATAGCGCACAGCGTGGACAAGCCTAGCACTTGTGCGTTATAACGTACAAATTATTTTTTGAATTCATTAGGTGGCTAATTGCACGCGCTCAACCAATACCTCGCTCAAGCCTTAAAAACACAACGTCAACAAAAAAAGTGGAGCTTAGACACCGCAGCCAAACAAACTGGCGTGAGTAAGGCTATGCTAGGCCAAATAGAACGTGGGGAATCTAGCCCTACTATTGCCACCTTGTGGAAAATAGCGGGAGGCTTTTCTACTTCACTGTCTACCTTTTTAGAGCCCAGTATCAGTGAACAAAGTTCGCTACAAATAAGAACTGCTGACCAGCTTCGTCAACAACCTGCCAGCGACAACATGCTAGTAGCGACTCTATTTCCCTATGAAGAAAAATACGGCTTTGAGATGTACGAGCTCACCCTATTAACGGGTTATCAACGCGTATCCGAGCCTCACGAACCGGGTGTGAGCGAGCATATCATTGTAATAAGCGGAGAAATGGAAGTACTGGTTAACGGGCAATGGCTAAGCTTGCAAAAAGGCCAAGCGCTTCGCTTTGCGGCGGATCAAGAACATGGTTATAGAAATTTGCACCCGCAAACAGCGGTGTTTCACGACATCATTCATTATCCAAATACAGGCAACTAAGGTGTCATTATTTTCCAGAGGACAGAAATGAAAAAAGCCTGCTAAAAAGCAGGCTTTTAAAAGGTGGTGCCCGGAGGCGGAATCGAACCACCGACACGAGGATTTTCAATCCTCTGCTCTACCGACTGAGCTATCCGGGCAACGGCGGCTATTAAACGTTTTTAGCCTAAACAAGTCAACCGCTTTTTCCAAAATTAGTGTTGAGTGACCACAAAGCGAGCAAAGCTTCTAAAAATCCACCAATCTAAGCCACTTTTATTAAATATTTACGCATTCTAAGTCTGTTTAGCGTAAAACCCTCAAAAATCAGTTTACCGAATCACGCTTTCTCATTACCCTAGGCGCCGCTATTCACTAGCCATAAATTGTAGCCACCAGCCGTTTTACCCTTTAAGGCTTAAAACCGCCTAATCCTATAGATTTATCAGCTAATTTTTAGGGCAGAAGTCACGTGCTTCTGCCTTTTTTATTCGAGAGAATTGATGCTTAGTATTTTTGATGTGTTTAAGGTGGGTATAGGCCCATCTAGCTCACACACCGTTGGGCCGATGATTGCCGCTCATAACTTTATTCAACAGTTAACCCAAGACCAGATACTTGAACAAGTAGATAGCATTACCGTTGATGTATATGGATCCTTGTCGTTAACAGGCAAAGGCCACCACACTGACACAGCCATTATTATGGGCTTAGCAGGAAACCTACCCCACAATGTAGATATCGATGCTATTGCGGGCTTTGTACAACACTTAGAAAAAACCGCAATACTAAAGGTAGCCAACAACCAACACCAAGTGGCGTTTCCTGCTAAGGCATTAACTTTTCATTCCACTTGTTTGCCGTTACACGAAAACGGCATGGTGATTCATGCTTGGCAAGGCAACCTGAACATCAAGTCGATAACCTACTACTCTACTGGCGGTGGCTTTGTAGTGGAAGAACAACACTTTGGCCAAACAAACACTCAAACAATTAGCGTGCCTTTTCCTTATAATTCAGCAGCATCCTTGTTGGAGCAATGCCGCGAAAACGGAATGTCGATAAGTGGCTTAGTTCGTGCCAATGAACGAGCATTTAACTCCCAAACCATCATCAACCAACAAACCAGCACACTTTGGCAAACCATGTCACAAGCCATCGATCGAGGTTGCAAAACCGAAGGCATACTGGCAGGTCCGTTACGCGTGCCACGGCGAGCAGCTTCTTTGCTACGCCAACTAAAAGGGCGCGGTTCAATGAGCAAAGACCCTATGGACATTATCGATTGGGTGAATTTGTTTGCTTTAGCAGTCAGTGAAGAAAACGCCGCTGGCGGCCGAGTGGTAACCGCCCCCACCAATGGCGCAGCGGGTATAATCCCCGCGGTTTTAGCTTACTATAACAAGTTCATCGAACCCTTAAATGAAGAAACTGTTCAACGTTTTTTGATGTGTTCAGGTGCGATTGGCATTTTGTATAAAACCAATGCGTCGGTATCGGGTGCAGAAGTTGGTTGCCAAGGCGAAGTGGGTGTTGCCTGCTCCATGGCTGCCGCGGGTTTAGCAGAGCTACTTGGTGGTAGCCCTATGCAAGTCTGTGAAGCGGCCGAAATTGGTATGGAACACAATTTGGGTCTAACCTGCGATCCAGTGGCTGGTCAAGTACAAGTGCCGTGTATTGAGCGTAACGCGATTGCCGCAGTAAAAGCGATTAACTCAAGCCGCATGGCGTTGAGGCGAACCAATGAGTCTCGCGTATCCCTCGATAGAGTCATCGAAACCATGTATGCCACCGGTAAAGACATGAACGCCAAGTATCGCGAAACTTCACAAGGCGGTTTAGCGATTAAAGTGGCGATGACATGTAGCTAAACAACGACGGTTTTTAATCCAGCCTTTACAAAGACTTAAATACTGAGCTAACAATCACAAACAGCCCTTTCAATAGGGCTTGTAGCTTGCTAAACCACGACCATTGTTATAATGTAACGCTCAAATTTTGAGGGCGTTCACAGCTCCCCTCGCTAACCCTTGTGTTTACTCGGTATTTCATGATTACTGCTAATTATATACAACGCGTAAGTGATTACTGTCATCAGCAGAAACTCAAGCTCACTCCCAATCGTGCCGCAGTGTTAGCCATTTTACATAAACAAAATGCACCACTTAGCGCCTACGACGTACTCGCAGAGCTGCAACAGCAACAGCCGAAAACCAAACCACCAACGGTTTATCGAGCTCTAGAATTTTTAATTCAGCATCATTTCATTCAGCATATTGAATCAACAAGCCGCTACTTAGTAAGCCAACAGCAAGAAAGCTTTGCGCCGCATCCCTTACTTATATGCACCGATTGTAAAAGTGTGACTCAGATGAATTTATCCAATGAATTGAAGCTAGAGTTAGATCATTTTGCAGGGCAACAAGGGTTTAGCCTGCATCCTCAAAGTTACGAATTTCAAGGCTTATGCGCCAACTGCCAACCTAGGAAGAGCGCATGAATATAGCACTGATAATGGCGAACATCGCCACTGAAAACACTATAACAACAGCTGCGTTAAGACAGCGTTTAATAGGTAAAAGACACTATGTTTAACAGTAAAGCCCAACTGTTTGGCCGCCCGAGCAGGCTGCCCAACAAACATTGGCAACTTATTTTGGCCTGCGGTGCCGTTATTACCATCGCAAGCTTTTGGCCCTCGTCAAAAACCACCACATCAAGTGCGGGTTCTCGCCAACTGATTGAGCTGCCACAAAACAGCTTCACTAAACAAAACGATGGTTTAGTTTTCGACTTAAGCAGTAGCTCACGTGAAGCTATTGATTTAGTGAAACAAAAACCTCGCCCAGAACCCAGTTCAGCGCAGTTTAAACAGCCAGCAGTAAACACTAGTAAGCAACAAGCTGACTCAGCTGTTCAACCTCCAGAGTCCACTACCGCGTCAAACAGCGAGCCACTAGTTGGCGGCGTACGCAGTTACCAGTACACCATCAAAGATGGTGATACTTTAGGTAAGATTTTCACTCGTTTCGAGATAACGCAAACCACAATGTATCAAGTATTAGAAGCTGACATCTCGGTGTTGGCACTTGATACTCTAAGCCCAGGGCATGAACTTACCTTTACTATCGATCATGACAAACAGGAGCTACAAGCTCTGCAACTGGCTTTTAACCCAGCTCAACAAATTGTCTTTAAGCGTGTCGACCCCACGACCTTTGAATACGAAACCGTTAGCATTGAAGGTCAATGGCAAAAACAAGCCATTAGCGGCACCATTGAAGGCAGCTTTTACGTATCTGCCCGTAAAGCCGGATTAAGCCCAAGTGAAGTTGAACAAGTGGCCACCATGTTCAAAGACAAAATTCGTTTTTCACGTGATTTTCGAGCGGGTGATGTATTCCAAGTGGTAAGAAACCGCCAATACATTGATGATGAGTTAACCGGTCAGAGCGAAATTAGCGCGGTGCGCATGTTTAATCGTGGCAATGAATATAGCGCTTACCTATTTAGTAACGGCAACTACTACGATAAAGATGGTGAAAGCCTTGCACGAGCTTTTATGCGGGTACCATTAAAACGCGCCCAACGAGTTAGCTCCGGGTTTAACCCTCGTCGCAAGCACCCGGTAACAGGGCGAATATCCCCGCACAACGGTACTGATTTCCCAGTAGCCATTGGCACCCCGGTACTCGCAGCAGGCGATGGTGTGGTGACTCGAATAGAAAACCATCCTTACGCCGGTAAATACTTAGTTATTCAGCACGGCGGTAAATATCGCTCGCGCTATCTGCACTTAAACAAATTTAAAGTGCGAAAAGGTCAGCGAGTCACACGTGGTCAAGTCATAGCAGAGTCAGGTAACACCGGGCGTTCTACTGGCCCTCACCTACATTATGAATTCCACATAAATGGCCGTGCGGTAAACGCGATGACGGCTAAAATCCCGCTGGCATCGGCGATTGATAAACAAGAGCTAACAGCCTTTAATAAGCTGGTGAAAGACATGAATCAGTTAATTAAAACCGGCTAAATAAGCTAGCTGAACGATAAACTTAAAACGGAGCGTAGTGCTCCGTTTTTTATTTCAGATTTACCATACATTTAAGCGCTACCATGCTGAGCCAAACTGCAAATACACAGCGGTGTCGTTTTTATGCTGCGCAATATCAATGCCCCATTTCAAACCTAATTGACGAGCGATTAAGTGCCTAAATCCACCACCATAAATGGTTTGTAACTCGCTATCTTGGCCCTGATTATAAGCCGAGCCTGCGCCCGTAAAACCAATCAATTCCCAGCGCTTATTAAGCGCGTAGGCAAGTTCTACTTCAGCAGACGCTACCTGCTCACCTTGATAGCGCATCGCTGGGATACCACGAATATCAATAAAAGGAAGCTCCCAAGCGGGCGCACCATCACTGACTGCGGTAGCAACCACACGGCCAGAGACTCGCCACTTATCCGACAACGTTTGATAAGCATTAATGTACGAGTTAAATCGAGTAAAATCGTGGTCACCCCCAGCATAGCTGCCGTGTTCAGACACTTTTACACGAGCCTTAATACCGTTGCTTGGAGAAAACTGGTTGTCTAAGGATTCATACAGCAAGCCATAAGAAAAAGCCGCATCTCTAGACTCAGTTTTACCCACACCTTCAAAGTTTAAATCACCACCACTCAGCTTGTAGCCCCCATTCACAAACCAGTTACTGTTGGCGATACGAATATCTAGGTCATGCTGAGTAAGAAATCCATCGGCGGTCATTTTTACCGGATCTCCCGCGCCGTAAAAATCAATGTTGATTAAGCCTTGGAATATGCCCCCTTCATAACGAATGCCATCGTTGAGCCAGTTACCGGAGTGGAAGGCTCCAAAGAACTGGGTACCATTGTTGGTACCGCCACCCACAATGCCAGAAACGCTCGGCGAGATAGTTGTTGCAGTATTCGTTCGTCGGCGCTCCTCTTTTTGCTCTTCTGTTTCGTGGAAAAAAATGGCACCTAATAGCCCGCCATTACCAATAGCTGGATCGGTAATTAGCGCCGGAAACAGCAAAAAGCCGTGGGCATTTTCTAAAGCCCATTCAGAGACATCTAGCTTACCATCTACAGGGTCACGAAATTGATCCCAGGTTGATTTGGCGCTAACCGTTCCCGCTAGCAGGGCTAAGCTCCAAACGTATTTTTTTAACATACGGACACACTCTGAAGGGGGCATTGGGCGCCAGCCTTAAAAAGGCTAATCATTGGCTTACTCACCGTAAATAAGCTCCGCGTCAATCTCATCATCTAAATGCTGCTGGTAGATATCTTCAACCATTGCATCTTCAACAAACTCGCGCTCATAACGGGCACACTCTTCTTCATCATAAGCGCCAGCAATCACTCCAGCTCCTGCGCCTATGGCCGCACCATTGCCAGCATTGCCTACAATAGCCCCCGCTACACCACCAATAATCGCACCATCTACCGCATCAGTAATCACATTACCATCACAGGGATTAGCGCTAACTAAGGCAGTATTAAACACACTGAACACTAAAGCGGCCGCCACAAATGCACGCTGTGAAGATGGCTGTTTACGCTGTTTGTTACTCTTTCTCATGAGACCTCTCTTAATCTATTGATTTTTTATGGCACAAGTGTGGCGATAAGTAAGAGAAATGGAAAATGAGCAGGTTTAAGCTGAGCTTATAGGAATAAATATTTTGCTACATCAACAGCTGAACACGAATAACTGAAGCACCGAAAAAACGATAAAAAAAGGACTACAAAGACCCCAATATCAGCAAATAAAACAGCCTTGAGTGGGCTAAACGAGACTTGTTGACGTTAATTTATGAATGAAATTGCCGTTTACGCGGTCTAATGTAATGTAGGTAGCAAGAGGTCGCCTTTATGAACAGAATTACTCTTACTATATTGTTATTGATCCCAATAGCCTTGAGCATTGCGGTAGGTATTAAAGTGAGTCATGGCATTTCACTAAACTCACCGTTAGTTGTGCAGAGTCAAGCTAACGCTTAGCCTCGCACAGCGTGCCGACACAAGCCAAACAATGGTGTTGGCTAAGCCGTTTCACGTTCTTACTAATATTAACTAATCGAACAATACACTAGCGCCATTTTCGGCACTGCCAATTAAGCGGCGGAATGGTTCAAATAGCTCTCTGCCGGTACCAAAGTGCTGTTGAGTTTTGCTGTCTTGCTCAATCTCTCTCGCGCTTAACTGCTGCACATCTAGTTGGCAGTTAAGTGTGCCATTTATTGCATCGAGCTTAATCAAATCTCCATCGCGTAACTTAGCTAATATGCCACCTTTAGCAGTTTCGGGACTTAAATGTAAAGCAGAGGGTATTTTGCCTGAAGCACCCGACAGGCGACCATCTGTTACCAAGGCCACTTTAAAACCTTGTTTCTGTAGGTTACCCAGTATCGGCATCAACTTGTGCAATTCTGGCATGCCATTGGCTGCAGGCCCGTTATAACGAACTACGACAACCACATCTTGATTCAATAAACCTTGTTGGTAAGCCTCTACCACTTGATGTTGGCAATCAAAGATTTTAGCGGGCGCTGTAATTATTTGCTGGCTCACGGCTACCGCGCTGGTTTTAATCACCGCCCTGCCTAGGTTACCGCTGAGTAATTGTAAGCCACCGTTGTCGGCAAACTGATGCTTGTCGGCGGCAATCACGCTGCTATTTAGGCTTTCACTTGCACTGCGCCAACATAGCTCGCCATTCTCCAAATAAGGAGATTGTAAGTAATCGCCAAGCTGGCCATAAATGGTATTCACGTCCATATGCAACAAACCGCGTTGCGCTAACAAACGCAATAGGCAAGGTACCCCGCCCGCATGCTCAAAAGCATTAATATCGGCTGGGCCATTAGGATACATACTCGAGAGTTGCGGCACTGCTTTAGCCAGTTGTGCAAAATCATCCCAGGTTAATATCAACCCTGCAGCACGGGCTATCGCTATCATATGCAGGGTGTGGTTAGTGCTGCCGCCCGATGCCATTAGCGCAACCAAACCATTCACCAAAGCCTTTTCATCAAGCACTCGATACAAAGGCTGATAATTGGGGCTGCCCATGGCAATTTTTACCATGTGTTTAGCAAGCTGCTCGGTGAGTTTTTCTCGAAGAGGTGAATTCACTTCAACAAAGGCGCTGCCCGGTAGCATTAATCCCATGGCTTCAAATACCAATTGGTTAGTATTCGCAGTGCCGTAAAAGGTACAAGTGCCGGGTGCGTGGTAAGCTTTATTTTCGGTCTCTTGTAAGGCCGATTTATCCAGTTCACCCGCTGCGTATTGCTGACGAACAGCTACTTTTTGCTCGTTTGAGATGCCGCTAGGCATTGGTCCACTCGGCACAAAAGCCGTAGGTAAGTGACCAAAAGACAGGGCGCCCATCAGTTGGCCAGGCGCTATTTTGTCACACACACCTAACAGCAAACACCCATCAAAGCCTTGGTGACTTAAGCCAATAGCGGTACTTTGAGCAATTAGATCACGTGAATACAAAGACAAATCCATGCCTTCTTGACCTTGAGTAACCCCATCACACATTGCCGGCACGCCACCCGCCACTTGAGCACTGTGGCCCAAGCTCGCCAAGTAATGCTGAATCTTTTGCGGGTATACCGCATACGGTTGATGTGCGCTTAACATGTCGTTATAAGCACTAATAATCGCAATATTAACCCGTGTAAAATCTAGCAAGCGCCCTTTTTGCTGCTCACTACAGGCAGCCACAGCATGTGCCAAATTACCGCAACTTAAACGCGCTCTAGAGCTGCCTTTTGCGGCTTGTTGCTGCATGCGTTGCACATAATCATCACGTAAGGTTTTGCTACGCTGGCGAATGGTTTGAGTCACTTGCTCAATAATCGAGTTCATGGTTTGTTCGCCTCAGCGAGATGACTCGCGGCATGAATACAACGCTGCATAACCATATCAAAACGCCCGGTTATCGAAACACTCACTACATCGTGTTCCGCAGCTGTAGGTAACTCTAAGTCTTGGTATTGGCTGCTTAACAAATCGCTGGGCATAAAATGCTGCTCTCGTTGTCGCAAACGAGTTTCAATTAAGGCTTGTGTGCCAACTAAATGAATAAAGCACAACGTGCCAGACATCTCTCTCAATTTATCGCGATAGGCTTTTTTTAAGGCCGAACATACAATCACAGCGCTTTGCCCACGCTGGCTAAACGAAGTGGCAGTTAGGGTCACTTGTTCTAACCAAGGCCAGCGGTCTTGATCATTAAGTGGCTGGCCGCTTTGCATTTTTTCAATATTACTGGTGGGATGTAAATCGTCTGCATCTACAAACTGAAAACCCAAACATTCCGCCAATGCTTTGCCAACACTAGACTTTCCAGAGCCGGATACCCCCATAATAATATAAATAATGGGGGGCTTAGTGTTCGTCATATTCAACCTTTTGCGCACGTGTTGTTTGAGCCGAGAGTTCTGCCTCTACACCGCTTAGTGTTACCGTTAGCGAGTAATGCTCACCTGGTGTGAATCCACTGATTAGCAGTGTATTGGTGCTTTTATTCGAGAGGGTAAGTGTAGTACTTTGCGAAACTTTAGCACTTACTGAAATACACTTCTGTATAGCGTTTTCTGGCAGAGCTTGTTGCACAAACTCAATATCAAATGTCGCGCCGCGAAACTCGCGATGAGCCGAGGCATGCAACCATTTTTTGGGTAACTGCGGGCTTACCAGCAAGCCTTCGCTGCAACCGCGCATGCCAAATAATTGTTCAACCAGTAATTGATAAAACCAAGCACTGGTGCCCGTATTAAACAAGTTACTAGAGCGACCAGCAGTACGCGGGTACTGGTAGTAAGCGCCGCGATAATAATTTGGCAAATACACCGGAAGCTGGCCACGAACACTTAAATCATCATCCTCATTGGAGGGGATCATTTTACGCAATACCTTAAAAGCTCGTTCACCCAGACCATTGGCATACAGCGATGCCGCATAAAACGCCGCCGCATGGTTATACACCGAACCATTCTCTGCGCTACCGGGCCACTTTTGGGTCACTCGACCAACATCATCGCGCATTTGGGTAAATGCGGGAGCGCTCATCATTACTCCATAAGGCGTGTCGAGCTGCTCGTCAATCGCGGCCAACATTTGTTGGCTTTGCTGCTGATTAGCGGCTCCACATAATAAGGCCCAGCTTTGAGCATTAAGAAAAATACGCCCTTCAACATCCTTACTTACGCCAAATAATACGCCGTTATCGGTAATCCCTCGGCCATACCACTGTCCGTCCCAAAAATACTGATTAATGCGCTGATTAAGTTGTGTGGCATGTTGCTCAAATTGGTTTGCTAGCTGAGTTTGCTTAAGCTTCTGGCAAACAGGCACCCACAGCTGTAAGGCATAAGAAATAGCTTCAGCTAACCAACCCGACACCCCTTTACCTTGGTAACCCACCATATTCATTGGGTCGCACCAATCACCCTGAGCAATATACGGTAAACCTCGCTCATCATTAGCCTCACATAAAAACTGCATCGCCTTAGAAACATGTTCAAATACACTGCTCTGCGTTGCTTGGTCTGCCCACGCTAAAGGCAGCTCCAATAGACTGTAATCATTGGTTTCTTGAAGGTAGGCATTTAATACAATAGCTAGCCAAACGGGGTGGTCGGTATGCGGCACCTGATTGATGTATTTCAGCTCAGCTTGCTCACTAAGCAAAATTCCATCGGGCATTTCACCACTAAACTGCTGTTGTTGAAGCGCAGTGATTATGGCCTGTTTACAGGCTTGGGGGTTGAGATACACCATGCCCATGGCGTCTTGCAGGTAGTTACGTGTTTGTGGGTCGGTAGTAAGGCGATTGCTATCGCCATGATAAAACACCTGTCTAGGCAACCAATTATTCACAAAGTGATTAAACTGCTGATCGGGTGTGTTCACCTTAATGCAGCCTTTCGCCTGCGAGAAATAATCTTCCGATTCCGCTTTTATTTGCTGCTCATCACTCTGCAAATAGCGTTGATTAAGTTGTTGAATCTCAGCCTTATCTTTAGCGGGCCCAAAACATAAACGCAAACTGTCGCTAGCGTTAGGCGCTAACAAATATTGAAACTGCATAATAGCCGCAGGCAATTCATAATGAGCCTCACCATTAGCAAGGTTACCGCCATGTTGCAGGCTACTAGGGTTATGTAAGCCTCCTTCGCCTTCAAAGGCAGCTTGCGACACTTCATAATAATCGGGGATTCGACTAGCAGACAAAAACGTCAGATCTTTTAGGTGTTGATTTTTGAAGTAATCATCTACTTTCTGGTAAGGGGTTACACTGCTACATACAATCGCATTTAGCTCAGTGTTGTATTGCCCTCCCATATTCATCCACGAGGCATAACCCACGGGGAAATAAGGTATAAGCGAAATGTCTCTAGCGTGGTTACTTAGATTAACCACCCGTATTTGCCAGAGTTCTAGTACATCATTCGCTGCCAAACTAAGCATGATAGTGAGCTCGATATCCAGTTTTTCAATTTTCCAGCGAATATCTGCCAAGCCAGGTTCAAATGCATAAGCATCTAAACTTACCCGCATCGGCTCGTAAGGAGCCGAGAACATCTCGCCCGTTTGGTTATCTCTTAAATAAAAAAAACGCCCCGGATGATGACTAAAATAAGGCTGCTCTGGCTGCATAAAGCTTTGCGCAGCTAAGTTAGGTACATGGGTGTACTTTCGTGGTTCAGGATCCATATATTGACTCACTGCATAACCACGACAGTTCATGTGCAGCATCATTTTTTTGTTCCACAAATAGGCGGCGCTATTCGGCGCTATGCATGGATCGTCAAGCTGATAACGCGTTCCGTCTTCAATAAACTTAGCCATGGTTTAACTCTTGTCTGTGATCGTCAAAGGACTCTAAGGTGTGCTAGCACGTGCGATAAAACGAGGTGATTCCACTTTAGGAATCGTTAATTGCAAATCGTAGGCCATGTTGAGTACTCGCCGACAGGCGGCACTGGCCATTTGCTCTATAGGAATGCTAATGGTGCTTAAGGGCGGAGAAGCATAAGCAGCAAAGTCGACATTGTCGTAACCCAATACCGCCACTTGTTGAGGCACCTTAATGCCGGCACTTTGCAGCATTGATAACGCCACTAACGCCACCTTGTCGTTACCACAAAACAATGCGTCAAACGCGAGGCCACTGCTTAACAATTGATGAATGGCTGCTCGGCACTCTTCAAAATCAAAGCTACCTTCAATAACCAACTTGGGATTAATTGGCCGGTCTTGTCTGGCTAACTCATTCACAAAGCCCTGCTGGCGCTGCTGAGCATCTTGGGCGCTTAATCGCCCAGTGATACAGGCAATGTTTTGGTGGCCCTGTTCAAGTAAGGCGGCGGCAGCTAATTTGCCCCCCAAGTAATGATCAACACTAAAAGACTCTGCAGACAGTAAATCCACCGAATGATTAATAAAGACTAGTGGCGGGTAGCTGGCTTGTGCGCTGAGTAAGTCAGATACAGCCATTTCTGGACATACCATTAATACCCCATCACAGTCGCGACGAATTAAGTAATCGAGGTGCTGTAAACAGGCTTCATTACTGCCCGCACCTTCGGCATTGGCCAAAATGAGGTGTTTATCATGACGTCGCAGCTCTAACTCTATGGCGTGCAATATATGCTGGTAAAAAGAGCCAGATAAAGAAGGTAACCACACGCCAATAATATTGGAACGCTGTGTTGATAGGGCGCGAGCAAAGCTATTAGGCCGATAATTTAGTTGGAGCATGGCTTGGCTAATTCTCTGTTGTGCTTTAGCCGATACACCACCATTTCCCGACAAAGAACGCGATACCGTGCCTACACCAACATCGGCTAATTTTGCCACATCTTTAATGGTCGCCATTTGCTCGCTCTGCTTTGCTCATTGCTGTTACAACCAGCATGAGCAGCCTCCAGGCTAGGCTCAAGCATCAAAAATGCAAAATGGAACCGATTCCATATATTTATGAAACAAATAGCAAGTACTTAGAATAATTTCATCAAGACAATAAAAAAGAGCGCTCGTTGGCGCTCTTTTTTGCAGCTAGCTTAAGTTAACTACGTCTGCTCGCTGGCGAGCTCATCATCACAACTGTCACAGCAGGGGTTTAAGACTCGTTCGGCACAATTAAACGGCTCAATATGAATAATCACATCCACCACTTCATCTAACTCTTGCATCAAATGGTCTTTAAACTCTTCACTAATGGTATGTGCTTTATCCACACTCATGTCTGGGTCAACCAATAAGTGAAAGTCTACCAAAATGGCACTGCCCACGCGGCGATTGCGAATCGCATGGACTTCTTTTATCTCATCATTGCTTACCGCATGATGCTGAATTTTCTGCTCTAACTTTTCATCCGCTTCTTTTTCGGTAATCTCTTGCATAGCCGGCCATATAATTTCCCATGCAGCCTTTAGAATCATCGCAGTAACCAATAAAGCAGCAATTTGATCCAAATAATGCAAATGCGGAAAGAAGTAGTTGGCCAATACCGCTACTGCAACCGGTAACGAACTTAAGGCATCACTGCGGTGGTGCCAAGCGTTGGCATGCAAAGCGCGGCTGTTAACACGTTTAGCTTGAATTAGTGTCCAGCGGTACAACACTTCTTTTACAACTATCGACACCAATGCAGCCGCTAAGGCTAATGCCCCAGGGTTACTGGTTTCATTGGCGGTTAAGGAGTTTATCGAATCCCAAGCAATGCCAACGCCGACCAATATCAACAATGCACCAATAAAAATATTAGTGAGCGTTTCAAAACGGCCATGGCCATAGGGGTGTTCTTTATCGGCAGGGGCAGCCCAATAACGAGAGCCTATCAAAATAGCGGCATCGGTGACTAAATCAGAAAAACTATGTACTCCATCGGCGACCAGCGCTTGGCTACCAGTAAGCTTGCCTACACCAATTTTAAGAATCGCCAAAAACACATTGGCAATAGAGCCAATCCATGTTGCTTTGCGAACAGTTTTAACCACTTGCTGTTGCATGATGAGTCCGTCTACCACTAAAAAATGAGCATATAGTCTACCCAGTTCAGCCCCAGAAAACGAGCCTAGGCTACCGACATCCATTATTCTTAAGTGATTGAAAATAAATATCATTTAGATTCACGAGAGCAGAGGTAAGGTAAGCGCTTGAAGCGCTTAACTATCTGCATTTAGTCACTGATAGCTTTTTAATCACTTAAAGCCACTAAACTATAGCGATAGGCTCCACTTGCTTCTATGCTATAGCTGAATTTGCCCTTGTTGTAGCTAAAAAGGATTGCCTCAATGATTACTTTATACGGTTCTCCACGCTCACGTTCATTGCGTGTATCTTGGATGCTGGAAGAGCTAGGCCTAGAGTGGAACTACCACTACATTAATTTTCAAAACGCCGAACACCGCAGCGAAGAATATTTAAGCCTAAACCCATGTGGAAAGGTACCCGCCCTTAAAGATGGCGAGTTAGTGTTTAACGAGTCGGCCGCCATATGCCTATATCTGGCCGAGAAATACGGCCCACAATTGTTGCCCACTCCGGGCAGTGATCAATCCGCTCTACATCATCGCTGGGTAAGCTTTACTATTTGCGAGTTAGAGCAAGCACTTTGGAGCATGGCTAAACACCGTTTTGCCCTGCCAGAAGAACATCGCCTGCCCGAAATGCAAGAAACCGCCACCTGGGAATTTGATAAAGCAGCCGCCATTGCCGAGCTTTGGGTGCCAGAAGAAGGCTACCTATGCGGCGAGCAGTTTACCGTGGCAGATGTTTTACTCTGTCACACCCTAAATTGGGCAATGAGCTTTCAACAACAACTTCCCCCCAAGTTAATGGCATACCGTAAACGCACCAGCCAGCGCTCGGCCTTAAATACCGGCCTTGAAAAAGAAATGAACGGCAAGGCCATGAGTAATTTGTAAGCCGCTTCATCTTAGTGAGTAGTTAACAAAGCCAAGCCGAAAAGCTTGGCTTTTTCGATTTCGGCTTAAGCCACTAAAAACGCCTGCTTTTGCTGAATAAAGCCAGACTATACTTGGGTTTTGCCAAGCAAGACGCTTATAATGCGCGGCATTACCAATTAGGAAGCAAAACATGAGCGGCATCATTACCCTTAAAGCCAAACGCGACAAAGCATTGTTGCGTCGCCATCCGTGGATTTTCTCTAACGGCATTCATAAAGTGTCGGGCAAGCCGCTCTCCGGTGAAACGGTTGAAGTATACAGTGCTGAGGGGAAATACTTAGCCACCGCCGCTTACTCGCCTGATTCTCAAATTCGCGCACGAGTATGGAGCTTTGATCAACAGCAACAAATTGATAAGCAGTACTTTATTCAGCGCTTACAAGATGCCGATGCTGCTCGAAGCATTTTGCCAGAATTTGCCGATACCAATGCTTACCGCTTAGTCGCTGGCGAAAACGATGGCTTACCGGGTATTACTATTGACCGCTATGCCAATGTATTGGTTTTGCAGCTATTAAGTGCTGGCGCAGAGTTTCAACGCGCTAACTTAGTAGAGGCCCTAAAACACTGCTTCCCAGACGATGTTATTTACGAACGTTCAGATGTAGCCGTGCGCAAAAAAGAAGGCCTAGAACAAACCCAAGGTCTCATTCATGGTGAGCTTCCAGCTCAACCGATGGAAATAGAAGAAAACGGCCTGCGCTTGTTAATTAACGTAGAAACTGGTCACAAAACCGGTTACTACCTTGATCAGCGTAATAACCGCAAACTAGTTGGCCAACTGGCCAAGGGCAAAAAGATCCTCAACTGTTTTTGTTACACCGGTGGTTTTGGCACCTATGCCTTAGCTGGCGGCGCGAAAAAAGTAGTAAACATTGACGTGTCTGATGCGGCCTTAGAGATTGCCAATCAAAATGTTGAGCTAAATGGTTTAGATGCAAACAAGATTACTCAGTTAAATGCTGATGTATTTAAACAGCTACGCGCTTACCGCGACTGTGACGAGCAGTTCGACATGATAGTGTTAGACCCACCTAAATTTGTCGACAGTAAAGCCAGCCTAACTCGCGCCAGCCGTGGCTACAAAGACATCAATATGCTGGCCATGCAAATGCTTCGTCCGGGTGGCATATTACTCACATACTCGTGCTCAGGCCTTATGCCTACCAGCTTGTTTCAAAAAATTGTGGCCGATGCAGCAATTGATGCAAAACGTGAAATGCAGTTTTTGAAAACCCTAGAACAAGCGGAAGATCACCCCGTAGGCGGCCCCTACCCAGAAGGCCACTACCTAAAAGGCTTTTTGTGCCGAGTTAAGTAAGCCACGCTCAAACGTCTTAGAACGATAAAAAACCGCAGGCTAGCCTGCGGTTTTTTATTGCTTAATCAGCAGCAAACAACTGGCCTTCAGCCAGAATAAAAGCACACGGCTATGCTGTTTTCTGCAGTAATTGATACTGTTGGTTAAGCTCTATTTCTTGCTTGCTCAAGCGGTAAACGGCAATAAATACTAAGGCAGTAATTGGGTTTAAAAAAGGAATGATTTGAATACCGATAAGTGCCAGTAGCTGGCCAGTTTTCCTTTTAGCAATAGCGCTATGAATCCAATATACATACGACATAGCGCCGCCTGTTATTACCAACAAATAGGCAATAGGAAAACCTAATTCTTCGCCCATTATATTCGGGAAGAAAAGCCAAATTGCACTGCCTAAACTGAGTATCGCCACGATAGCCCAGCAAGCAATAAGAAAAAGTTTTCTAAACATCCCTAAAGAAGAAAACGACAATTGATAGTTGTTAATGTCCATACAAATTTAAAACCTGATTATTCTCTTTCACATTTACGATGGTAAAGAGGCTTAGCGCATTCTCGACACTGGAATGGCGGAGATGCTAGCATGTTTCAATCATTTTCTTCGTGAGTTTAAACACGAATGTCGGAACAAAACCCTGTCATTAAAGACGTATTAGTCGCTTTTCAAGTCATCCCTAGACTTAAAGCAGGCAACAATTTTGAAGTTGTCGATAAAGCCATTGAAGTAGTCAAAGCGGCCAATGTTCCCTATCAAGTTGGCGCCATGGAAACGACCATGAGAGGTGAATTAGATACCTTACTCAATATTGTAAAAGATGCGCAGCAAGCGTGTTACGACGCAGGTGCTGTAGAAGTAATAACAAACATAAAAATTCATAGTAAAACAGCAGCCGCCACAGACACTTTTTGCACCTATGATCGCGGTGTTACCCCTGCTAACCATATGTTTGTCGATAAGTAGAATCAGTATTTAAACGGCTCCCCTGCATGGGCAAACAACTGCGGTAATAGGCGCTGGTACTTTGCAGCTAAGGCTTTCAAACTCACGCACTCGGTTTTGAGGATGCATCGGCCAAAACACCAGGCGTCTGCTCGTCCTGCAAGCTATTCCATAACTTAACGCAGTAATAAATCGGCATATGATCGGTAAAGCTTATGGAGGTATCACCATGCAAACGCTTGAGGTTGTCGCGCCATTCTTTAAAAGAATCCAAGAGGTGTTGGTTTATTTCTGCTAGGTCGATATTCAGGCTCTTACGGCGCGCTTCTTGAGCCTGAAAAGTATTCACAATCAGTTCTTTATATTGTTCCGAACTCATCTCTGGCCGCTGGTAATCAATACGCTGATCACTGTGGATGTAAACCAGCTCGCCAGTATCTTCAAAACAAAACTTAATAGCGGGTACGTTCGGCGGCAACATTGGAATAGGATCACGCGCATGCTCTACTCGCCACACCGGTCGCTGCTTAAGTAAGTGGGTAAAGTCGCTGTCTCCTAGTCGCGGCGCGCCATAAATATACAAACCGGTGGCTTGGGTTATTTTGGCAAAACACAAGGTCGCCAATGCGCCTCCTAAGCTATGCCCAGTCATCCAAATCGGCCGTTCTGGATACTCGGCAATTTGTTGTTCAATAAAGGCTGCTAAGCCTTGCTCGCCATCCCAGATTTCATCTAAGGCTTTTTGAAAGCCGGTATGCACTTTGCCACCTTCACTAAATCGAGTAGGCAATGCATCTAAATCACTTCGCAATTCATACAATGCCGATAGCGACTTCAATTCAGTACCGCGAAAACTAATAATTAGTGCCTGTTGGTTACCAGCCGCCATGCACTCTGTGCCTTTACCTTGGAAAAAACTAAACTGATTAAAGCCCGCCAATTGATAAGCCATTCGCGCAAAACCTGGGTGGGTATAGGCCAACAACGAGCAATCGGCCAACCACCAAGCATTAACCTTAGAAAACTCAGTATTACTGGCCTCAAAGGGATGCGCAGCCGCGTCATTAAAGTAGCGATAGTCCATGTCGGGCGGCACTATATCGTAGTTTTTAGGGTCAGGAATGGGCTTTATCAATGTCTTCACTTCAACACTTTTTAACTAAAACGCCAGCTTACCTTATTGCTTAATCCAGTACCTCAACGCTAAGCGCATTCTCGGTTGAAACATCGAGTGATTTGCATGTGACTCAAGCCTATAAGCAGCTTCTAAATAACAATAATATTTTTGTGTTATTTATCACTAAGTGATGTTAGCGTTAACGGGATTACTTTTTTGTAACATTAATTTTACATATGGATTTGTGATGATGCACTGGGTTAGCAAGCTTGGCTTTTTACGCTGTTCATTAGTTTTAGCGGCAGCACTTTTAGCCGCTCAGCATTTCCACTATTCCCAGTTAGTAGACCTTAAACAAGATCAAATTAATCAATTGTCTCAGCAGTTAAATCACCAAGCAGACTTACTGGAATCACAAAGTAACGCTTCATCACTAGTGCAAACCTTAGATACTATTTTTACTTCCCCCGCTGTGCACTCGGTTGCTAGCGATCCCCTGCCACTTCAGCCCTCCCGTTCAGAATTACCTAATGAATCCCAGAGTGACTTAACAATCACCACAAAAGTTACCAAGCCGCAAACAAACTTAAACAAAATCGTTGAATCGTTAATTCGAGACAAACAGGTACTAGAGAAAATGGCCACAAGGCCGCAAGGGCAAATGCACAGCCAGTTAGCCAAGCAATTTAATTTGGAAGAAGTAGACCTACAGTGGGCCTCTTCCCAAGAGCTCTCGTTACAAGATATTTGGGCTGAGAACGAAGTCTTGTCAAATTCAGATCTTAGCAAAATAGAATGTAAATCGAGACAATGTCTCATTTCCGTTTACCCCTCAGACGCGACAGACATTAATCAAATAACCGCGTCTTTTTATCAAGAATTATCAGCCAAGCAACTCTATACAAAGACCCATTCGCTAATTGTTCAACCAGAAAACGAATTTGGTGAAATAAGCATTTTGTTCACGCATATCGATCTCGTAGAAAACAGCCTTTAGACCATTGAGGTTTAGGTGCAAAGGATTGCGCCAGTACACCACAAGATCAAATTAGCCCACGGATTGGATTAATTTGCAGGGATATAACAATGATAATTGGAGGAAGAATGAAAGGTTTTTCAAACATAGTCAGCGCCTTAACCATAGTAGCCGCTGCTAGCTTATCTACATCCGTACAGGCCGCCGATACATGGACCGCAAGCATAGCAATAGATGGCACTACCGCATCTGCAGCTTCTGGATGCTCGTGGAACAACTGGGCGTATATGACAATGGGTCGCGAACGCGTACTAAGCTGTAATGGAAGTACAGTAGCGCGTGCATTTCAAAACTTAGCGTATAACTCTTGTAGTCTAACGGTATCCAATAGTGACTATAAACCTAGCGGAAGTGGTTGCTACCGTCAGGTTTATAAAAAAGAAGTGGTAAGCGTTGTTCAAGTATACCCAGGTAACAGCTGCACATGGGTAGATACCACAAGCCATTATGGTTACGACTTTAAACATTTTACCTGTGCTAATTACGGTGTAGTAGCAACCAAGCAAATTGCTTACCCATGGAGTTACCGAAGCTCTGGTTATGGCTGTAGTATTTCAGCAGAAACCGGCTTTAGAGTAACCACGTCTGGTGCAGGCACTGGCGATACAAACTGTAACGTGACTAAAGTAACTAAATAGCACTATGCTAAGCAGATAGTGTATGACAACAGCAGGCTAATCCCCTGCTGCTTTTAAACTCAAAATAACGTGAGTGCTACAACAAACCACCTTCAGCCATTACGCTTTATCACATCCACTTGTAAACTTAACCATAAATCGTGCAAGTAGATTCCTAAGCCAATAAATACTTTACACTAGACAGCACTATCAATATTTGGAGAGTACTCGTGTCGCTAATCAGGCCCAAAATCTTTATGTTTGCTGCCTTAGCAATCATGGCTTTATTAACCGGCTGTGCTCCTACCGTACAAACGGTTTACCTTACTCCAGAGGTAAAGGGACAGGTGGTGGTGCTAAAGACTGGAGAAAGCGCACAATTCTTCCCCTTAGTAAAGAGCAACATTTACCACCGCAAGTATCCTGAAAAAGCGATTGAATCGGATACCAATGGGCAGTTTACCCTAGCAGCAGAAAGCCAAGTGGAGGCTAGCTGGCTAATGGCCGGCCATGCCTTTAATTACTACCCCGTGTTTATAGAAAAAGGGCTTTTACGCTATCAGTTATTAGCGGAAGCATCGGTAAAAATGCATCATTTAGAGACGCTCACGTTAAGCAGCATAATTGTTGAAAGCGAGTTAAAGGGTGAGCCGTTACTAGGAGACTCGGCCCCCAGCGCGCTTCACCGCTGCAATTTTTCTTGGCTTACCCAATTGCGTCGCTCTTTGGCTGTAAACAGTGCTTTAGAGCAGCACTTTACGCAGCGTTCGGCGCTATCAACCCAAGAGCAAACTTATGTAGACGACCAATATCAACAAACTCGATTATGGTTAGCACAAGTAAAGCGCAGCTGTGATTGGAGAGACAGGCACGGCCTACCCAACTACGATGATATGAAAGCAGGTAATGAGTACTTTAAGCAAATAGACAGCGCGCTCAGCAATAAATCACTGAGTGAACATGACAATGAGAGCAATACAAAGTGAACAAGAACTGAGCATGAAAAAGTTGAGCTGCTTTAAGTAAATCAGTATAAGCCAACCAGAACTTGCTCTCCCTGAGTACGAGCCAAATACCCAGCTAATAACTGGCGAACACCGTTTATTCAGCCACAAAAAAAGCTGCTCAATGTGCTTGAGCAGCCTTTAGTAAATATCTCGATGAGCTTAAAGCGCTACATCCACCTGCACTGGACAGTGATCTGAACCCATTACATCATTAAGAATGTCTGCATCGCTCACTTTGTCGGCAAAAGCTTCACTCACCAAAAAGTAATCAATTCTCCAGCCAATGTTACGCCCACGCGCACCCGCGCGGTAACTCCACCAACTGTATTTAACTTCATCTTGTTTCTTCAAACGGAAGGTATCTACAAAGCCTGCTGCCGTTAAGTTATCAATGCCATCAATCTCGGCCTGAGTATAACCAGCACTTTTGTTGTAGTTCGGTTTTGGTCGAGCCAAATCAATATCTTTATGGGCTACGTTTAAGTCACCACACACAAATACCGGCTTACGCGCTTCTAAACCTTTCAAGTAAACCAAGAAGTCTGCATCCCACTGTTGGCGATACTCTAAACGTTTTAACTCACTGCCAGAGTTAGGCGTATATACAGTAACTAAAATAAACTGCTCGTATTCTGCGGCAATCACACGACCTTCTTGGTCATGCTCATCAATGCCCATATCGTACTCAACACTCAAAGGCTTTTCTTTAGTAAGAATGGCTGTGCCAGAGTAGCCTTTTTTTACCGCTGAATTACTGAAAATATGGTAACCCTCTAGTGCTGCTAACGCTTCTAGCACTTGGTCATCCTGAGCTTTGGTTTCTTGTAAACACAATACATCGGTTTGCATAGACTCAAGCGATGCCAAGAATTCCTTCTTCATCACCGCTCTAATGCCATTCACATTCCATGATACTAAACGCATTCGCCCTTCCTTCAGAAAGTAAAAAAAGTGAGGTTCAATTGTCGCCAAACAACGGCGCACTGAATCAAATAAGGCAAGTATTGTAGCAGGCTTGTAGCAGGCTAAAAAACCTTAAAGTTATGAGGATTAGCGGGAGTGGCTAAATCCTCAATAGTAGCTTGATTAAATAAACACATAAGGCTTTAGCGAAAGATAGAGACTTAACTAAGCCTGATGACTAGCACAATATGATTTGTTCGCTATACGCTTAGACGGCCTGAGAAACATGCTTGAGGAGTCCTTTTCTTTTAGCTTCTATACCTTCCACTCTTGATAACGACACTGAGCTTATATACTGAAAATGACGATTCCTTCTTTCCACAAAATATTTGCATCCTTTCATGCTGATGTTTTTGTTATTTTTGGAGCTAGATGGCGGATGCAGCTTAGAAAAGGTGATAGTGTGACTCTTATCAAATGTATGAAAAGAGGAAAAGTATGAAGTTTTCTCATAGATTTGGTTTTGACCCAGAGTATAAAAATGAACCAATCAGTGAAGATGCCCCAAATTGGCTGAAAAACCTTTTTTTTTCTAAAAATTTTAGAACCACTCCTTTATATAGATGGTGATACGCGTCAAAAAAATGAAGAATCGAAACCACTTGGAGTTAAAGATTTAATTGAAAGGTTGTGCGCAGAGAATGGACAAGAAACGGATTACGAAGACTATGACTCATGGACATGTTGGGACGCTTTAAAATTTAGGCTAATGGGCCTAGAGTGGTATCAATTCTATGACTTTGTTGAAGTTACAGCCATAAAAATTAAAGAAAAAGAAGTTGAATACAACTCAGCTTGGGATAACTCTCGATTCGAATCATATATGTTTCCGTCATATAGACAGAAAGTTAATGATTTATTTTCACAGCATAAAATACAGTGGAAATTAAACGATGGTGGTAAGTTAGAAACGTCACTACCCAAGGATCTTGAGACAAGAGTATCTGCCATCGATTACGCTTTGCAGGATAAATTTGAACCGGCAAGGATCCATTACTCAAAAGCCCGATCATATATATTAAGTCCAAGTAAAGATCCTGAAAACTCAATTAAAGAGTCAGTAAGTGCCGTTGAGAGTGTTTGCAAAGCTATATATCCAAAATGCGCTACGCTTGGTGATGCGTTAAAAAGCATGAGAAAGGAACAGCTTATTTCTCCTATGTTGGTTACAGTTTTTGAGAAGTTTTATGCTTATACAAGTGCTGAGCCTGCGATAAGGCATGGTAGTCATAAAATGTCAGGTGTTGACGAGATGGATGCAGAATTGGCATTGCATATGTCAGCAGCATTTATAAGAACGATAATTTCTAGGAAGTCGTAATTGACTGCTAACAAATAAGAATAACAAAGAACTTAAGAGTGATTCGCAACACTTCGCACTCTCATTTCATGGTTGGTTTTTGTGTTTACGGTGCAACTGTTTAGGTTAGGTGAAAGCGTTACTCACTACTCAAGGCGGCGCGATATGACAGGTACCAAGTTCAAACATAGGAAAGTAGAACCAAGCAACGGTGATTTTCAGTCTCTAGTAGCTGAGTTGAACTCATCGCTTACTCTGATCACGGGTGATTCTGGTGAAAGCTCGTTTGTCTCTGATACCTTTGAACCATCGAAAGATGGCTGTATCGTGGTATATCTGAATAATGTTGCTGTGGCATGTGGGATCTTTAAATACCATGTAACTGATGTTTGTGAACTTAAGCGAATGTACTCTAACAAATCTGGTGCAGGCTCTTATTTACTAAAACAACTCGAATGCTATGCAGTTGATAAAGGGTATCTAAAAGCTATTCTATCGACACGCAGAGTTAACTCAAAAGCGATAAGCTTCTATAAGCGTAGCTCTTACTTGGAATCGTGTGCGTATGGGAAATACGTTGGCCTAAATCGCTCAATCTGCTTATCAAAAGCACTCGTCACATAGCAAGGTACCATGGCCTTATATGCTGGGAGAAAAATGGTATATCTCGAAATTGATAGTAGTCAGATTCCTCTCGATTTATTGCTTGAAGCTGATCCTTCAGAGGCTAGCATTTCGTCGTACTTATCTGATTCTTGGTGTTTTACTGCTTTAGATAAAGGGCAAGCCTTTGGTGTATGTGTCGTAAAACCTCAACGGTTTGCTTTAGCTGAGATCTATAATGTAGCGGTTTCTCCATCTCATCAAGGGAAAGGTATAGGCACTAAGCTATTGGAGTTTGTGCTATCTCAGCTACCGAACAAAGGTGTAAAAAGGGTTGAACTTGGTACTGGCACGTTTGGCTATCAACTGATTTACTATCAACGTCTAGGCTTTCGTGTTGACGCTATAATCAAAGATCATTTCTTGTTGAATTACTCCGCCCCAATTTTTGAAAATGGTATTCAACACAAAGACATGTTGAGACTTTACCTACAGCTTTAAAAAAACCATAGAACAAAGCCATTAAGGCGAATAACCACCGCTGGCTCGGCTTAAACAGCCACGGACAATAGTGCAGAAGTAGTGGCCAGTATTGCTCATCGCTTAACGTTGGCTTATACATAAGAACTAATATTCAAAGGTACAAATTATCACCATGAAGAAAACTATCGTTTTCTGCCTAGCCACTTTATTGTTTATAACATGTGGTGTAATAGGCGCTGCGCTTGGCTGGAGTTTAAGGGCTAGCGTAACCCTGAACCAAATACCCGAATACAGTTATGCACTGTGGCGCGAAGTTGATAGCGGAGACCAAGAAGTAGACTTTACCAACGTTGCTGCTGGGGATTGGACGAGAGTGTGCTTTCTAGGACCTTACAATGAAAACTCATCAAAAGCCTTAGGGTTTAATTGGCGCATCACTGAATACACAAACGTATTAAGCAGTGATGGCCATAACGTCATCATCTTTGCGAATGACTCAGCCGTTATAGACTTTATTGTTCAAAACAGGAGATATGGAGACTTCCATACTATGTCTGGTCGGTGTGTAGATAGAGCGAACTCAAGATTACATTACAATCAAAAGCTCGGTTCTTATCATCAGCAGTAATCTTACTTGTTCACAAAATAATATGCGGTAAGTAGCGGCTCATGTCTTGAGTCACCAAGCTACTGTCTTCACGAATAGAAATACCTGCCGCTTGGTCGTCCACCAGCCAACTGCCGATTAGGGTAAAGTTATCGCCATAGCGTGGTAGCTCGTGCAGGGCTTGGTATATGTAGCCTTCTTCACCATAAGGGCCGTGGGTATTGGCGATTTTCTCTTCGCCGCGCAATATCGAGATATTGGCACCTTCTCGCGAGAATATTGGTTTCTTTACAATGCCAGCACTAAAGTTGGCTTGCGAGAGTTGGTCTTCAAAAAATGATGGCAATAAGTTGGGATGATTAGGAAACATCTTCCACAGCATTGGCAGCAAGGCTTTGTTAGAAATAATGCTTTTCCAAGCGGGCTCTAACCAGCGAATATTTTGCTGGCCTAAACTATCGCCAAACTCTTCATCAAACATAAACTCCCACGGATAGAGTTTAAACATCCAAGTGATGACTTCATCGTTTAAGTTGGTAAAGCGCTGTTCGGCGTCGATACCAATGTCTTCAACAAATACAAACTTGGTGTCTAGACCTGCGGCAATGGCGCAGTCTTCCATGTATTGTACGGTGCCGCGGTCTTCGTCGGTATCTTTACAGCAGGCAAAATGTAGCTCTCTGCCGGGGGTGAGGTACTGCAAATCACTAAAGCGATTAACCAGCTTTTCTTGCAAGCTATTAAACTGATCACTGGCGGGGTTAAGCACGCCTTGGTCTACATTGTCTTTTAGCCATAACCACTGCCAAAAGCCACTTTCGTATACCGATGTAGGCGTGTCGGCATTATTTTCATATAACTTAGCGTCGCCTTTGCCGTCGTAGCAAAAGTCTAAACGCGAATACAAACAAGGTTCGCCGTTGAGCCATGACTGACGCACAAAATCCCAGTGTTTTTCTGGAATACAAAAACGGCGCATTAGCTGTTCGTCACGCACCACTTTATCCACCACTTCTAAACACATTTGGTGGATTTCTTCGGTGGGCGCTTCTATGCCGTTTTCAATTTGTTCCAAACTAAACTGATAATAGGCCGACTCATCCCAGTACTTGTCGCCGTACATGGTGTGATAATTAAAGCCATATTCTTTGGCTTGCTCTTGCCAATTGAGTCGTTCTTTTATCGGTACTCGTAGCACGTTTAACCGCCCCAGCTAGATTTAGAGCCGCCCCAAGATGACTTGGCAGAAGCCTTAGCGCCAAAGCCACCACGCGATACTGTGCGGCTTACTGTAGCTTTAGGTTTGTAAGCTGACTGGCTAACTTTGTAGTTGCGCTGCCCGGCTTTACCAATCACCGAACCATCGGCAGTGATAATAGAATCACGGTACGACGAGCCACGTTGATTGTATTTATATACCGACGAAGGACGGTTGGTATCCATCATTCGGCCAAACAAGTAGCCGTACATAATAGGTGTAAAAATGCCGCTGCTACTGGCACGACAACCTTCATAACCAAAGGCTTCTTCACAGTCTTGACGGCTATTGTATTTAGGCGCGGTGCGAGCAGCTTCGGCCTCAGCATTTTGGTAAACCGCTACACACTGCTGTTCGTTGAGTGTGGTTTTAGTGACACAGTCGTCTACCGACTCGATCACTATGGCGTCATCTTGAGGTTCTGAACAAGCACTTAATATCGCCGTTGAAACAGCAACCACCAACGGTTTAACAATAAACGAAGGCCTAGCCGCGGGCAGCTTACGCATTGCGGCTAAGTTAATAAACTTAGAACGTTTCATAAGACCTCCTAGTAGGTCATGCAGGCTGCATTTAACATGCCTACCGACACACTGGTAGCGGCTAGCATAATACCGGCACTCACTTCATTGGCTTCAATGCGCGACACAATGCCAGGGATAAAGACAAAACGAACAATGACAAACGCGGCAATTTGTGCGATTAAGGCAATCGCGCCCCATAAAGTGAAATCAACAAATGAGATGGAGTTACTGGCTGCGCCAGCTAATGCCAATGCAAAGCCCAATACTGCGCCACCAAAGGCAATCGCCGCACTGGTATTTTTGCCTTCTTTAATTAACTCCCACTCATCATGTGGCGTCACTCGCACATAAATCACTTTAAATAGCATTAAGAAAACAATTGATGCGGCAAAGTAAATTGCAAAGTTTGCAACGGCCATAAGTAATTCAGACTGTTCCATTTTCTGGTCCTTTATCCGTGAATAGTAATTTGGGTTGATGATACGGTCATGCCAGTGCTAATAACTAAACAGCGCTCTAGCGCATTGTTATTCACCACTTCTTCGGCAGACAAAAATAACGATTCCATTTCACCATTGTCTAGCTCTCGCTCAAACAGCATGGTGAATTGGTCGGTAGTAGAAAAATCAGTGTTGTCTTGGTAGGTTTTCTCTTCCATATGTACCGGGTTGTGGTACTCAGTAGTGGATGTCCATACGCGGTGGTAGGTATGCCCTTCTAACTGATAGCTGCTTGCGCCTATTTTGCTGTTTAGCAACTGGTCCCACTCAGCTTGATTGGCAATGTCTAAGGTATCGTAGTAATGGAACATTTTCACATCTACTACGTCTTCTTCGCCGCTACCGTTAGCCACTACCTGCAAGAAACCTTCGTCGTCGGTGTAGAAACGGTACAAAGTGGTACCGTCTAAATCAACAATGCCGGCAGCCTGAATAATTTGGGTAGCGGCTACTTTGCTCACTACCATATCAGCCATCACTAGCCTAAGCGCTAAGGCGTCTAGCTCAAAGCTACCGCCTAACTTAAGCCCCATCACATTAGGTGTTCCCGCATACTTATCTGTTTGGGGTTTATTTCTTTTAAACAAAGACTTAAACATGGTGTTTATCCATTGTTGAAGTTAAAACACTCAGCGTCACTTAAGCGCCGCTCGGCAATGTAATACAACGAGTCGGCCTGATGTAGCTGAGTATCTAAACTGGGATTTAACTGTAGCTGGCTATCTCCGGCAGCTTTAAAACCGATAATAGTGGCTTGTAAATCTTCTTTAAAATGACGAAATACAGCGGCAAACTCAATTGAGGCAGAGCCTGCATACTGTACCGAATATTGGGTCATACCATGGGTGGTATCCAACAGCTGCTGATGAACTTGCGCAGAGCCAGGATCCATTGCCGAACGCGCCAGCATCTCAACCGTTACCGAGGGAATAACTTCTACTTTAGGACAATGGCTGCGCAATAAGTCGGCAACGGTTTGGTCTTGTAGATACGCGGTTTTGTGGCAACTAGGGTTAAGTTTGGCGCAATACAATGCACAGGTTAGCGTGACATCGTCTTGGTCGGTATCGATAATAATTCGGCTGGCTTCCGCCAAATTAGTCCGCGCCATTGTTTCTGCATGAGAATATGAATCAACCTGAGCAAACTCTATTTGCCCGGGTAAGGGGTTTTCTATCTCGCTATCTACACACAATAGAATTGAGTCTGAAGAGCCGTTGGTAGACGCCTTAAGCAACTCAATTAAACGCAGTGTTCTATTGCCATTCCAACCAATAATAACGGTATGATTTGATAGTTTCAGCATGCGATGGCCTCGCGCTCCTTTGGTGTAGATGTCGTTGATGATAAATCCGGCTTTAGTCACCACAATGGCAAAAATACTGATGCCAATGGGGATTACCCACAAGCTAACAATAAGTCGCCCTAAGGGAGTTGACGGGCCAAAATCGCCGTAACCTACTGTAGAAGCGGTAACGACCATCCAATAAAGAAAGGTTTCACTGTTGATGAGGTCATGCTCGCCTACCAACATTAAACTGAAGTAGGAAATTAGCACATAAAATAGCACCGACAGGGCTATTGCGGTGCCATTAGCACGAAAAAAAAGCGCCGAAAATATTCGGCGCACTTTATAAAGCAGCACTTATTTTGCCTGTTTTTGGGCCAGTATCTGCTTAAGCTTATCACTACCTGAAGATTGACCGCCAGACTCAATGCCCGCTTGCTTCAATTTTGCGTCTAAACTGCTACCGCTATCTTCAGCCGCTAACTCTTCGGCTGCTGACAATTCAGCGCTGCGTAGCGCTTGTTTTTCTTTAATTCGCTCTAGGCTATCTAAAGCCGTTTTCACTTTAGAGTTAGCGCCTACATGGTGCGAAGAACCGGCAACTTGAGCTTTTTGCAAAGACTCAGTCGCTTTTACTTGGTCAATTTGAATACCTAAACGCTTAACGCTAGCTTTAGCAGTCGCAATATTCGCTTTAAGCGAAGTTTCGGTATTTAGGTAACTGTTGTAAATCTCTTGCTCAGTGGCTAATTGCACTTCTAAGTTGGCTACTCGCTCTGCACATTCTAAAGCTAGAGCGTCGTCATTTTTCTCACTTGCTGCAACCGCATGGTTGGTGTAAGTGTCAATGTCTGACGTTAAGCTTTCGACTTTAGTTTGCGCTAACTTACGTTTAGCCATAATAGTGGTTAGGTTGCGATCACAGGCTTCAAGCTCTGATTTAGCATCGCGCATTTCTTGATCTAAGATACGCATAGATTGGCTGTCTGCCACTGCTTCCAAGCCTTCATTGGTTGCGCCTCGAAGTGCGTTCCAAATTCGTTTCAAGCTCATACTGTTCTCTCCTACTGGGTAAACTCGCTGTACAATTCGACAAATTCACTAACATTTGAATAAAGCGTTTCTATCTCTTCTATTACTACTTCATCTAGGCTCTTAGTTGATAAGGCGCCAAATGCGATGTAGTAATCTTGATCACCAATATGCTTAATGCCAATGGCCGATAACGGTAATAAGTGATGAGAGCGTAAAATCAAGGCATTCAGTTTGGCACTGTCTGTTACGACATCGCAGCCAAATAGCACAACTTCAATAAGCATTTGTTGCTCGCCAATGTAAGCAAAGGCATCAATGCCTTCATCATTGGTGATACACAAACAGCCACCGTCATTATCTACTGTCCAATCAGGATGAGCCTTAGCAAGTAATTCAAGTGATGCTGAATTCCACGACATAACGTTTCCTTATATGTTAGTTATAGCTAACAAATATAGCAAGTTTGACTCTTGTGTCAACGTTTACTAACATTCGTTGCAAGTTATCAAAAATTATAAGCGCCCGAAGAGCAATGAACCCAGAACAGAGTATTAGAAATCGACAAGCCTTGCAGCCTTATAAAGACAGTATTAAGCGATATATTCGTTCGGCGATGCAATTAAAAGGGGTTCAGTATAAATATTTATCAGACGAACTGGCCAAACGCGATATAGAAATGAAAGAAGGTAACCTGCGCAGTAAGGTGTATGCAGGCACCCTACCCACAGATCTATTTATTATTTTGGTAGAGATATTAGATATGCCAGAACATGCTCTTAGCGATATTATCGCCAATAAGGATAAATAAGCTTAAGGCCTTTTGTTGTTACCCTAAGCAATTGACCTAGCAGGATATTGCTCCAATTAACATTCATTAAACCTTCACAAAGCCTACTTAGGCTAAATGTTCAGGCTTAGACAAGCGATGAGTATCGCGCCTTTACAGGTGATTTCTTAAACGAAATAGCCTTACTGGATGCTCTAATACCTGATTAAAACCTACCCTCAAGAATTTCTTGTCTATGATCTAGACAGTAATATCGGCTCTTATTGTCTTCAGAATAAGCGGAAAATTGCCGTTCAATACAGTAAACTACGTTTACAAAATCGCATGGAAGTTGTGCTAAACGAGGATTAATGAATACCAATAAAGATAAATACAGTATTGATAATACTGATTACACCGTAGGACAGGATAATGTTCAGAAATGGGGGTTTGATGTACATAACCCTGTTTTTGGGATTAGCGCCTCTTTAATCGGCATATTTTTAATCGCTATATTACTGGTTGACCCAGAAGTATCCAAAGCCGCATTAGACGGAATTAAATGGAAAATTATTGGCGCATTTGACGGCCTATTTATGTGGTCTGCTAATATTTTTGTCATTTTTTGTTTGGCTATGATTGTCTCTCCGTTTGGTAAAATTCGCCTCGGTGGTGATGAAGCTAAAACGGATTACTCAATGCTGTCGTGGATAGCCATGCTATTTGCTGCAGGCATGGGCATTGGCCTAATGTTTTGGGGAGTCGCTGAACCCGTTGCCTACTTTACAGGTTGGTACGAAACCCCTCTTAATGTGACTGCCAACACCCCAGAAGCTGCAAAATTAGCACTGGGTGCCACCATGTTCCACTGGGGACTTCACCCATGGGCCATTTATGGCGTGGTATCACTGTCGTTAGCCTTTTTTGCTTACAACAAAGGCTTGCCGCTTTCTATGCGCTCGGTGTTTTACCCAATCTTGGGCGACCGCACGTGGGGCTGGCCTGGGCACGTAGTTGACATATTAGCAGTGCTTGCCACTTTGTTTGGTTTAGCCACCTCGCTAGGGCTTGGCGCTCAACAAGCAGCCAGTGGCTTCCACCACGTGTTTGGCCTAGACAACGGCTTGCTGATGCAAATTGGTATCATCTTCTTGGTAACCTTGTTAGCGGTAGTATCGGTTGTTCGTGGGATTGACGGCGGCGTTAAAGTCATTAGTAACATAAACATGGTGTTAGCACTTGCCTTGGTGGTATTTGTTGCTCTGGTAACATTTGCAGTATCTATGGGCACCGTACCTACTACGGTAATGGGATACCTAGAAAACATTATTCCACTGAGTAACCCAATTGGTCGTGAAGATTCAGCGTGGATGCACGGCTGGACAGTGTTCTATTGGGCATGGTGGATTTCATGGTCCCCATTTGTTGGTATGTTCATCGCACGTATCTCACGTGGTCGTACAATTCGTGAATTTGTTACTGCAGTACTTATCGTTCCAACGGTAGTAACCACTTTATGGATGTCTGTATTTGGTGGTGTTGCGATTGATCAAATCGTTAATAAAGTAGGTACCCTAGGCGCTGATGGCCTAACCGAAGTACCACTGGCTATGTTCCAAATGTTTGATGCATTACCAATGGGCAGCATTTTATCTCTGCTTGCTGTGGTATTGGTATTGGTGTTCTTTGTTACCTCGTCTGACTCAGGTTCACTGGTCATCGATAGCATTACCTCTGGTGGTAAAGTAGATGCGCCTGTTCCTCAGCGTGTATTTTGGGCCACTATTGAAGGCGCTATTGCTGCCGCTCTAGTATGGGTAGGTGGCACAGAAGCCATTCAAGCCTTACAAGCCGGCGCCATTTCAACAGCCTTGCCATTCACCATTATTTTATTGGTAATGTGTATCAGCTTGTTAATGGGTTTGCGCACAGAGAAACGCCTTGGTTAATCGTTAACCATTGAAAACAAAAAAGCCGAATGACTTAGGTCACTCGGCTTTTTTATTGCCTCGCTTTTGTAGCGCAGATTTTATAACCACAACTTATTGATGGGCATATCTGGGCTGAAATGATGGTGAATTTGCGCTTGCAGTAACTCAGCCGTGGCAATAGCGTCGGTTAATGCGTCGTGCGGAGGATAAGTAGGCAGGTTATAACGTGTTCGGCTGCTACCTAAACGAATAGACACCGCTTGCTGCTTTTTAAACCAGTCAATCACCTTTTTAGGCCGAGCCGCTTGAATGTCAGCTTCAATTTGCATGGTGTCCACCAAAGGAAAAATAATCCCTTCGTTAATTAATCCGCGCAGTGTGGCGTGTAAAAAATCACGCTCAATACGTCGGTAATGCACCACCACCACTTTGCCGGCCAACTCATCCAATAATTGCTCCAAAATACGCAACAAGCTAGGCGCACCTTTTAAGTCGGAGTGGGTAATGCCATGAATCACAATCGAGTCTTCTTGAAGTTTATCTTCTGGCGTTACAAACCAATGCTTAGCCTCTCTGCAAGCAATGCGCTGCAAGGTAAATGGCACTAAACCAATACTAATAATGCTATTCTTTTTGGCGTCTAGACCGGTGGTTTCAAAATCTAGAGCAACAAAATCAATATCTTTAACTTTGGTTTCTGCATCGTAAGTACTGGCATTATAAAAATGAATTAAGCGCTTATCTTTGCTTTCCGCGGCCTTAATCTTTAAAAAGGCCTGCCAGTTTAAGATTTCTTGATTGTTAATATTGGGCATTATTTACCCTGCTGCATGCTGTTGGCGGTGTAGCGAAACTTCAAAAAGTTTTGCGCACTGCTTAATACCAAAAAGGCATCTTTTAGATTCCGCCTTTCAAAATCAGACATGTTCTCTGGCTCAATATTGTTATCAGGCTCTTGGTCAGACTCTATGTCTAAGGCTTGATGTCGAATACGCACCAAAGAAATAAACTCCATAGCATGCTGTAGGTCTTTACCCTTTGAAGGCGGCAAAATCCCCGCTTCAATAATATCTTCCAGGCGGTCAAACGAGTTTTGAGATTGAGAACCAATTGCCAACCCGTGCACTCGAATAAGATCGGCTAAAGGCGCAGTACCGCGTCGTTTTAAGTTTATTGAGTTTCTGTGCCGTCCATCTTTCTCCATCACAAAGTCTTTAAAGAAGCCGAGCGGTGGAGTTCGATTTAGGGCGTTTCTGGCCAAACACGCTAAGAAACGGTTATTCTTTTTGGCTTTTCTTAAAATAAACGCATTGAGCTGCTCAGCCCATTTAGGCCTGCCATACACCCCGTTAAGGTCAAAAAAGATAGAGCAGTTCAGCAAGGCTTGAGGATTAGGGTTATCAATCCAATCTGCAAAACACTCTTCCCATTGGCTTTGGGTTTTTCGATACTCTGGATTAGTGGCCATAATGTCGCCGGTGCAATAGGTATAACCACAAGCGGCTAGGCCGTCACATACATACTTGGCAAGCTCATCAAAATATTGGCCGTGCTCAGCTTCTTGATACTCATTGTCGAGAATAATCGCATTGTCTTGGTCGGTAACAATCAGCTGTTCATCTCGCGCCATAGAGCCTAAAGCTAAGAAACAATAGGGAATGGGCGGTGGCCCTAGCTTTTCTTCTGCGAGCTCTAGCAAGCGCTGTTTAAAGCTTCGGCCAATTTCCGACATCGCCCGCCCCACCATATGGGAGTTGGCATCTTCGTTAATCATTCGTACAAAACAGTCTTTTAGCTGGTGCGACAATAGCACCAAATCTTCGATACTATTTTGCTGAAAAATGCTGCTTACAATCAATAAGCTATTTTGAGATTCATAACGAATAATATCGCTCACTTCAATTAAACCAATTGGTTGCTTATTTTTCAGGATCGGTAAGTGGTGTACGTTATAGCGAAGCATTAGTAGCATTGCTTCAAAAATATAGGCGTTGTGATCCAAAGATATTAGCTCGGTAGACATCACCTCTACTACTTGGGTTTCAACGTCTAAACCTTGCGCTATCACTTTGGCACATAAGTCACGCTGGGTAATAATGCCAACAAAACTATCTCCGCCTTCATCGGTAAGATTTGGATCATTAATCAGCGCCGCAGAAACATTCTCTTCGGCCATTGTAGTGGCAACGTCTTGAATAGTCGTGGTGGACGCTAGCATCACAGGCTCGCCACTGAGAATGGTTTTAACCTTTGAGGTGGTTAAGGAGTTCGCGTCATCACTATTTTCTTCAACCGCCTGCTGTAAACGAATAGTGCCTTCTACTTCCACAAAGTCGGCAAATACATCGTAACGCTCGCAAAAATCTTCAAAAATGTTTTCTGGAATACAATACAGCAGCGTGTCTTTAATCGCCTTGGCAGGAAAACGAACCTTATTGCTGGTTAACAGCCCCATTTGGCCAAAAACACCGCCTTGATCAAGCCGGTTATACAGCTCGCCATTACGACGATAAATCTCCACCACCCCACTACGGATCATGAACAAATCATGAATTTTGTCACCAAACTCAATGATCATACTGCCAGCGCGGTAGTAAGAGATTTCAACACTTTTAGACACTTCAATGAGGGCTTCTTCGGGCAACTCATCAAAGGGCGGGTATTGGCTGATAAAGTTTCGAATTTCGAGTAGCTCGACTTCCATTATTCACTCAATAAAGAAGGTAGTTTGAATAGTTGCTTAATAGTATATGGTATCTGCTAAGTAGTTGCAGTGAGCCCGATAATATCTAAACGGAATTATTAGCTAACAGCAACAAAAAAAGGTGACTCAGCCATTTTCACGCACACTACTCCATGGCCTACATCCTTCCGGCTTTATCCTTCACAAATACCCTATTGATTCACAAATAACCAAGGCAGTTTAAGCTGTAAAACACTATCCTTAATTAAGCTAAATGTTCGCGTATAATCCCCCTAACCTGCGCAGATTAACCAAGCTGCTGACTATAGAGAACACCGAAATGACAAACGAAACCATCATAAACCTTCATCGACGAGCATTTGGAGAATCTGAGGGGGAACAAATCGCCACACTAGCGGAAGAACTTCTTTGCCTTTCAGAAACAATTTCATTCAATATTGAACGTGACAACAAGATTGTGGGTAACATCTTATTCTCTCAGTTTATATTTAAGGAGCATCCTGATAAAAAGTGCTATTTGTTAGCCCCTATTGGTGTAGTGCCTGAATACCATAATCAAGGTATTGGCAAAGAGCTTATTGAGTCAGGGATAGCCCACTTAGAAACACTTTCTGTAGATGCGGTACTGGTACTTGGGTATCCTGCTTATTACGCATCAAGAGGTTTTATCACCACCAACCTTCTCACTCCTTACCCTGATTTACTCACCATGCCAGAGGCTTGGAGAATAAGGGAAATCAACAAAGGGTCTATGGCTAAGGTTACCGGAGATACCCTCGCTGCTCAGCCAATGATGCAGCCTATTTTTTGGGACACCTCTGGGCGATGATGTTTCAGCATAAGCCGCGCTTTATAAGGAGTACCACCATTTGAACATTCGCTCTCGAGAGCTACTGAACACCGACTTTCAATCCATGAAAGAACTATTGCTCACCGAAGGGCCGAACCCGTGGAATTACATCACTGAAGAAAGCATTAACCAACAATTTACGCTTATCGCTAATGGAGATGCTGTGGCTGTTCTATTGGAAGATAAGGCAATTGTCGGTTTTGCGATTCTGATTTTTAAACAGGCGTGTCCTGAAAAACTAAACCAATATGATGACTTATCAAACATTGCTTATATAAACGATGTGGTCATTGCGGCGAGCCAAAGCGGGAAAGGCCTCGGTAGCCAACTGCTTAAAGAGGCAGTTCGCCTCGCGGGTTTACAACAATGCAGCAAAGTATATATAGAGCGCCATGAAGAAAATCTCGCCTCTGGCGGCATGATGAGAAAGGCAGGGTTTGAGATAGTAGAAACCTTTTATGACCCCAATAAACGTAGCTCGGGTTCAAGAAACACCACCATTCAACGAATAAACACCTAATCGTCTTAAAGCAAAACGCCCAATATAGTCAGACCATATTGAGCGTTATTGTTCATTCTACTAAGCCTTGCTTAGGAAACAGCCAAGCGCTTATAAAATAATACCAGCCAATATAAAGCCAAGGATAACTGAGCTAGTAATAGTGGCCACGCCTGGAACAAAGAAAGGATGGTTAAATACCCACTTACCAATACGAGTAGAACCAGTATCATCCATTTCTACCGCCGCCAATAGGGTTGGATAAGTTGGCAATACAAACAGTGCGCTAACTGCTGCAAAAGAGGCAATTGCCGCTTCTGGGCTTACCCCTAACATAAAGGCAGACGGCATTAAGGCTGCTGTGGTAGCGGCTTGAGAATACAAAAGCATGCTAGCGAAGAACAAAATAAGCGCCAGCATCCAAGGGTGTTCTTCTAACAAACCACCCGATAAGGCTTTAATCTCTTCTAAATGACCAGATACAAAAGTATCGCCCAACCAAGCTACACCCAGCACACATACACAGGCACTCATACCCGATTTAAAAGTAGCAGCGTTAACCACTTCGCCAGTATCTACTTTACAGAACATCGCAATAGCAGTCGCAGCAGTTAGCATGAATACCATAATTGCTTCGTTACGCGGCAAAGTAGGGTTTTCAATTAAGCCTACAGCATCGCTAATCGCGGTGGCGTAAAACACAACTGCAACAATCGCCACTAAGAAAATCATAACCGAACGCTTAGCACTTGCCGGTAATTGCTCGGCTGTTTTCTCACGTTTGCTCACCAAACCATGGGCTAAGCGCTCTTGATAGATTGGATCATCTTTCAGCTCTTTTCCCATAAACTGGGCAACAAAAGCGCCAACCATACAAGCCATAAACGTGGCAGGGATACAAATCATTAGCAGGCTTATATAACCCACACCTTTGTCTTCAAGCATACCGCTCATTAATACTACTGCCGCCGAAATAGGCGAAGCAGTAATCGCAATTTGCGAGGCGACTACCGCAATACTTAAAGGGCGAGACGGGCGAATACCCTGCTCTTTAGCCACTTCGGCAATCACAGGTAAAGTAGAGAAAGCAGTATGTCCCGTTCCGGCAAACAAGGTCATTACATAGGTCACTATTGGCGCTAAAAAGGTCACTTGCTTAGGATTACTGCGTAATACCCGTTCGGCAATATTCACTAAAAACTGTAAACCACCGGCTACTTGCATTGCTGCAATTGCCGCAATCACCGACATAATAATGAGGATCACTTCAATAGGAATGGTGCCCGGGGTCATGCCTAAACCTAGGGTTAATACCAATACCCCTAAACCACCCGCAAAACCAATACCAATGCCGCCTAAACGTGCACCTAAAAATATGGCCGCTAATACCACCAGCAACTCAATCGTTATCATAAATCCTCCCAAGCTTTAATTGCGACGCACTTTACTGCAAACAGAAGCAAACAAATGGATGATTAAATCAAACAAACCACCATTAACAGATTAAAAACCCAACAAACCCCAATATTACAGCTCAATTAACCACTCGATAAGTAAGGAAAAGATCATTTAGGTTTAACCAAGCTGCAACATTCGTTAGTAAGACTAGCATTAATTAATTGTATGTAATGATTAAATTTTTGATAAAACAATGATAGAAATTTGTCGTGCAGATCCCAAGAGTTTTCAAAGTAGAGAATTAATCGATGCGCTGTCAGCTTCTTTACTTAAATTAACTGGAAACCCCGCTTTTGAGCGCTTTGATGAAGGCGAGTTTTACGATGACAAAGCAGTATTCTTGTTAGCTAAACGCAATGGTGTAGCTATTGCTTGTGGCGGGTTTCGTTACTTACAACCCGGTGTTTGTGAGATAAAGCGGGTCTACTCTCACCAGCGGGGAGCTGGTAAACTGGTATTGCAGGAGTTAGAACAAACAGCCTTGGCCTTTGGCTACCAACAAATAAATTTAGCCACTCGCCAAGCCAATACTCACGCGGTGCAGTTTTATATCAAACATGGTTACCATGCTATTGCGCCTTTTGGGCCCTATGTCGACCACCAACACTACTTAAGCTTTGCTAAATTGACTGCCGACGTTCAGCAACCATCAGCCATAAAAAAAGCGCAGTTAAGTTACTGCGCTTAATCAGTTAGCGAACCAAACCTTAGGAAATGCGGTTAATCAGCTTTTTAAGCTCTCGCATTGGCGTCGGCTCGTCGTCAAAGAAGTTTTGCATCCTTAACAGAGTTAAACCGTCGTAGCCTGGTGCGCGGGTTAAGGCGCGCGCCATTTGCTTCCAACCTTGTTCGCCGTACAACTCACCCGCTAAGGCATTCTCGCCCATTAACGATACTTGGCATTCGTCGGCGGCATCGGCCATCCAATCCACCAAATCAGCAGCGCGTGAATAACCTTCGTAATCCTTGTTTATCATCTCTAAACAGGTGAAGTGAATCGCAGCACGAGACTGCTTACCTTCTGGTAACAAGGCTTTAAGTAAACCTAAGTACTCTTGTTGGTTAGTGCTGCTTAAGGTGGGGTGCACCGCAATTAAGCCAGCGGTTATCTCAGCTGCACGCGGCAACTCAGGGTCGCTCACTACCCAGTGAATACCCGGGATCTTAATACCAATCGGTACCTGTCCAAAAGCGTCATCGTCAAACACACTTAAGGCGTTTTCAAATATGCGTCTACCGTGAGCCACCAAGGCTTTGTGGTACCAAGTTAAAAACTCGCGAGCCCAAGCATTGTGAATATAACGCTTGTGGCTAAATAGCCACTCAGCATCTGGGATTTCGGCTTCTTCAAAGCTTTCCCAAGTAAAACCAAAACTGCCATTAAGCGCGGCAATACTATGGTATTTCTGCTTAAGGTAGTTTAGCCAGTCTTGTTTAGCTAAACGGCTGTAACACTGCAAGGTGCCGCGGTTAGGGTAATTACCCCAGTCATGAGAGTTGTAGCTTGGGTAACGCAATTCACCGGCAGGACCCAAACTGACGTTAATCTCATCCATTAAACCGGCTTGGTTGATGAAATGCTGTTTAAAGGCTTCCATAAATCGCTGGTAATAAGGCATAACAAACTCGTCGGCCCACAGCGAGACATACTCCATGGAAGCATCGCCAGTTTCAGATACGTATTGCAGATCTTGTACCGAATTAAGCTGGTCGTTGCTTTCTAGCAAACGGCCCCATAGCCATAGTGGAATAGCCTGCATAAAGTCGTCGTTTACGTTGCCACCTGCTTGGTGGAACGACAAAATCGGCACCCACTGTAAACCTAAGCGTTTTAGCAATGCCACTACGCGATCGTAATAACTCCAATCAAACTTGCCCGGTTTGTCACCTTCAACCAAACCCCACCAAATGTCGGTAGAAATAGCGGTAACACCAATACTACGCAACTGGCGCAACTGTGCTTCAAACAGCTTCCAGTTTTCCTCATCAAGCATTTGCTTTTGGTTAGCCACTTTAAGGTGTAGCGGCCCCATTACGCGGAACTGCTTTTTACCCAATTGCTTGGTTTCAGTAATTTGGTACTTAAACTTATTAAGCTGCGATAAACGCCCTTTCACTATCGCTTGCTCATTAAGCTGCGACATGTCGTTAAATATCCAACCATCAAAAGCACTGCCATGCAGCACCGAATGATACAGCTGATCCCAGCCGGGGTGGCTAGACAACGCTAGCGGCTGAGAGTTTTGAACCAATGCCGGAATTTTTAGCTTTCGCATCGCCGTGATTAAGGCTTGGTTAACTCGGGTGGCATGGCTAGATTCTGCCCCAGTAGCAACCACTAATAAGCGGCCATCAGCTTTTTTATGCCAACATTCCAGTTGCTCAATTTGGTAATCAAGTAACTGTGTACGCTCCAACCAGGGCTGAGGATTAAGACCGGTTAAACAACCTAACCACGGGTGCTCACTCGCCGTTAACTCTGGGAACGGAATATTCAAACATAACTGACTATGCGCCCACGCTTTAGTGAAGCGAGTATTTGCTTGAGCCAGCATTTTACCCACATAGCCTTGCCAGTTTTCGGCATACCAAGTATTAAATTCTTTAAAACAGGTGTTGGTAGTTTTAGCCTGATAGCAGCGCTGTAAATTATCGACTAACTGCTCTTGCCACGGCGCTTCACCGTTTAATTCCCAAAGGCTTAGCCATGCGTCTTGCGAGCCATATTGCAATTTCATATCTGTCGCTAACGCCGCTAACGCAGTAGGGCTAAAACTTTGGTAAATCGGTTGGCCATCGCGCTCCCCCCAAGGGAGGCAAGCATCACCATTTGGGCCAAGACCTAACAAAATGGCGTCGCAACGAGGGGCAAACTCAGCCATATGCTCAGCAAAGCTGCTCATCCATTGGCTAAACATGTCGATTAAACCAGCTTCAGCCCATAGGCTCGGGCTTTGAGTATTGTCGCGGCCATATTGGTTTACATACTTAATCGCATCGGCAGAGTGCGTTGCAGGCAACTTGGCCAGCATAGAACCCCAAAACCAATCTGGTAGGCGTTGCTCTACACCTTGCTGAGTATCAGACGAGAAAAACAATTGGTACTGCAGCTTAAAGCCATGAGACACCAAATGTGCAGATAAACGCTGCAGTGACGACCAGCAGCTCGCTTGGCTTAATTGCTCTGCACTAAATGGCGCAATATAGCGCCAATGAACCGGTACAACTAACGCGTCTACGCCATTTTGACGCAAGTTACGCAGTTGTGGAGATAAGCCCTGTAGTTGAGCTTCGGTACAAGAAGCGGCGTATTCGGCGAGAGGTAAAGATCCCTTCACCCAAGCTTTGCGCGCTGAAATTGGATTAGCCATGTTTTAGCTTACTCTAAAAAATCTGTGCTAGTTATCCCTAGTCCGCCGCATAACAGCAAGGCTGCAAAGCTTTTCAGCTGAACAAAAGGAGATCAACATCACATTATATGATTGCTGTAGTGTAACGTAAGGGCGGAAATTACCAAGTTGATCTGGCATAACTCACTGCTAATAAAACCTAAATTGGCCGAGTTTTATTACAACCAGCGCCTAACTTTGCGGCAATATTGTAGGTATTGTTCGGAAAAGTGCAGTTTAAGCGCTTTTTCTTCAGGTTTTATTTGCAACTGATTGATGATGCCAATGAACATAATACAGCTTAGTAAACTTAACCAAGCTTGTAGGTGTAAACACCACGCAATCAGTAACAGCAACAAACTCAAATACATGGGATTACGGCTATAACGGTATAACCCATTAATCACCAGGTGCTTACTGCGCTCAGGATGATGAGGATTAATGGTAGTGTGTTTTTTAGCAAAACCCCACACACTCATCACAGCAATTAAACTGGCCAGTATCACTAACGGCCACTGCAGGTTGACCAGCCAACTCGGCATTACAGGAACAAACCCGCCTTGGCTAAAGGTTGCTAACAAATAGGCTAAACCCACCGACAACAGTAACCATACCGGCGGTGGAATCAGCAGTTGTAAACGCTTAAGCAAGCTGGTTACTCTTTTTCATCATCGTTTATATCCACTATAGGCGCTTGTTGGTAAATATAGTGGCCTCGGCCAGTAATTGCTGTATGAAACAAATTTTGAAAAGGAAATAGTCGTTTTTTTAGGTAGAACGTAAAGCCGGCAAACACTGCGCTTAACACCACATTAATCATGCCTTCTACCTGAAAGATGTAGGGCAAGCTTTGGTAGACAGAAAAACCTGCAAACACCATAAGCAATAAATAGCCATTTGGCGCGTTTTTATAAATCATAAAAATAATCAGCAATGGCACAAGTGCTGGCATTAGCAGCGCCAACAATAATTGACCACTGACCTGCTCAGCAACCATAAAACCAAAAACTAACTTGCTTAACACCATAAACTGCAGCACTGCTAACAACAGCGCTTTAGGTTTTGCGTAAAGCTTTAATGAACCAGGTTCAGGCTCACTGGCCAATATTTTAGTAACCTTACGTAAATTCCATTGCTGCTGTTCAGCATATTCATAAACTTGTTGTTTAGTTTGGCCATCTGCCAGTAGTTGATGTATTTGTTTCATTGCACCTCCGTAAAGGGCTACTTTACCCGACTCCTTTACTTAACCACAGTCTTGTTGCTCACAAATGTCAATAAGCGTAATCAGCAAACCGGATCCTATAAACCAATGATTTACAGACAGGGGTTGTTTAGGCCAAACAAATTTCAATACCTTGGGATAATCCCCCACTATTCTCGTAAACTTATTCACAAAAGCGCAAGTTGTTAACATTTACTGAGTCTGTGCAACCAATTCATCTAGAAAATAGAAAACAGCGTAATCAACAAATTGAACAATAAACTTGTTAAAACTTGGTAGTTTAGCTGGCCTAACTCATCGGTTTACAGTAGCCGATTCACATTGCGGCGCTCAATCAGCTAGATACTAAGCAGGCTTTGGGCACTTAAGACCGTTTTTCGGCTACAAATAAGCGCCATTAATATCAATAACTTAAATCCACACTTAGCATATTCGTGCTTTTTGATGATGTTGTTTCATTTGTTATAAGAGAAAATTTGAGCGCTCCAATCGTTCTATTTTTGTATTTATTTTAACTAACAGAAAAATGTCAACGGACCTTAACGAAGAAGCAGCAAAAAAGAATTTTTTACTAATTTTAGGTGACAATATTGACGCTAAAATCGGATCCGCTGCAAGCCACTGAGTTCACTGGATAGAGAATTTTATCCACAGCTTTGTGCACTGTTTTTGTGGGAAAAGCTGTTTGGAATAATCCACCTAATTCAGTGAATTATATCGCGCTGATTCAAATAGGCAGTTGTTACTCTCATTGACAAGTGAAAATTCAACAAAGGCTCCTATTTTTATTTGTTAGCTTTTAGTCATCATCCACATAAATCTAACTTTTCCCGCCATTGCTGGGCTGCAGTGGTGATCGCGATATGATCGTCAATATTTTAAGAGGATCATTTAACAGGGGAATTTTTGTCACCAAATCTTCACACTTTGATGTAATAATGACAAAACGCTAATTTTTACGCCTCAAACAAGCGCAAACTTAGTTTTTACTTTTCAGTTTAAAATCCTCAACGTAAACTAAAAACTAACGTTGTTACAGTTCAGGTACTTGTTTGTTTAAACCTTCTCCTGTGCAAGCCGTTACGTTTAACCAACACTCGGTATTTGTTAAGCGCGACGATTTGTTGCACCCGCAATTTTCGGGTAACAAAGCCCGCAAGTTTTATCACTTTCTCAAACACCCACAAGAAGGTATTAGCACCCTTGTAGGCAGCGGTTCCGCACAGGCAAACTCTTTATACTCTTTAGCTGCGCTAGCACAACTAAATGACTGGAAGTGTGAGTTTTATGTCGATCATATTCCTAGTTGGTTACAACAAAACCCATGCGGTAACTATCAAGCAGCGATTGACTTAGGCGCAAGAATTATTGAGGTGAGTGCCCTGCAAGGACAGCAACAAGCCAACTTAGATGATTTTATGCAGCGCATTGTTCGACCCAGTTTGTCTCCTCAGCAATTACTGGTTCCCGAAGGCGGACGTTGCGAATACGCCAGAGAAGGCGTAGTGATGCTGGCAGAAGAAATTGAACAATGGCAGCACGAGCAAAACATTGGTCCGTTAAATGTCATGTTACCGGCAGGTACCGGTACCACAGCCTTATTTTTAAGTGAGTACTTTAGCCAAATGAATCCCTGCATCGAAGTATTTAGCTGTGCTTGTGTAGGTGATGAAGACTACTTACGTTTGCAGTTTACCCAATTGAACAGCAATACCAATACCCACCCACATATCTTACCGCGACCTAAAAAGTACCACTTTGGAAAGCTGTATAAAGAACACTATCAAACCTGGCTTACGCTCAAACAACAAACACAGATTGAGTTTGAATTACTCTACGACCCTATTGGTTGGCAATGCCTAGATAACTTTTTGAGTGAGCAAAACAGTAGTATTCCTACCTTGTATATCCATCAAGGCGGCTTACTAGGCAATCAAAGCATGTTAGCCCGTTATCGGCGTAAGTATCCGCATATAGATAGCTAACGCTAACGCCAATCTAACCAATAACTGTAGGGAAACTCTTCCGATAAACTCACTGTTTCTTGGTAATGGCGACTTGGGCTATTTAAACATTCAGTGCCATGAAACTCAGGCTCGGCCCAGCCGGTGTTTTCGTCCATATATTCGCGGCTATAACCCCAACGCCCGCAAGAGAGAATACTGTCAAATCCGCTATCTCGTTGACACACAACGCAGGTTTCAAACTCCACTTGAATGTCTTCCCCCTCTTTACCCAAGGCATCTGAGACAAATGGCGTATCGTAGATAGCCAAAGTGGACGCCCGTTTTGGCGGTGAACTCCAAGGTTTATCACTGGTATCGCTGGGGGTGTTATGCATGCCAGCGCCATGCTCAAGCGGCGATGCATCGTAAAATGGTTCAACAAAATGTAATGGTGCGTCTATTTGGGCTTGGCGTTCATCATCAAGCAAACGCCGATTGGTGGTGCGAATTTGCAACATGCGATATTGAGTACATTGCGCCTGATTCTCCAGCTCTACCTCCCCCAATCGGTTAGCAAATAGATGGATCTCGAGGCCAACCCCAGTAGCATTGTCTCTAGCAATGTATGAAGCTTGTTGGCGACCACTGTGGAACCAAGCTTCAGAGAACACCAAAATACCGAGCGTATTTTGCTGGTAAGTCACAGGGCACACCTTACCCACCCACAAATCAGCAGCAAAAGCACTGCCAATGCTCAGCCATCCAACACTCATTATCATCCAAAAATAGCGTCGTATCATCAGCCGCTCCGTTAGCCAGCAATCATCAAAACGTCACCTAAGTGTAGTAGAGCTGGATAGATAAAAGGCCAATATGGCTTAGCTTAAGTATTACCGCTGGAGTAGCTAACTAGGCCTTCGCCCTGAACATGACGCCGATTAACGCTGTTGAATTTCATCAGGAAGATAACGCTCTACAATATCTTGAATCTCTCCACTGGCTATCATTTGTTGAATTATTTCATCTACTTGCGCCACCACCTCATTACCATTTTTTACCGAGGGAGATACCGAGATGGTAATCATGGAATCGCGTTTAGTAATGTTTGCTGGCGCAGCCAAAGCTAGCTGCTGCTGTTCAGCCAAGCTTAAAATCACCCCTAAACTTCCAGCAAAACCATCAATACGCTTGGCTTCAAGCATCTTTAAGGCTTGAGAATAGCTAGACATTGCTACCAGTTTTAGTTGTTCATCTTCGACTGCTTGATGAAAAATTTCGCCATACACTTTACTAGCACCACGCAAGGTACCAATCTTTTTACCTGCTAAATTGTCCCAATTAATCGGCGCACCAGGCAGGCTGACAATTGATGTTTGAAAACTGGCCACCTTTCGGGGTTGGTAAATATTTTCAGTAAAGCTTTCATTGGGGAACAAACAGGTAACCACCACGCCATCTTGATTGCGAATCAATGCATTCACTATTCGTGGATACGGCGCAATAACAACCTTTGGGTCTACAAGGTCTAAACGTTTGGCCACTCGCTGCAGTATTTCTACGTAGTAGCCTTGCTGCTGGTCATTTTGGGTATAACCAGCCGGGCTTGAGTTAATGGCATAAAAAGTAAAATCAAGTGCCATAGCAGGTGTTATACAAACTGCATATACCAGTGAAGCGATGACCCCAGCTTTTAACTTATTAAACAATGCAGCACTCCTTTCTAGATTAAGCAAACTCTTCAAGTAAAGTTGCCTAAGGACTTAGCTGTCAAATCATTACACTATTTTTAAAGCCATCAACAGTTTTGATAAAACTCTAAGAATTCTTTTACAAACAGTGGCAAGCTTAAGGCTGAATAGCAAAAGGATGTAACAGGCTATGGCTAGAGTTTCTCAGCAATCATTACAGCAAGCAGCACAACAAGGCATTATTAGCCCCCAACAAGCCACCCAGCTACTTGAGTTTTTGGAGCAGCAAGAAGCAGATACACCTAGCTTTAATCTTACTCATTTGCTGTATTACTTTGGCGGATTGATCGCTATTGGCGCAATGACCTTGTTCATGAATTTAGCTTGGGAAGGTTTTGGAGGTTGGGGTTTATTAGGCATAAGCATTGTGTATGCAGTTTTAGGCTTAATGCTCTGCCAACGCTTTAAACATCAAGGTTATGCCATTCCTGCTGGCATTTGCGCAACCTTTGTCATTTGCTTAACTCCGCTAGCAACCTATGGTTTTCAGCATGCCATGGGATGGTGGCCAAGCTCTGATCAGTATCAAGACTACCACCGATATGTTCATTGGCACTGGATATACATGGAGCTCGCTACCTTAGTGGTTGGCTTAATCCTCAGCTGGCGTTATCGCTACCCGTTTATGCTGCTGCCTGTTGCCGTAACACTGTGGTACATGAGTATGGACATATGCGCCATGCTAACTGGCAGTCATCCCAATTGGGAGTTTAGATCCCTTGTATCACTCTACTTTGGTTTAGCCATGACACTGCTGGCGTTTTGGATAGACATTCGCAGTCGTCACTCTAAAGACTTCGCATTTTGGATTTACTTATTTGGTGTACTTACCTTTTGGTGCGGCTTAAGCCTGCAACATTCAGACAGCGAACTCGCGAAGTTGGCGTACTTCTCAATTAACCTAGCAATGATGTTATGCGGAGTCATTTTAGCGCGCAGAGTGTTTGTGGTATTTGGTGCTTTTGGCTGCTTTGCCTACTTCTATCATTTGGCAGACAATGTTTTCCAAGACAGCTGGCTATTCCCTATCTCTCTTACATTGGTTGGCCTAGCCATTATTTATTTAGGGATCCTGTGGCAAAAACATCAGCAACACTTAAGTCGTCAGCTACGTAGTTATCTGCCTAACGCTTTACAAGAATTGCTGGCCAATAAGCTGCATTAAACGCCGTTTTTGCTAAGGCAGAAGCCGGTAACCTTCAAGCCTTTCATAACACCCGAGCCGCTTAGCTCGGGTAATCTCCCTTGCCATCGATTCGTTTGATTTAGCAACTCGATAGATACCGTATGTTACTGTTTTGGCGGCTTATCCGCGTTTAATCTAGCGGCACATTCAGCTACGCGGTAACACTTATGAACAAGTATATTTTGCTTTTCGGCTTCGTTTTTTCTTCAGTTAGTTTTGCTTACTGCGACTACGAAACCGATCAAACCATTGTGCAAGGGGTAGATGGCGCGATAGATGGAGCTGTGATTGGCGGAATTGTCGGTGGAAAAGAGGGAGCCGCCACTGGTGCTGCTATTGGCGGAGGGGCCGGTGTCGTTAGCGGTTCAATAGATGGCGAATACTTGGATGATGCCTGTGAAACAGAAAACCTCATTGTTGAAGAAGACGTTATAGAACAAGACATCATTGAAGAAGAATTAATTGAAGAAGAATTAATTGAAGAAGACATCATAGAGCAAGACATCTTAGACGATGAGCTGTATTACGATTAACTACCGCCTCTTAAGCCTTCATTTATTTCGGGCAACTGACTAGCTATTCATCAGTTAGCCCGAGACCAGCTTTTAGCTTTGTATACTTGCCACCAACTGCTGCAAATCACCTCAAAGCCACTAATAACAAATCGAACAATAAACTATTTTTTAGAAAAAACCTTACCTAACATCTCATTTTAATAAATCTTAACTAAACTTTATAGCGTCTTGTGTTGATACAACCTTGATTTAACAGTTTTTATTAAGTGTCTATTTTGTCGGAAGGTATAAATGAATTTTACAAGCTTGAGGTTTAGGTACTCGGTAATTTTTGCCGTTAACGCCCTACTGCTAATACTAGTTTCACTGATCGGGTTTAACGTAGGTAAGAGCACTTCACACAATTTGCTAACAGTTGAAGAGAAAATATTACCGGCATTAGCGGCGGTGTTAAATGCTGACCGAGATCTTTACCAAGCAAGAGTCGCTGAACTAGAAGCGTTAGAAGCCGATGAAAAAGACTACCAAAGCTTGTTTGAAAACTACCAAGAAAACGCCCAACAAGCGAAAGATAGAATGCAAAAGTTTAACGACCTATTAAGCGATTATCCCGACTCTACCCAAGGCTTAGAAAGCTTTACACAACGCTTTAACCGTTGGATGAAAGACAGCACTCAAGTCTTTACCTTACTCAAAGCCAATAATAAAAAACAAGCTATTGCTCTGAGTAAAGATCAAAGCCTGCATAGCTTTGAAGACCTACGAGGCCTATATGATCACGCCACCGAAGCGGCAGAAGCCTTAGCCGAGTTAATCGAAGATGAATCAAACGAGGCGGTTGACTCACAACTCAGCGCCTTAACCATTGTGGCCTCTATTGCGGTGGTTTTATCCATCCTACTGGCCTACTTTGGACCGAAAATTCTGACCGAGTCAATCACTCGCATTACCGACCGAATAAACGATATTTCGCAGGGCGACGGTGACTTAAGCCAGCGCTTAGAGATTCAACGCAAAGACGAAATTGGCGAACTAGCCAGCAGCTTCAATCAATTTGTAGACTTGCTAGAAGGGCTGATTGGCAACGTAAACCAATACTCTAAAGAACTAAGCTCATCAATAGAGGGCATTAGCCAAAAATCAGAGCAAACCACCGAAGTAAGTAAAGAGCAAAACCAATCTGTAGAGATGATTGCTGCAGCGGTAACACAAATGGCCGCAGCCATTCGCGAAGTAGCTAACAATGCTAACCAAGCTGCCGAAGAAGTAAACTCGGTAAATGCCCAAACCGAACAAGGGCAAACCATTACTAAACAATCGGTTGAGCACATCACCCTGCTTTCAAACACTGTACAAGAAGCCTCCAATGTCGTGGAAAGCCTATCTCAAGATTCAGACCGCATTGCGTCGGTGTTAGACGTAATTAGAGGCATTGCAGAGCAAACCAATTTGTTAGCACTTAACGCCGCTATTGAAGCCGCTCGTGCTGGCGAACAAGGACGCGGCTTTGCGGTCGTGGCTGACGAAGTGAGAAACTTAGCCAGTAAAACCCAACAATCTACTGAAGATATTCAAAAGATGATTGAAGCCCTGCAAAACGGCGTAATGCAAGCAGTAGAAGCGATTAACAAAGGCACCTCGGTAGCCGAGGGTACTGTAGACTTGGCCAATCAAACGCTAGAGGCGCTAAACCAGATCCTAGAATCAACCTCTAAAGTGGCCGATGTATCAGTCGCTACCGCCACCTCTACTGAGCAACAAACTCACGTTACCGAAGATATAGACCGTAACCTGAATGAACTCGCAGACAAGACTAAAATCAACTTGGAGAACTCTTCCGAATCTTTAGCCGATGCCAAAGTAGCGCTGCAACAAGCTGAGTCACTCAATCAGCAACTTAATCGCTTCAAAATATCCAGTTAATTGCTACTTCACTAATCAGGGCTGCCGTTAGGTGGCCTTTTTTATTCCCTAAGATCCCACATTTTTTAGTAGAGACTTAGCTTGTGCGGAGTGTGCTTTAAAGTAGCAAACCACGCTTTATCTCAATATTGGTAAACTCAGCAAACCTAGCAATGTAAAACCATTGTGGACGTTACACTCCATAATGATTGGTCTTGTTGGCTCTTTTTCCCCTTAAGGCTACTGCGCATAATAGCCTCACTTGCTCATCACCACTCACAACGAGGCTTGAATATGAAAGCAATTGGCTACCAACACAACCTAAGCATCAACGATACTCACTCTCTGCAAGACATCGAATTACCTGTGCCAGTTGCCCAAGGTCACGACCTACTGGTTGAGGTAAAAGCTATCTCAGTAAACCCTGCTGATTACAAGATCCGCCTGAATATGCCTGCCGAAGCAAACCAATGGAAAGTATTGGGCTGGGACGCCACAGGTATTGTTAAAGCGGTGGGCGAGCAAGTGAGCTTGTTCAAGCCAGGCGACAAAGTATGGTACGCCGGCGATTTGATGCGCCAAGGCAGTAACGCCGAACAACAATTGGTAGACGAACGCATTGTTGGCCGTATGCCAAACTCGCTATCTTTTGGAGAAGCAGCCGCCCTACCACTTACCACGATCACCGCTTGGGAGATGTTATTTGATCGCTTAAAAGTCGCGAAGGATGACAGCAGTAAAAGCATACTAGTGATTGGTGCGGCCGGTGGTGTTGGCTCAATCATGGTGCAACTCATCAAACAGCTTACACAATTGCAGCTCATCGCTACCGCTTCGCGACCAGAGACCATTTCATGGTTAGAAGATCTTGGTGCCGACCATGTGATTAACCATCGCAATCCTTTAAGCCAAGAGTTTAGCCAGTTCGACTTAAGCGAGGTGGACTACGTTGTTAGCCTAAACAATACCGAACAGCACCTCTTAGAAATTGAAAAAGTGCTAAAACCACAAGGGCAATTTGGTTTAATCGACGACCCAGAGTCACTCAACATTGTGCCATTTAAAACCAAAAGTATATCGGTGCACTGGGAGCTTATGTTTACCCGTTCATTATTTTCCACCAGCGATATGCAAGCCCAGCACGACTTGCTTAATCAGGTATCAGCAATGATTGACCAAGGCAGCATAAAAACAACAGTGGGCGAGCATTTTGGCAAAATAAACGCGGAGAATTTACGCCGAGCCCATCAGCTATTAGAGAGTCAAAAAGCCAAAGGGAAAATTGTTCTAGAGGATTTTTAAGGCCCATGTAGCGCTAGCCTTGAAAATAAACAAAGCCGCTATGCTCTTGGGAATAGCGGCTTGTTACTTAGCTTTTATTGGTAAAGTGACTTGTAATTTGGCAAGTGGTCTACCCAAAAAGGCGGCGTACCAATGTACTGTTGTACCGCACTAATAAACTCGCGAACCAGCAAGGTTTGCTTACGGTGCGGATAGACCGCATAAATGCCGGTATCCATGGTGGATATTTTATAGTTCGTGAGCAAAGGCTGTAACTTAAGCTGCGCAATAGTTTTTTCTAAATTAAACAAATCTATCACCGAATAACCTAAGCCATCACGCACCGCATCGATCATGGTTCGAACATCACTCACTTTGTAGTTACCGCGCATACGGTAAGACTTAAACTGCTCGCCATGAGGCACTTCACTCACTCTAAACTGATCTAAGCTTCTTTCGCCATTGCTATAAATTACGGCGGGTAACTCCACTAATTGCTCAGGTGTTTCTGGGCAACCATATTGCTCAATAAACCCTTGCGAAGCCACAATAGCAAAATGAGTGCTGGCGATTTTTTTGGCAATTAAGTTAGACGAACTTAACTTACCGATTCGAAATGCCACATCAAAGTGATCGGCAATAATATCTGAACGGCGGTCTTCCAAAGATAGGCTTATTTTTACCTCAGGATACTGCTTCATAAAACGCGAGACTACGGGCTGCAAGTACTGCTGACCAAAAAAAATTGGCCCAGCAATCCGCAAAATCCCTTTCGGTTGGGACTGGTATGAATCCGCAATATTTTGAATATCGCTCAAGGTGTCTATCATCAAGTGAGCTTTTTCAAGAATTTCTTCACCCGCAGAAGTAAGAGAAAAAGAGCGAGTAGAACGGTTTAATAGTTGTACACCTAATTCAGTTTCTAGCCGCTTAATCTGCTTCGACAACAACGAGTTATCCATATCATGCAATGCGGCAGCCTTAGCAAAAGAGCCCTGCTGCACCACATCTACAAATAAAGAAAGCTGGTGAGTAATCGACATTAGTTTTCCTTGGTAACGCTAAGGATTCAAGTGTAACAAAGCATAGCGAGTTAGTGCTTAAACCCAAACATCATTTTTAACCTAAGTGGCTTATCGCTATCGCCCTTATTCCTTAAACATTTAGACTCTATTTAAGCCCCTAACAATAAGCATCAACCCAAGTAGTTACCTTAGTCGTAAACCCTTGTTTTAGTGGCTGGCCTGAATCGGCACTCACATTAATATGGCTCGAATCTTTAGTGTCTTTAAATGCCTTCATCCCTTTTGGGTTTGCCCAGTAATACAAACCCCAGTTAACTAAATCCCACTGTTCTTCATAAGGATTGTATTCGTAATCTACGTAATAAAGCGTGTCATTGCTCATTACAAAGTTATCGGGGAAATAGTCGATGTTTAATGCCTGTGGCTTTAGGGCTTTAAACATATCGCACACCTGCTCTACACATCGTGATGGTAAAGCATCGTTAATCACTAAATCGGTGACAAGATCGCCATCAATGTAGTCTTTAACCAAGTAATTGCCTTCAAGGTTTACGTCAAGAAGCTTAGGAATGGCAATGCCCGCACTCGCCAATTTTTGGTAAGCGGCCACTTCAAGCTCAACCTTATTGGCATCACCAAATGAGTAATAGGCACATGGTTCACTGTGCATAAGTTTTACCACGTATTGCTGCTCACCACCTTGAGCAAGATAAGAATAGCCAGACTTCCCCTTACCAAGAAACTTCACTATTTCTAGCTCACCCAGTGTTGAAGTAAGCACACAACCAAGCGCATTTGTCACATCCACTGTGTATTCCTTAATTTTATATAGTATTTACATAGTCTTAAGCGATAAGCAGCTTGATCAACTCATTCAAACCACTTTGTACTGCACCATACTCCTTTATGTCAGTACTTGTCAGCTTAGCCAAGACAAAACCTCAGCTAAGTTGCGACATTTTTGAACAGCCTCTCAGCAATATAATGACAGCATCTGTTAACTCACTCGCTTTTTAAATTTACTGTTATTGCCAAGGACACTCCATGAAAACATCGGCTGCTAAACCCATTTTAATAGCGCTAGCCTTATTGCTGCTGTCGTTAACCACCGTTGTATTGATGGAGCCAGCAGCAGTGCCCGATGTTGAAAAGCCCGCCCAATATTTGCAGCTAAGTGCGCTTAAGGTTACGCCTCAAGAGTATTCGCCCACTTTGGTGTTTACCGGGATTAGCCAAGCGCGTTGGTTTAGCCAACTTAAAGCGCAAACTAGCGGCCAAATAGTGAGTTTAGATAAGCGTATTCAACCTGGCAGTTTAGTGGCAAACCAACAAGAGCTGCTAAAGCTAGATCCGATTCACTTACAATCAGAGTTAAGCAGTGCTAACAGCCAAATAAAGCAGGCCGAGCTTAACTATCTGCAACAAAAACATGAGCAAACAGTGGCCGTGAACATGCTCGATAAAAACAACCGCTCAGCTTTTGCGCGCAAAGAGCCGCAACTGGCCGCCGCTAAGGCCGAGTTAGCGCGAGCCCAATTAGCCTACAAAAGTACTCAACAACGTTTACGTGATAGCCAAGTAAACGCGCCATTTAACGCCATTATTATGCATTCTTACGTCAGCCCTAATCAGCATATTGAGCAAGGAGAATTACTGTTTGATCTCGCGTCCAGCGAAAGCATAGACATAAAGCTGCCGGTGTCAGATTTACATTGGCGCCGCTTGCAAGCCAGTTTAAGCGCGCCGCAAATAACCGTGGTTGATAGGCAAAATCAGCGCTGGCCGGCCACGGTGCGTTATATTGTACCGCAGGTAGATCCCGTTACTCGCCAGCGCCAAGTGGTACTCAGTGTGGCGAACCCCTATCAACACCCACCACGTTTATTGCCCGAGCAACAAGTGAATATAGAAGTCACCTTATCGGCTCAAGAGAACGTAGTGAAACTGCCCATTAGCGCCCTTACTAAAGACGGCCAAGTATGGAGTATTAATGCCGATAACGAACTCGCGCTAGAGCAGGTAAACATTGTGAATGAGAGCGGCAACCAAGTATGGCTGCAGTTTACTCAGCAGCCCAAACAAGCGCGGGTCATCGCGCTGTTTCCATTGCAATCCATGCTGCAAGGCTTACGGGTTACCCCGCAATTTGAGCAGGAGGTAGCGCAATGAGATGGCTTAGTCGTTGGTTTTTACATAACCCCGTTGCCGCCAATTTGTTGATGCTGGCAATTGTGGTGGGTGGGCTGTTATCACTAAAACACTTACGGGTGGAGTCCTTCCCGCAAATTGCCCCTTCGAGTTTAGCGGTTACTGTGGTTTACCCCGGCGGTACTGCTCAGCAAATTGATCAAAGCGTCACCCAGCGAATAGAACAAGCGGTTAGCGATTTAAGCGGCATTAAACAAATCGTTAGCGAATCGTCGGCGGGGGTATCTCAAGTACGTATTCGTAAAACCTCGGAAACCGATCTAAACCGCTTAGTTGAAGATGTACGTAACCGAGTGAACGCAATTGCTAACTTTCCTGTACAAGCCGAACGCCCACAAATCACTCGTGACGAATTTACCAACTTAGCCTCGTTCATCATTATTTCTGGGCCTCGACCAGACAAGCAATTACAGCCAATTGCTCGCCAAGTTGAATTAGCCCTAAAAAAACACCCTAACATTGCCAAGGTGAGTAATTGGGGCAGCCGCACACCTTTACTGGTGATTGAGCCCAAATTAAGCCAACTTAAAAACTATGGTTTGAGCATTGAAGCACTGTCGAACCGCATTGAAGCAATGTCTATTGAAACCCGCAGCGGCGAGCTAAAAAGCGCAGCAGGTCGCATAACCTTACGTGGTGACGGGTATGCCGAAAACGTCAGTCAGCTCAAGCGGCTAGAAATACTGTCTACGCCACAGGGCAGCGTAAACTTAGCCGACGTAGCCAACATTTATCGAGACTATGAATCTAGCGGTTCTATTGTGCGCAACAACGGAGAAACGGCTATTGCGCTGTTAGTAAGCACTAGCCAGCAAGACAATTTATTAGCGGTTAGTGAGGCAATTGGCGAGGTACTGGCCGAGCAGCAGGCCTTACTGCCCAGCGATATATCGCTGTCTACCATGGCCGATATGGCGCCTTATATTGAAGACCAGCTAGGTCGGCTAAGCCACAATGCTTGGCAAGGTTTGTTAATAGTACTGGTATTGCTGGGCATATTTTTAGAGCTAAAAGTCGCCTTTTGGGTAGCGGTAGGCATACCCGTTGCGCTGCTCGGCACCTTCGCCGCCATGGGAGTGATGAACTACAGCATTAACGACATTACCTTATTTGGCATTATTTTAGTCTTAGGCATTTTAGTGGACGACGCGGTAGTAGTAGGCGAAAGCATTCACCAACAACGTGACAAGCTCAACAACCCACTAAAAGCGGCGTGGCGAGGATTAGAGTCAGTATCAGTAGCCACCGTATTTGGCGCACTCACCACCATGGCGGCATTTTCGCCAATGTTATGGATAGATAACGAGCTGGCTAAATTGCTTGCCAGCTTTTCTGCAGTAGTGATTTTTGCGCTAATGTTTTCACTGATCGAAAGTAAGCTGATTTTGCCCGCTCATTTGGCGGCTATTCGCTACCCAAGCAGTGCCCCAAAAAACGCTAAAACCTCTTGGTTTGCAAAGCTACAACACGCCGCGCAGGCAAGTTTAACTACCTTTAATGCTAAGCTTTACGCCCCCGTACTGCGCAGTGCCATTAACCATAAAACCGCCACCCTCATCGGCTTTTTGTCGTTAGTGATTTTAGCCTATGGCTTTTGGTCTACTGGGGTCATTCGTAGCTCAGCATTTCCCGATATTCCTGGCCGCTATATTAGCGCCAATGTAAGTTTAGAAGACGGCGCTCCCCTGCCCTTACAGCAAAAAGCCTTAACTCAGTTAGAGCAAACAGGTTTAAGGCTTAATCAACAACTACAAGATGACTATCAACTTAGCCAAGCGCCAATACAAAATTTGCTCATTTGGTCAGACGGTTACGGCGCAATAGAAGCCACCATACAGTTAAGCCAGCAAGCACTTATCCAACTACCTAATAATGAATTGCTTAACCGCTGGCGCGAACTCAGTGGCGAGATAGAAGGCGCTTACGCCACCGAATTTAGCGCGGGCGATGAACCTGCAGGCGGAGTATACTTGGCTATTAGCTCTAGTGATCGCGAACTCGCCATTATGGCCAGCAAGGCATTGCGTGAAGAACTCAATAACATAGCAGGGGTGCAAGATATCTACGACGATGGCCGAGGCGGCGGGCAGCAATTACGTATAGAACTCAACGATTTTGGTCATCAACTAGGCTTAACCCAACGTAAGTTGGCTTTGTTTGCCGGAGGTGCTTTTGGCGAACGAGAGATCCACCGTTTATTACAACAAGGCCAAGAAACCAAAGTGGTTGTGCGCTATGGCGAAGCACACAAAACCACCCCGCAACAATTACTGCAAACCAACATATTTTTAGACAGTGGCGAGTCAGTGATGTTGGCCGATGTGGCTAGCTTTCATTATCAACAACAACCCGACATCTTATACCGACTTAACCGCGAACAAGTGGTTAATTTACGCTGGCGACAAGACCGCAGTGTGCAATCGCCCGAAGAAGTGCTCGCTAAAATAGCCCCAAGTTTTAGCGAAATAGAACAGCGTTTTCCCGGTGTAAAAATTAAACCCAGCGGAGAATTTGAAGAACTCGGTGAAGTGCAAGCTGGCTTTAAAGAAGCGATGATAATGACCTTGCTGGCTATATACGTTTTGCTCGCAGTGCCACTTAAATCCTACTGGCAACCATTAATAATAATGATGGTCATCCCTTTTGGATTTGCTGGCGCCATATTTGGCCACGGCATTATGAACCTGCCACTCAGCATTTTGTCGATGTTTGGCATGATGGCCATGACCGGCATTGTGGTTAACGACTCCTTGGTATTAATCACTCGTTTCAACCAATTTTACCGCGGAGGCATGCCACTAAAACAAGCCTTAGTAGAGGCAGGTACTAGCCGTTTACGGGCTATTTTCCTTACCACTATCACCACCGTATGTGGCTTATTACCTTTACTACTAGAAAGCTCAGAACAGGCGCAATACTTAAAGCCTGCGGCGGTATCTTTAGTCTTTGGCGAGCTGTTTGCGACTGGCGTCACCTTGGTGATAATCCCAGTGTTACTGGCGGTATTCACCCGTAAAGAGCAGTTAGCCCTGCCCCCTAAAACCGTGGTATTCAACTCATAAAAAAACGGCCTGGCCGAGTACGCTCGGCCAGCTGCGCTTATACCGCTAGCTTAACCGCTGTACCAAACACCATAATTTCAGAAGACCCATCCATAATGGCACTGGTGGTAAAACGAATACCCACCACCGCATCAGCACCTTTCTCTTTTGCACTTTCAACCATCCGTTGAATCGCCACGTCTCTCGCTTCACTCAGCATCTCGGTATAACCACGAATTTCACCACCAACAATGCTTTTAAAGCCCGCCATTATGTCGCGACCAATATGTTTAGACTGCACCACACTGCCGGTGACTACGCCTAATACTTCGCTGGTAGGCTTGCCGGCTATTGATTCTGTAGTAGTAAAGATCATCTTAATTCCTTAGGTGGAGTTAGTTGTTTACTCATTGGCATGATAACCCAAAACAAAACGCCTTTACTTCCAGCCAAGTGTCCTTTTATTTAGCTCACAAAGTTTTACTGTATAAACGAACTTGTAATATGCAGTTGCATCCATCAGTAGTAATGCAGAAGTGGAGCTCCAATACCTAACTCATTTTTGCCCCTTTTCAAGTTAGATCAAAGGCTGGTCGATTCAAGTTGTGTACAATTCGCTTCCTGCACAAAAGTTTGGTCACTAGTCCATACTAAATTTGTGAAGCAACCATGGAAGCGTATAACTGATGCTAGGCGCTCATGACGAGTTGGTGCGGACAATACCCTGCGAACTTCTCCTTTGGGCCGGCTGTAATTGATCTATATCAAGCCTAGATTGTTTAGCGATTGCGTGCCTAAAGATCCGTTTCTATATTTTTTAAACACATGGCGTTTTAAAAAGTGGCAAGGAGAAACAAAATGACAAAAAGGACAATCGATGCTTTAGGTAACTTGATAGACACCGGCCCAACTTCTGAAGCTGTTACTACCCTTGATGAGTTAATCTCAGCCTTAGAGGAATACCGGAAACTCAAAGGGGATATGGATGTAGTATTTAAGAAACTGGATGATGGCACAGTCACTCTTATTGCTTCTGATGTTGCTGCATACTGTTGTGAAGCAGCCGAGGTTGTTCCAACCTCAGATCTCCCCCCGATATCGGCATTCGACTAATGACCGAAAAGATGAAAACTGTTTCTATTAATCGCCTTTGAGAGCAGCAATATGGCAATGGCAATTCCAATTACAGCTTTCACCCATGGGAATTGCCATTTAGATACAGTAGCAATTCAGATACTATACAACGCAGATTCCACGCGCTGGGCGAGAATCACCGATAAGTTTCAATTTTTGAAAACCGTTGTTCCTTCGGACTACCGTAGTGTTTTCGATTCGGTGCAACAAGCATACCCACGAATAGAGGCTGACATTCTCGCTTCGATCTCTCGGTTTTCAAGTGAGTGGAGTAATTATGAGGCTAGTTGGTATCTTTTTCTTTCAGAATTATTTGAATGTGGCTTCCCTAACGAAACGGTATTCAGCGCTGGCGTTGGCATAGCTAATATCTCACCTAGGAGCATTGCCACAAAGGAATTTATAATACCTTACTACGCCCCACCTTCCATTGCTTCCATAGTGATCGCTCACGAAACAAGTCATTTTTTTTATTATAAATCAATAACAAATTCTTCGGCTACACAGACACACCCGTATTTAGATTGGATAATTAGTGAGGCTCTTGTACCAATTATTTTTTCGCTACCTGAGGTCAAATCTTTGTTTCCATTTCCTTTACCAAGCACTAGTTACGCAGTCTCTGAAAAGCTAATTGATACCATAGAACATGAAATGTCACCAACTAGAACATCGATATCGTGGCTCAAGAAGCGCGAGGCAATTCTCGTTCATGTCAGATCTTTGATAACCGAATATCAAATGGGAAGCAGCAATGTTCGAAATTAAAAATCACCTAAAAACAAAGCTCCGACGTTCTACTTTCGGTCACTATTTTGAGAGGAATGAGCACGCATGCGCTTATAACTCTCTTACGATGGACAGGATATATTTTGACAGCTCACTTCTAACTTTCGTTAATAATTTAGATGGGGTGATTGTAAATGAAATCTTGCAAAAAGCGCCAGCAAACAAAGTCGAGGAAATATCTAATCTGATAACCAACATTTGTAACCTTGGTATAATAGTCCCACAAGAATATGATGAACTATCACATCTTAACCTAGTAAATAACTCAATATTTAATGGGCCTCGAATTCGTGTAATGGTCATGCACTTAACAGAATCATGTAACTTAAAGTGTAAATACTGCTTCGTAGAAGGCCAGTACACAGGAAGTAATGATAGGGGAAGAATGTCAATCAATACCGCCAAAGAATCCGTACGGTTCTTTGGTCGTATAATTTCAAATAATGTTTTTTCAAAACCACCTTCAATAGTATTATATGGAGGTGAACCTTTGCTAAATTGGCCTGCTGCTAAAGCCACTCTTGAAGAAATTAAAAAACTAAAATCAGATGGAAAATTAGACAACAGAACTAATGTTATCATAATAACAAATGGCACTCTTATTACTGATAACATCGCATCCGTGCTAAAACAGCATGACGTACATGTAGCAGTTTCTATTGATGGTCCAGAAGAGGTACACGATAAGTACCGTAAAACTAGGAAAGGGAAGGGTTCATTTGGCGCAGCAATGCGAGGTATAGAAAAACTTAAACAGCATGGAGTTAGGCCAACGATTTCTAGTGTAATGACTAAAGATACGATTCCAAGACTCGAGGCTGTGTTAGATTTCTTCTCTGACAAGCTAGAGGTGAAGGGAATCGGCTTTAATCATGTGTCTATCGTACCCAATCAATTTCCATATGATTCTGAATACGAAAAAGAATTTGCCAATACTATTGTCCGCGCTCAAGAGTACAACGCGATAAAACATCCTGGTGTTTACGAAAGACGGATGAGCCCTCGTATAAGAAACTTCCGAACAAAAATGTTAGTCAAGTCGGATTGTACAGGTTGTGGAGAACAGTTCAGCGTGAGCCCCGATGCTAAAGTTGGTATTTGCCAAGGGTTTATCGGTGAACGCAAAACATTTGGTGGTTCAGTGTACGATAAATCTTTCGATCCTCATATGGTTCCTGAATTTCAGGAATGGAGCACGCGCTCACCTTTAACCATGGAAGAATGCAAGAGTTGTCCCGCCCTTGCTACATGTGGTGGTGGGTGCCCACGTAATGCTTATACTCTAACGGGATCAATTTGGAACCTGGATAAAGGCTTTTGTCATTTTGCCCAAAAGGCTCATGAGTGGCTTATATGGAACGTAGGCTTTGGGAGGTGAGGATACTATGAGTATTACATCTAGCAGTTGCCACCTTTTTGAAAAATGGGCTAAAGGCGGACCATCCGAGCTAGTGTATTTTTGTTTTCCTCGTTGTGACGGTGACTGCCAGCATTGCTGGTCACATAACGTATATCTTGGCCGTAAGGTGCCTGCCGACTGGCATGAGGATTTTTGGAAGAATGTAGACTCTTCTCGCTTGTCATCTATTAAATTATCCGGAGGGGAAACTTTCTTGTATAAAGAATTACCCCATCTAATTGAAATCATTCGGCAGAACGTTGGTAACGAAGTTCCAATAAAACTCCTGACAAGTGGGCGACCTTTTGTATCTCTCCTATCGGGAGAAGATGGTATTGAGGAAACGCTAAGCGCCATGAAATCTATGGGCTTGCAATGGGATAATTTGGAAATCCACCTATCAGCTGATGAACATCACGCTAACTCATGGAAAAGAGTCAGTTCTATAAAGTACTCAGAAGATCTAACTCATTTGTTACCTAATGACCTCTTGGTTAATGCCGTTCGTAATTTCTTAGGAGCGAGCTCTAGACTTAAGTTTACTCATCCAACCTACGATGGAAAACTGAAAATACATACTGCACATAATAGACTATCATGGCATCGAAATGCCCTATATCACTGGATTGACGACAGCATTTGGAAAGAAGCTGTAGATTCTACGGAGGGGCTGATTGATAGTGGACGAGCCTCTCAAAATGGCATCGGGGAAAAATATCTACATTCTGGAACATCTCAGTCTATTTTCATAATTCCAGGTACATCCTTTAGTCTTAATTCTACTAGTCCTCAATCAGAGCGCTATGTCTCGTGCGATGGTAGACAAACAGTTTACCTAAACCCCTCTAAAAACAAGGGCTCGGGCTCTTGTGTTCTTGGATGGTGGAATCTTATCAATCGGCATTTTTGTGGAGGCCCCGTATCTGAGGCGCTTCGTATAATTGGGAAAACATGATGGAGTATGACCAAAATTGGCTGTCAGATCGAATCTGTAATCTCGACGAGATTTGTCTCAGTTCAGTCTTTCGGGAAGCTGAGGAAGAGTTTGACCGGCAACGAAGAACTAAGTCTCTCTTAAACGAGTTAAATGCAGGCTCCTACTTGGTTGGTATTTTGCTCGATAAGCAACTAGTAGCTTACCTTCAGTGGGAGATACGTGGAAGCAACATTAGGGTTCAATCTATTCAAATAAGCCCATTAATCCTTGGTTATACTCGCGGGAATTTGCTTACGACTCTAATATGCTACGCATTGAAAAAAGTTCCGCCAAAGACGAACTTTAAAGTATTTTCATCAATTCACAAAGTCAATCTTACCTCAGTCAACATTAGTAAAAGATTTGAATTTACAAAAAAAAAGAATCCGAAAGCCGATTAGAATTTAACGCTGACTTAGATAAAGTCCTATTTCACATTACGCCAATTTGCTATCGCAACAGAAATAAGCACCATCTCACTTTATTCGATAACGATAAAGTCCATATAATTAAATTCATTTACTGAGGAACGCAACAATGTCTCTCAACCTTCCATTTCGAACAATAACTGAAAGAAAATCGCCGATAGAGATCCAAGTTCAAACTACATCGGTATGCAACGCGAATTGTATTATGTGCCCTTACCCAACAACTTCTTCCAATATAACACAGGGTCGAATTACAGAAGAACTATATAAAAAAATCGTAGATGATTGCGCGGTTAATGAAGTTCGTATATTCAAACCATTTTTAATGAATGAACCATTATTAGACAGCAGAATACCTAGGTTTATTGCATACAGTCGAGAAAAACTACCAAATGCAGAAATAAGTATAAGCACTAACGGTAGTCATTTAAAACTAGAAATGGCGGAAAAATTAGCCCAATGTGGCATCGACGAGGTATGGGTTAACATGCCATCAGTTGACAGCAGGCGATATAACGAAATCACAGGTTTAAAACATGAAGATACTATTAATAATATTTTGAATTTCCAGCATTTACTTACACTATCAAAATCACCAACCAAACTCATAATCTCCATTGTAGAGTTGTCAAAAAAACCTAACGCAACTAAGTCTGCTAAGGAGTATTGGGAAAATATTGGAATTCACCCCATTGTTACACCGTTTAACAATCGAGGTGGACATGTATCATTAGAAAATGATGTGAAAATCAATCCACATAATCAAAAACGAATTTGTGACAGACCTTTTTACAAGCTTTATATTCTATTCAATGGAGATGTTATCCTTTGCTCCTCAGATTGGAATAGAAAACATATTATTGGCAATGTAGGTATATCTTCAATCAATGAAATTTGGCATAGTACAGATGCCAATAAATATAGGGAAGCCATGAAAGAGCACAATTACAACATTGCTGAAATTTGTGAACAATGCAGCTATAATCACTTGCATGCATAACCCAAGCACAATATTAAACCACATATTATGTTCTAAAGATTTTTTTACTGAAACTTTCATTAGAAGGTTTATTATTAAGACCACCCCCTATGGCATATATGGAATCCACATTTTACACAATGAAATTTTCTAAAAGTTAAGATGCGGGCATATATTCGGTTTCTCATTGAGGGAGCTACCCAGGGTGAGATCGCGAACGTTTTTTAAGCAAAAGATAGATCGATTTGACGATCTATCTTAGGTGTGATCATATACTCTCTTTTGGGAGTAACCTTATATGATCGATAAGTCTTGTTCGCCAAAGCTATACAGGCTTTCTTAAAGCCTAACCGCTTCACTGCCTTGATCAACCAGACCTCTTTTTCTGTGCTAGGAACCTCCGGTAACCGACTTATATAGGCCATAGCCCCCAGATATAGCAGTTAACGGAGATCCACTTGTCTATTCCGATTATAATGCTTATCACAGCCGCTTGAAGGGATGGATGAAGCGATTTCACGGAGTAGCGACGAAATACTTAGATTATTATCTTGGTTGGCATTGATATATGGATGTCACTGAAGAGCTTAACGAAAACAGGATGTTAAGTCTTCAGCAACAGTTAAGGGGAACATAGCGTTAGTTAAAACACACAGTAACGAAAGGTTAGCTTTCGTTTGACTTAGTTATACTAATCCATACCCTATTGGTTCATTCAACCTTATAAAAAATAATCCAAGCTGCAACTTATAGAGTCATAGTTCTAACAAACGTCTGTCCAAAAATAAGTTAGCCATTAGCTTAGGGAAACCTAGCTTCATTTACTTGGCGCTTCAAAAACGGAATAAAAAAAGCTGCACCAATACTAGTGCAGCTACAGTCAAATAAGACCCAAGGTTTCAGCTTGCGCTGAGTGTGGAGAGAGTACTTACGTACAAGGGCAGCTAAGCCCCAACGGGTGTAAACCCACGAGCCCTTAAGCTCGCTTTTTATGCCCTTCCTTCAAGTGCACAAAATCGACATCATCAAGACCTTGAATATCAAAGGCTTGACCAAATCCTTTTACATAACGCCCTTTTACTGGCGTTAATGCGAATAATTTAAAATCGGCGAGTTGGCGTAAGTTACCCACTATTTCGCCATGGCGCTGCTCGAGTAAATCCAATACTTGCTCACGTGGTTCGTCTTCGACTTGCTTAGCTATTACGTCGTAACTTAAGCGTTTGCGCGCATAAATTTGCTTGGTATCGGCTTCGTCGGCAATAAGCATTACTGCCGCTTTGTTATGGGCGCGCAGGTAATCAGCATGTTTAGATATATCGCTAATTAATATGTAAAACGCGCCTTGGTAGCTAATAAACGGCGAGTATGAGCTGTGTGGAAAACCATCTTCACCCATAGACGCAATTAATATGCTCTGCTGCTTAGCAATAAATTCGGCGATTTCTGGGCCGAGGCGTGATGCCAAGCGTTCTTTTTTATCAATCATTACTGTTGGTTCTCTAGTTCCGTTAGTGCCATTTTCTGTTTCAATAATTCAAAACGCTCTACCTGCTGCGGCAATAAAACGCGTTTGCGATCTCGGCCTAGGTAAATCTTAAATATGGTGGCGCCATTATCATCAAAAAACTGGAAACAGTAGCTTTCTACACCGCGCAAAGGCTTACTGACTAAGGCAATGCTAGCAATATTTTCAAGCTTTAAGTGGCCATGTAGGTGGCTTTGTTTATCCATTAAATTGTAATAGCCATGACCAGGCTTACCACTTGGAAAATTATCCTTTATTTCAAATACCGAGCCTGCCACTTGAATAATGGTGGTTAATGGCCCCCAACTGGGTAAGTCGTACATTAGCCATTGAAGCTGTTCGTTAGGTAACCAACACGCCCATTCTTGGGGAAGTTGCTCTACCACTTCGGCTTCACTGCATTGCGCTTTTTCTGCCAATTGAGCCACACTCATTTCGCTATGTTGCTCTACCACTTCGGCTAGCGTTGATGCCATTTAACTCTCCTATCTACCGTTACTACTTGCGTCTTCACCAGCGTAAAGCTGAAGAACTAAAGATGAAATTACCTTAACCCAGCCTCAAATCAAATGCAAATCATTATCATTTGTATTTACTTATTTTTTATTTGCCATTATTCTAAGCGCAGTTTTTAAGAATTAACCGTGTAAGGGCAAAAAATGGGGAAGCTTAGTTTGGCCGTGCTTATTTCGGCGGCTATTCATGGCTACTTTATCTACAAGCAGCCCGAACCTAGAGAAATAAGCTTAAGTGCAGGCGGGCAAAACGCTGCGCCAAGTTTGAGTATTGTGGCTATTAGTCCCGCTGTTGCTGCACCTGCCGCAGAGCCAAAAGAGCTAGTGCCAGAACCGGCTCCTATTGAACCTGCGCCAGCAGTACAACCAGAGCCTACCGTAGCGCCAGTGGAAACCGTAAACACCCAACCACTTAAGCCTGCGCCTGTAAAACAACCAATAGCGCCTCCTGTTGCCAAGGACAGTAAACGTGAAAGCCAAATTGCCAAATCAAGCCCTAAACCAGCGCCCTCTCCAACCCAACCGACGCAACAGGAACAAGTTAAAAAGACGTTGGCAAAACCCCTTGAACTCGCAGCAAAGCCAGATGATAAGCTCGAGCCTGTTACTGAAAAGCTAAACCCTGCGCCTGCCGCCGCTAGCCAAGTAAACAGTAAGGTTGAAGTGGATTCTGGTTTGGCTCAGCAGCCTCGCTTAAACAGCCAACCGCGCTTTGCTAAACCGCCTACCGCACCGGTATATCCTCGCCTCGCTAAAAAGCGCGGTTTAGAAGGTACAGTAATGGTTGAAGTATGGCTTGACCCTAGAGGCCAACAAACCAAACGAGAAATTAACGCCAGCTCTGGGGTGAAAAGCTTAGATAAAGCCGCCCTTAAAGCGGTAAAAAAGTGGCGCTTTAAAGCGCTAATGGTAGACGGCCAAGCACAGGCCTCTCGCGCCCTTATTCCTATTCGATTTAAGTTGAGTTAACCCTATGCAAAACCTCTCTAACGACCAGCTAAGCGCTGTTAGCAATATTATTACCGCCGAGCAGCTAGGCGACTTACGCTGGCCGATTGTATTTTGTTCGGTGCTGGCCTGCGCCATTATTATTGAGCGAATCGTCAGCCTTGCTTATACCCACATAAGCAACCACAAACGAGACTGGTTAAAACAAGCAACACACTTGTTAACTAGCGAGAAAGGCAGCTGCAAGAAAGACAACAAACAATGCTTCTCTAGCTCTAATAGCTTAGCCCGAAAGGCTATTTGCTTATTGCTAGTGCACAAAAATCAAAACAAAGCCCTGCGCGAAGAAATAGCCGCCGTATGGTTACGCCAACAGCAACAAAAGCTAGCACGAGGCTTAAAAGCCTTACACATTTTGGCCTTAATTAGCCCACTACTTGGCCTGCTCGGTACCGTGCTGGGTTTAATCGAAATGTTTGATGCCTTGGCGACTAGCGAGCAAGCAGTTAACCCCGCTACCTTGTCGCAAGGTTTAGGAACCGCCATGTATACCACCGCTGCTGGTTTATTAGTGACCGTGCCAGCCCTAGCCTTTGCCCACGGCTTAAGTTTGTGGAAAGAGCGAATTATTCATGAGCTAGAAACCATTATTAACCAAGCAAACCTGATGATTGAAGGGGTGAATACCCTAGCCGATGATGCACGTACTTTATCAGCATTTCACCCTACAGCAGCTGAACCTAACCTAGAGCAAGCGCCTGCATGATCCGCGTAGATGAACAACACAACAGCTTTAGCATGGTGCCCGACTTAACCGCCTTGCTAGATATTATTTTTATTGTATTGGTGTTTTTGCTACTCACCGCCAACTCGCGGGTTTACCAAATGGATATGGATTTGCCAACTACCGAGCAAGGCCAAACAAGCCTAGCCACCGAGCCTGCAAGCATTCAACTAAGTTTGTTTCAAAGCAATCCTATTTGGGGATTGGGCGAGCAACGCTATCAACACTTTAAAGAGTTTGAAGCAGCCCTGCTGCTGCAAACAAATGACCAAGATAAACCCACTGTTAGCTTGGCCAGCGAGCGCCAAGTGCCAGTAGAGCACTTATTAAAAATGCTGGAGCTATTACAGCAACAGAACATTGAGACCACTCAAATTTTAATGGATAAAGAATCATGATTAAGCGCCACGCCTCGTTTTTAGCTTCTGCCTTTGTTGGCCTTAATTTGCTTATCAGCCCTAGCGTGCAAGCAGAGCCGCTGCAACGCGTAGTAAGTGCAGGTGCCAATATTACTGAAATCATTGTGGCCTTAAACGCCCAACAGCAGCTAATTGCAGTAGATTCTACCAGTGAATTACCAGGCGATATGGCGTTGCCGGTAGTGGGCTATCACCGCCAATTAAGCGCCGAAGGGCTATTAGCACTATCACCAGACAGCATTATTGGTAGTGACGAAATGGGCCCAGATAGCAGTATTGCTCAGTTGCAACAAGCCGGTATTGCGGTGCATAAGCTCAATAGCCAATCTACCATTGAGAGCCTACAACTGCGCATTAAACAACTAGCGGATTTAATGGGACACCCACAACAAGGTGAGGACTTACAAGCTCAGCTAAACAGCCAGTTAAACCAGCTAGAACAGCAAGCTCAAACAGCAAAGGCTGCCAATACCTTATTCTTTTTAAGCCATGACGCCAAAAAGCTAGTTGCGGCAGGCAGCGAGACTACCGCTAATAGCATTATGGAACTGGCCGGTGCGGTAAACTTAGCCAAGCCACATATCAACAGCTATAAACCCTTGTCTGATGAGGCGATTTTATCGATGCAGCCAGAGCTATTGTTATTTAGCCAACGAAGCTTAGAGATGCTAGGTGGCGTAGATGGCGTGTTAAGCAGTTTCCCCGTTCTAGCCGCGACACCAGCTGGAAAAAACAAAGCGATTTTTGCTATTGATGGACATGCTTTGGTGGGTGGCTTAGGCTTGGCAAGCATAGATGAAGCGGTGCGACTTACTCAGCGCTTACAATAATTAGATTTCTCGTTTAAGCGCTAGCTTGAATTAAAAGTGATTTTAACCAGCAGCTTAACCGCTACTGGTGCTTTAATAGGTTTTATTAATGTCTTTGTTTTCTCCACAATCAGCCAATGGCTCGGTGTTTTCCGGTTGGCTAATGCCCGCGGCTTTATTACTGTTACTCGCCACAGCTTTACTATCGGTTACCCAAGGGCCAATGAGCATTCCTGTGAGCGATGCCTTAGTGGCGCTATTACCTTTTGAGTTTGCTAGCGACGCCCCTGCGCATTACCAACTAGTTGTGACCGGTATTCGTTTGCCGCGCACCTTACTGTGCATTGCTGTTGGCGCAATATTGGCCATGTGTGGTGCGGTAATGCAGGGCTTATTTCGTAACCCTTTAGCTGACCCCGGCATTATTGGTGTATCAAGTGGCAGCGCAGCAGGCGCGGCGGTGGCCATTGTGTTAATTGGTTTGATAGATTGGCAATTACCTGAATTTGTTAGCGCCCTAGCCATCCCCCTCTTTGCCTTTATCGGCGGCTTTGTGACCACCATTTTAGTTTACCGTTTAGGCACCACGCCTAACGGAACTTCGGTGGTAATGATGTTATTAGCAGGTATTGCCATTGGCGCCTTAAGCGGTGCCGGTATTGGCCTACTCAGCTATTTAGCTAACGACCAAATGCTACGAGATTTAAGTCTATGGCAAATGGGATCGTTAGCCGGCGCAACCTGGAGCAACATTGCGCTGGCTTCTGTCACGCTAATTATTTTGTGTGTGGTGTTTATGCGCAAAGCCAAGGCCTTGAATGCGTTACTACTGGGCGAAGCCGAAGCAGGTCATTTAGGCATTAAAGTGCAGCAGTTAAAAAGCCAATTGATCTTTTTCACTGCTTTAGGGGTGGGCATAGCCGTTTCTGTTTCGGGTTTAATCGGCTTTGTTGGCTTAGTGGTGCCGCATTTGGTTCGCATGTTAATGGGGCCGAACCATCAACGCTTAATTCCTTTTAGCGCCTTATTGGGAGCAGCCTTGCTATTGCTGGCTGACCTGATTTCACGCTTAGTGATAAGCCCAGCCGAATTGCCAGTAGGCATTGTTACCGCGCTAGTTGGCGCACCGTTTTTCATCTTCTTGCTATTGCAGCAACGCCAACGGATAGCCTAGGAAACAGTATGAGCAACTCAAACAGCATTCAACTCAGTAATATTCAGTTATCTTTAGGCTCAAAGCAGCTATTTAGTGATTTGTCGGTGAACTTTCATGCCGGCCAACATACGGCGTTGTTAGGTGCAAACGGCGCTGGTAAAAGCTCGCTACTTAAACTGATTTGTGGTGATAGAAAGCAACACGGCGGCGAGATAAATATTCTTGGCCAACAGCGTGAAGCGTGGGATAAACCCGAACTAAGCCGCCACTTGGCAGTGCTACCGCAAAGCTCTGAACTCAGCTTTGCATTTAGCGTGAGTGAAGTCGTGGCGCTAGGTTTACTGAACAGCAAGCTTAGCTATCAACAGCAGCAAGTGGTGGTTAAGCAGCAATTAGAACTGATGGATATTTGGCATTACCGCGATACGCCCTACCCGCAGCTTTCTGGAGGCGAGAAACAGCGAGTTCACTATGCGCGAGTCACCTCGCAGCTGGCGACTACCCCAGTGGAGCAACAAATATTGCTGCTCGACGAGCCCACCAGTGCCTTAGATTTAAGCCACCAGCAAGTGCTTATGGAGCATGCTTCAAAATTGAGTCAACAAGGGGCAACGGTAATTAGTGTGGTGCACGACCTCAACTTAGCGTCGCGCTACTGCCAACGTATTTTGTTGCTAAAACACGGTGAAATGTGTGCCGATGGCGAGCCAGAAAAAGTACTCACCCAAGCAAATATTCATCAAGTATTTGATTACCAAGCACAGATTCTACGCCATCCAGAACAAGACTTTCCGGTCATTATTTAAACCTAGCTACTTACCAAGTCTGGATAGTCGATATGCCTTTGGACTAAGGCCGGTAAGCTGCTTAAAGCGGGCGCTAAAATGCGCCTGCGAAGAAAACCCTACTTGATAGGCAATCTCAGCCAAACTCAACTCTTCATTTAACAATAAGCGCTTAGCCGTTGCTACTCGGCGTGTACTTAAATATTGATGTGGGCTAAGCCCGCTACTTTGTTTAAACATTCGCGCAAAATGGTAGTCACTGAGATCCACTAACTGCGCCAGGTGATTAAGGCTTATGTTTTCGGCTAGGTGGGCTTCTATATAGTCTTTACAGCGCTGTAATTGAAAGGGCGCTAATCCACCTTTGATGACCAAACTTGGCAGTGCTTTATCAACGTAATGTTTAACAATATGACCAAGCAGCAATTGGCTCACTTGGTCCAAAGCAAGCCGGTCGCCGCTATCTTGCCAATTAAGGTTTAAGGCCCATTGCTGAATTAGGCTGTTTACTGCGTGGTCGTCGATAAAGGTTTTATCTTGCAGCTGTATTTGGCTGCCTCCTTTATCCCACACTTGCTCCACACTTCGGCTTAGATCAAGATCACTGAAATACAGATGAACAAAGCCCAGCTCGCCGTCAACTTGCCAGTGAGACTCGTGCCCTGCAGGCATTAAGCACAGTTTTCCAGGTGCCCCACCAGCCAGCTGTTGTTTACCAATCACCCGTTTAGTGCGGTAGCCGCCAGATAAGTAAACACTCAAGGTATGATGCTCAGGCTTTAGGTAAGAAGTACGGTCGTCGCAGTTAGACCAACGAGCAAAACCCAGCTGCTCACCTAAGTTAACGCTATTGTGCAGCACCGCTCGAGCATTATTTAAACGTTCAAATACGTGACTATGTTGAATAAGTTGATGGTGGGTCTTGTGGTTTGGCATCCCATCTCCTTATGGTTAGCGCCGCATATTAATGTGATATCCATCATAATCTTTAACGCCAAGAATGCAAAACCAACAATTAGAGTAATTACTTGCAATCGGATTTGAACTTAAATACCATTTGCCGACTTATTTTTAAGCAAAGAACCTGTAAGCCTTTCAGGATCTGTTGTGCGCGAACCTATCAACGCACCACCCTCCAAACAACACGGACGTAAACACTTTGCTCGCAAGGTGACTTTGGCGATCGCTGCTTAGTTTTATTAACGTGTTATTTGAGACTCACTTGTAAATGAAAATGCTCAACTTGTTGCGCAGCCTTATTGCTGCGGCCTTGTTATCCCCATTGCTAAGCGTTGCGGAAAGCGTGTTAGAACCCACTCCTGAAGCCGAGCAATACGATGCTTACTTTCCTATTTGGGCGCAAGAAGCCATCGATTTAGGTCATAAATTGCCAAAGCCTTATGGCTTTAGCATTAATTACATGAGCATGTCGCAGCCACTAATAGTAGATAGTGTCGCGTTTTCTGGTTTAGGTGATGTTATTGATAACTTAGTGGGCGTTGATGGTAGCCACGCTATTCAAGAATCGGAAACGCTCACCCTACGTGGTGATGTTTGGGTACTGCCATTTCTCAATGTATATGGGCTATTAGGCCAAACCAAAGGCAGCAGTGTTGCCAACGTACAGGTGAATCTGGCAGGAAATCCTATCGGCCCGGCCTTTGATTTTAATCTTGAGTTTAGTGGTATTACCTATGGCGCAGGTACCACCTTGGTTGGTGGTATAGACAATTGGTTTGCCTTACTCGATGTGAACTACACCAATACCGATCTAGACATACTTGACGGTGAGATTAGCACTATTGTAGTGACTCCACGGGTGGGCTATCGCTGGGAAACTGGCGGCCGCGACATCCAGGTTTGGGGTGGCGCAATGTATCAAAACGTAGAGCAAACCTTTAGCGGTAACTTAGATGACATAGGCATTAACCTGCCACCGCCACTGCCCTCTGGCGGTAAATTTACCGTAACCCAGCACTTAGAAGAGCGTTGGAATGCACTGATTGGTGGCCAAATGTCACTCACAGAACATGTTGATGCCTTACTCGAAGTCGGTTTTGGCAAGCGCAGTAGCTTTATGTTGGGCTTAGGATACCGTTTCTAGTGACATACTTAGCTCAGCTAAAACTCTGGTTACTCACTGTATTGCTGGCAGTGAGCTTGAGCGGCTGCTCGGCTTTGTCAGTGAAAGAGCAACTTGACAACTCACAGCTTAACAAGGCGGGATTCACCCAAAGTGAGCTACACCTAGCCGAAGGCGGAGAACTGCGTTACTGGGTGGGCGGTCAGGGTAAATCCTTAGTGATGCTGCATGGTTTTGGCGGCACCGCTACTACCACTTGGCTACCCATGATGCTAGAGCTTAGCCAGCACTACACCATTATTGCTCCCGATTTAGCATGGTTTGGTGACTCATTCAGCCAAGGCAGCGCTAACATCACCACCCAGCGCGCAGCAGTAAATCAACTGCTCAGCCAGCTGCGGGTTGAACACTACAGCTTGGTAGGCATTTCCTACGGCGGCTTAGTGGCTTACGACATGATGGCAAACCAGCAAGGCATAGAAAAAGCGGTAATACTTGCCAGCCCTGGCACTTTTATTAGTGACCAAAACTTAGCAGAGTTAAGCCAACGTTTTGACCGCGAGCAACCAGCAGACATTTTTGTGCCGGAAAACCGCCAACAAATGCGCCACCTATTCGAAGGCGTATTCACCCGTTTTCCTCCATTGCCACACGCCATTGATGAGCAAATCTATCAACGCTATTTCGCCCTTTGGCAAGAGCAAAAGCGCCAACTGATTGATAGCTTACCCAGCTATCGCGATCAGCTCGCGCCGCAAGTCGATCCCAAATTAATGCCACCCACCCTATTAGTTTGGGGTGAAAATGACCGGGTATTTCCGTTGGAGCAAGGCAAGCAATTATCCCGCTATTTGGATGCACCCATGGTGGTGATACCTGAAGCGCCTCATAACATTAGCAATGAGCACCCTGCCACAGTTAGCCAAGCTATCGAGTTATTTATTCAATAATGCCAAACTTTATTAATAGGCTTGCCATCGCAGCCCAGCAGCGCCTTACAACACTGATTACTTTGCTCTTGTTGAGTACGCTTAGCGCTTGCTCGTCTAGCGACTGGCAAAGCCGCAACCACCCTAGTGATGATGCCGTAGCTGCAGCCTTAACTGAACAGCCAGATATGGTGGTACTTAGCCAGCAAACGCCTCTGCAATTTAGCTTAGCGAGAATGCCTGAAGACGTGCGCCCCTGCTGCGCATTTGGCAATAACCACAAAGTGAAAGTAGGCAGTATACAAGTGCCTATGTTTCGCTACGCCAATACTTTATCGCTGGATGAAATAGGCCCACATGCATACGAGGCCGGTACTTGGAGCTTGCAACGTGGCGAGCCTAACGGCCGCAGACACGGTGAAAACAACGGCCAAATCTATACCCTACGCGGCGGTTTTATTGACTTAGCGCACGTGCGAGATACCGCCGACAACACCGTGGCGCTGTTCCAACGCATTTACCCGCAGCTTGGCCAAGCTTTTAGTATTGAGCTGCCGCCTGAGATTGGCCCTCGTGAGTTACGTTTCCAGGCTTTTTCAATCGACCAGCTAAGTCCACAGCAACGCCTAGAGCTAGCGGCACAGCTGGCGGCTCGTATGGCTTACTCAATGGCAGAAGCCCATGAGATTGCTCAATGGCATGGCTATCGCAGCTGGAAACCGTGGTCTGAAACGGTGTCTGCCTACTCACCCGAAGATCTTTATTCGAATATGCTTGGCGCTAAAATAGGTTTGGCCTTGATAATGAACAACCTAGTCATGAGTCGCGAGCTATACAACCAGCACATGACACAATGGCTATCGGCCTCTATTATCCAGTTACACCCGGTTTCTAAAGCGCAAACCAATGCCTTTTTTGATGCTATAGATGGACATTGGTGGGACTCAAACATCGCCCTACCCAGTAAATTTATGCTGTTAAAACGTCACTACCAATTGGGCAAGCAACAAGCGCCTTACATCGTGCCACAGGCCTTAGCCCAAGCGGATGAAAGCTGGCCACTATTAGCGCCTCTTTACGCTAAGCGCTTAAGCCCCTTACCTCTTTCACTGCCAGCCACGGTTTATGGTATTGATTTAGCCGGGGTTGCTCAGCAGTGGCTAACAGTGGCGCCCAAATTTCAAGGTAGCTTTAGCCATATTCCTAAACATCTTTGGCAAAGTGGCTTTAGTAACCGTAAATTTTTAGCGATTAGTCATTTTAATCAGCTACAGGATGAAATAGAGCTACAAACTCACTTCGACCAAGGAACCGTCAACTAAATGAAGCCATTGCGTAATCTAACGCTAAGTGTCTTATTCGGCTTTACTGGTATGGTAAGCGCTTCAGAGATGCAGGAACCCAGCGAACAAGACAATAGCGAGCCTAGTTGGGTAGACAATATATTGGATAAACTTGGCGCAGATGGCGGTTATGACGACACTAAACCCATCGACTTTAGCGTGTTGCCAGGTCCCTTTTACAACCCAGAAATGTCTTTGGGTGTGGGGATATCGGCAATTGGTTTATATCAAGTCGATAAAGATGATCAGGTTAGCCAAACCTCGTCATTGGTGATTAACGGCTTTGCCTCAATAAACGGTTCTATCGGCGTGGTGATTGATAATCGCAGCTTCTTAAAAGAAGACCAATGGCGGCTCTATGTCGATGCAGAAATCGCTGACGCTCCCGACGTGTTTTATGGTGTGGGTTATCAAGAAAATCACCAAAGTGATAACAAGGTCGACTTCAATCATCGTCAGTTTTCAATGCGCCCCACCTTGTTAAAACGAGTGGCGGATTCCTCATTTATTGGTGGCGGCTTTGATTTTAGTTACGCCAAGGCCAATAACATTGAGACCAACGATAGCTTGGTTGATAGCTCGATACTTGATGAAAGTTCCACTGCGGTGGGGTTAACCTTTAAAGGCAACTACGATACGCGCGACGTGGTGAGGAATCCTTACAACGGGCGCTTGATAGAACTAGATGCTGGCTTTTACCACCCTTCTTTTGGCAGCAGTGAAAGTTTTCGCACCTTAAACCTTAACTACAGCGAATACCTGCAGATGGGCCCAAGGGATAGCGTATTTGCTTGGCAATTTAAAAGCCGCTTCACCAACGGTGACGTGCCTTGGCATATGTTGTCTACTGTGGGTGGCGGTTCAGCCCTGCGCGGCTATGCCACTGGCCGCTATCGCGACAAACAAATGCTCATGAGCCAAGCCGAATACCGTTGGGACCTGCCCGGCCGACATGGCATGGTATTTTGGCTCGGTGCAGGCGCAGTAGCGCCAGAGGTTGAACAGTTCAGCTCCCAAGAAATCTTACCAAACGCAGGTTTTGGTTATCGCTTTGAAGTAAAAAGCCGCGTTAACTTGCGCTTAGATATGGGCTTTGGCGACGGTGAAAGAGGCTTCTATTTCAACGTAGACGAGGCATTTTAAATCAACTTAAATTAGGGCGAGGAGTTTTCCACTTAGGAATGCTTTGCATTTGGTATAATGAATTTATACACTTCGCCCTCGCCATAGGCAGTTGTAATGGAGCGCATAAATGAAGCAATCAGAAAACCCTAGCAGTATTCGCACTCGAGTCCCCTTTCAGGTGGGCCGACGTAGTGATATTCCTGCTGAAATGCTGTCATTTACCGCACTTAATAGCGACAAAGAACACGTAGCCTTGGTTTTCAAAAATGCCGATAGCCAACAAACCACACCTTTAGTACGTATTCATTCAGAGTGTTTAACCGGTGATGTATTTGGTTCATCACGGTGTGATTGTGGTGAGCAGCTCAATGAAGCCATTGAGAAAATGGCTGAACAAGGCGGCATTATTTTATATATGCGCCAAGAAGGCCGCGGCATTGGTTTATACAACAAGCTAGATGCTTATCAATTACAGATCAAAGGCATAGACACCTACTCAGCCAATAACCAACTGGGTTTTGACGACGACCTACGTGACTTTAGCGAAGCCGCACAAATGCTTAAAGCAATGGGCGTGTCGCAGCTTAAGTTGTTGAGTAACAATCCGCGTAAACAAACCGCGCTTGAAGAAAATGGCATTAAGGTTACCGAGCTAGAAAGCACTGGTGTTTACCGTAAAGTAGACAACCACTACTACCTAGAAACCAAAGCTAGCCGTGGCAAACACCGCTTAAAGCTAACCAAAGACATCTTGTCTTCTTAACGTTTCTAAGTAAACCGCAAGAATCTATAAAAAGCGCCATTCATAGCAAGCGTTTGTAATACTTCTCAGCCTAAGCTTGAGACACTACACTTTTAGTCATTCTCGTTTAACGAGTGAACAAGGAGTGTTGGCATGATTGCGTTTATCTACATCGCCACAGTGTTTATTTGGGGCACCACTTGGTTAGCCATTGCCTATCAAATTGGCGATGTTCCCATCGCAAACTCCATTATGTACCGTTTTGCCATTGCCGCGTTGGTATTAATGGTGTTTCTAATATTAAGCCGCCGCTTACAATCACTTAACCTTAAACAGCACCTAAGCTGTTTACTGCTGGGTTTATGCTTGTTTAGCTGTAACTTCATGTTGTTTTACCACGCAGCTCAATACATCCCTAGTGGGCTCATCTCCATTATTTTCTCTATTGCGACCATTATGAACATGGCCAATAGCTGGCTATTTCATGGCCAAAAGCCCAGCTTACGTTTAATCAGTGGCGGGGTACTAGGCATTAGCGGCATTGTATTGCTGTTCTACCCAGATATGCGCCAAAGTGATACCGCCAGCCAACAACTCATGGGCTTATTAATGGCTCTAGCGGGCACTTACTGTTTCTCCTTAGGCAATATGCTGTCGGCTAAGCAACAAAAACAAGGCCTGTCGGTATTGTCGGTGAATGGTTATGGCATGGCTTACGGTGCAATGTTGTTGCTGTTATGGGGGTTGTTCAGTGGTGAAGATTTTGCTTTTAGCACCGAGCCCTTGTACCTAGGTAGTTTGCTATATCTCGCCATTGTAGGTTCAGTACTTGGGTTTAGCTTTTACTTAGTGCTAGTGGGCCGCCTAGGGCCACAAAAAGCCGCCTATGCTACGGTTTTGTTTCCAGTGGTTGCCTTGGGTTTATCCACCCTGTTTGAAGGCTACCAATGGACACCCGTTGCGCTAATGGGTGTGGCTACTGTGTTGCTGGGTAACTTGTTGGTCTTTACTAAAGGCAATCCCTTGCACCTATTACGAGCCAAGCAAGCAAAAGTGAGCTAACCGAAGAATCTGCACCCTTTGCATGGCGTTAAACTGAGCTGTTGCCAAGCAGCGCAGTGAGTAAGGTCATGCTATCCGATAGTATTATTAATATTATGAATAAGATGCACTATAATGACTAAGTTATTAATTTGCAGGGATAGCAACTATGCTTAGCTCGATCTCGATTCGCAAGAAATTATTTGTATTGCCAGTGCTACTCGCTGCAGCCATGTTAGGTGAAGTGATTCTAGTGACCAGTTCACTAAAACAAAATCACGCAGACGCCTTAATAGTGAATGTTGCTGGTCGCCAGCGAATGCTAACCAAAAAATTCTCTGCTGAAGAGTTGTTTAGAAGCACTCAAAAAGACCAACAGTTACCCGGTTTATTGGCCGCAGACAAAACCGTGGCCCTTTATCAACAATCACTTAAAGCCTTGCAACAAGGTGGCCGAACCTTCTCCGATATAGGTATGACAAGCGCAATAGAGCTGCCTCGGCCTAACCACCAGCCGTTTGTTGACCAGCTACGCCAAGTTGATTCTTTATGGAAAACGCAGCTTAGTGCTGCCGCCAGCTTGCAACAAAATCCCTCAACGCAAAATGCCGAAGCCTTTCTTGCAGCCAACCATAAAAGCATGGCTGCAATGAACAAAGCCGTATTGATTTACGCCGATTACGCTGAACACAAACTCAATAGTCTAGTGAACAACAGCATTGGTCTGGCGCTAGTCATGGTGTTGTTGAGTTCAATAGTGGCGTGGGTTGTGATTAGAGATACCACCGTTCCGGTAAACTCCTTAGTCGCTATTAGTCGAAAAATTAGCCGCGGCGACTTAAAATCGGATCCTGAGCTGAACAATATCATCAGCAAAAATGAGCTTGGAATGTTAGCCCATCACATTGAGTTGATGCGCCAGTCACTGCAAGAAGCGCTAGGTGAAATTCAACAAGCCTCTAGCAATATTAATTTGTCATCTAACCAAGTATCAGAGCTATCTACCCAAATAAGCCAAGCGAATAGAAACGAACAACAGCGCTTTAGTAACATGTATGAAAATTCGCAAACACTTGAAGAATCAACATCACGCCTCAGTGAAATTGCCGCCGAAACCCTAACCATGGTCACTCAGTGTAATCAGCTGTCCACTAACGCCTCTGCACTCGTGGGACAAAACATCTCGATGATGACCACCACTTCTGAAGAAACCACGCGAGCCAGTAGTTTTATTCAAGAGCTAAGTGGCACCGCCGAAGAAGTGTACGGCATTGTAGATTCTATTCGAGGCATTGCAGACCAAACTAACTTACTGGCTTTAAATGCCGCCATTGAGGCCGCACGAGCTGGCGAACAAGGCCGAGGCTTTGCGGTTGTGGCTGACGAAGTACGCAATTTAGCCGCGCGAACAGGCAGCTCTACCAATGAAATTTCTAAGCTTATTACCCAGCTTACAGAGGGTGTTAAACAAGTGGTTAATAGCATGGGTGAAGTGACCAGCAAGGTGGAACAGAGCCGCGAAACCTCTCAACAAACCGAGCAAGGCATTATTGAGGTGACAGAGAAGATTCAGTTGGTGGCCGAGGCTCAGCAAAACATTGATGAACAAGTTGAGAACCAAAACCAGCAATTAGGTATTCTTAAGCAGACTCAAAGTGATCTGCAGGAAATCATCGAAGAAAGCCACAACAAGTCAGAAACGTCTGCCTTGGTAGCTGGTCAACTAGCCAAAGTGGCGAACAATGTTACCGATTTACTGCAACGCTTCTCGTTAGATGCAAACTTAAAAGCTGAAACCAAACAGCAAGACGAGAAACGCAGCCACCCCCGAGTACCTACTGGCTTGCATTTTACAATGACTCAAGGCCGAGAGCGGGCGCAAGGCTTAACCCAAGACATCAGCCTAGGTGGTGTAAGCGTTATTGTGCCAAGTAATTTGCCAATACAAAGCAATCAGCCCTTGGTGTTAAACCTGTCGTATCTGCACAAAGGCCGCAATAAACAGTTTGATATTGCCGGTCAAATTATCGAGAAGAAAACCACAAAAGGGCAGCAGAAACTACAACTGCATATACGATTTGAGCAAACCAATGCCCAACAGAAACTCGCCTTAGAAGAAATATTTGAAGAGCACGGCCGTAAGAGTAACTTTGAATTGACTGCAGCTAAAGACAGTTATGTAGACCCACATACCAACGCAGTGCAATACAGCTCATAATCTATTAATTGCCCATCTAGAAACGATAAAACCCGCTAGTTAGCGGGTTTTGTTTATAAACGAGCCAACACCTAAACTAGCAGCATGAAGAAGAACTAAAGTGCACTTCAACTCTTCGCCCATTAGTTGTAGCGTGATTTAAATAGTACCAACCATATTGCTTCATCAAGCGCTCGGTTAGCTCTAAGCCCAGCCCAAAACCCAAATCATCATTATGCGTATCATCAGACAAGTTGTGGTTGATGATCACCAGCTTTTCTTGCTGCTGTTCAATCTTAACTTCTCCTGAATAAGTATGTTGAAATGCATTACGAATAAGGTTGCTAATGACAATTCTACATAAGCCCATTGGCAAGGAGATTGGCGTAGCATCTATCGCTAAGTGTACGCTCACCTCTTTACCCACCAGCAAATAACTCAACTCCCCATTTATTTGCTCTATCAATTCACCTAGTAGCACTTCATCTTGCGGTAGCGCTTTATCTTCTTGACGATTTAGCCACAACAAAGTGTCGGTTAAATTAGTCATGGTTAACGCCGCACGCTCTATTCTTCGCAGCACCTCTTGCTGCTTACAGGGGTCAATATCACGTTCGATCATCTTGCCTAATAGCTCAGCGTTACTGCGCGTTACCGCAATAGGGGTGCGTAATTCATGACTAGCGTAACCCAAAAAGCGCTGCTCTCTGTCTAAACTGTCTTGCACTGAACTCAAGCTAGACTGAATAATCTGAGCTAAAGCATCTAGCTCACTGTAGGTAAAGCTAGGCAATGGCTGTTTGAGTTGCTCTTGGTTAAGCCCCTTAGCCCAATCTCGTAACGATCGTATTGGTGTAGACACACGATAAGCGAGAATAATCAGTATCCCTGCAAATATTACAATCGCCGCCAGCGCATAGAATATAATGTAGAAAAAATTTGGTAACTTGCGCTCTCCATGATGCCTAGGCCTGGCTTCGGTCAACACTATCGAGGCGAAGCGGGTTTCCCCCTCTCGCTCTAGCTTGAGAACAAAATAGCCTGCTTTAGGTGGCGAAATTAATGGTACGCCGTCGATAAATTTACTCAACTGACCAAGCTCGATTTCGCTGGGGTCAATTCTGCTTTGAATGTCTTCTGGGAGATCTTGCCAACGCGTGGCAATGCTAAGTTCTTGCATGTTAACGGGGTGGTTATCACTCACTTCATGCTCAAAAGCTTGTGAGCGAATTAACTCCGTCATGGCCACATCCATACCAGAAAAAAAGTAGCTTACTGCCACGCCCGACATGGCAATAATAACTAACGAGCCAGTGACAAACATCGCTCCAATAACGTAGAGCCGTATGCTGGTATTTATTTTCACTGCGGTTGTTCCTGTTTTAGCGCAAATCCCTGACCAGATATTGTATGGATGAGTTTAATCTCAGCCTGGCTATCTACCGCCTTCCGTAGATTAAACATATGTACTTTTAAGCTATTACTGTCTGGTTGTTCATCGCCCCATACACTTTGTATCAAGCGCTCTCGAGTGACTAAATTAGGGCTTTCACGCATCAGTACTGTTAGCAATTTAATGCCGGTTGGGGAGAGCTTCAACAGCTGTTGATTGCGAACCGCTGTTTGCGCTTTTACATCCAACTCCAAATCGGCTACCACTAGCTTGTGCGCCTCTCCGCTGCGACGCCGAGACAATACTCGCGCCCGTGCTATTAGCTCTTCCATGGCAAAAGGTTTAACTAAGTAGTCATCAGCCCCAGTTGAAAAGCCTTTTAACTTGTCGTCGAGCCTATCTCGAGCGGTTAACATCAGAATAGGCACATCAAGGCCTTGATTTCGAAGCTTTTCACACACTTCTAAGCCATCCATCTTGGGAAGGTTCAGATCCAAAATAACCACATCGTAATGATGTTGATGAATCAGATTCAATCCCAACAAGCCATTTGAAGCGTGGTCACATAAAATGTCTTCGAGTTCAAGATAATCAATAACAGCCGTGGCTAAATCTAGATCATCTTCCACTAGTAAAAACTGCAAATTGATTTTACTCATCGCCCCTCTTCCTCGAAAACATTTTACCTAAGCCACTAATTGGCTGGCACTAAAGCCTGCTTAAACACCAGCCCCTTAAGCTTAGCAAGGCCTTGATTAGCATCATGTTGAATCAACAACATAGAAGGCGTAAGTATCAAGGTTATTACCGTAGCAAACAAGATACCGTAACCCAAGGCAGCGGCGGCTGGTATTAAGAACTGAGCCTGCATCGACGTTTCGCTTAACAATGGAGCTAAACCAGCAAAAGTAGTAATAGAGGTCAGCAATACCGCGCGTAAGCGCCCACTACAGGCTTGGCTAATGGCTTCGCGTACCGACAATTTTCCTTGGCTAAGCAACTCATTAAAGCGCGATACCAAGAGCAAACTGTCGTTCACCACTACGCCACTCAAGGCTAGAATACCATTTAAAGATAAGATACTGATTGTTAGGTCATTCAACCAATGCCCAAGAATAGCACCCACAATACCAAAGGGGATCACCACCATAATAATCAGTGGCTGAACATAAGACTTTAAAGGTATCGCCAGTAGCGCAAATATAGCGACCAACGCTAATACAAAGGTATGTTGCATAGAGTCGGTAGATTCTTTTTGTTGCTCTGCTTCACCAGTAAAATCAATTTTAAGTGTGGGATAGTTTGCTTGTAACTCCTGCGCCAAACTACGCTCTAAACTGTTCACCAATTCATTAGATGAAATCACCTCTTTATCTACCACGGCAGTAATATATACCGCGCGTAAATTATCAATACGCGTAATCTCTGACTGCTGATAATCGGAATACACATTTGCTACGCTCACTAATGGTACAACTGCACCATCGGCAGTGCGAACGCTAGACTGCTTAATATCAGCCAAGGTTTGTCGCTGCTCTTCAGGGTAGCGAACACGCACTTTCACTTCATCTTTACCCCGCTGGAAACGCTGTACAATATCGCCACCAAAAGATTGCAGAACCTGCTTCGATAAACTGGCAGTATCCATACCCAATGCTCGACCTTGCTCACTTAACTCAAAGCGATACTGGGGCTCACCTAGATCTAGGTTATCGTCAATTCCGCTCACGCCTGCTATGCCTGTTAAGGCTTGTTTAAAGTCCTTACCCGCTGCCAACAAAACCGCTTCATCACTGGCTTTTAACTCAACTTTAAAGTTGTCTACCATCTCTTTTGCAGACAATACCTTGAGTTTTTTTGTGCCCTCTAATTGCCCGGCTTTTTCCAACCATAAATCGGCAAACTCATTAGCGTTGTAGGGGGCGTCAGTTGCCAGTTCCACGGTCACTGTGCCCGACTTATCAGCATCAGCGATCACCTGGATGCTAGAAATATATGTATCTGGCGCTTCACTGTGTAAATGTTGAGTACTAAGCAACTCATCCACGGTTACCGCGTGTTTTTCCAGGGCCAATAGATTTGTTTGAGTTTGACCAAAACTGGCATCGTTATACATTCGCACTTCTGCGCTTACTGTATCGCCAGCAATATCAGGGAAAAATGCCACTCGCACCGCGCCGGTCATTGGCATACCAATCACCAATATAAACAATGCAATAAAACCAAGTACCACCGCATAGCGGAAATTAAGCGCTTGGGTAATCACTTTTCTGTAAACATGTTGATTAAACCACTCCAAACCATTAGCGGCGCCGCCTTGCAAGGTAGACCACAGATTTTTCTTTGGTGTATCTTGGGTTTTAACATGAGCCAAATGACTAGGAAGAATCCATTTAGATTCAACCAACGACAGTAGCAAACAAATGCTGACCACCATGGCAAACTGGGCATAAACTTGGCCCATCTTTCCATCCACCGCGGCAATAGACAAAAACGCAACCACTGTGGTCAACACCCCAAAAATAGTGGGTGCAGCCACTTTCTTAGTGCCGATAATAGTATTGTTGATGGTGTCGCCATGTTCGCGGCGGGTGGAATAAATACTCTCTCCTACAACCACTGCATCATCTACTACAATGCCTAAAGCCATAATAAACCCAAAGGTGGTCATCTCATTGATGGTCAACCCCATAAAGGTGTCGGTCATAAAAAACAAAGTACCGAAAAATACAAACGGTAAGCTGGCCGCCACCCAAAACGCCACTCGAAAGTTCAGAAATAGCGCCAGCACAATAAACACCATGGCAATGCCAGTTAATGCATTTTTGCCCAGTAACGACAGGCGCTCTGTAATGAGAGTGCTTTTGTCGTACCACGATTCAATGTCCACATTCTCTGGCAATAAGTTACTACTGCGCCATTGTTCAACCACCTGAGTCGCTTGCTCTACAATGTTTACAACGTCGCTGTGTTCGTCCATCACCACTTGAATACCCATAGCATTTTGCTGGTCGAAGCGAGACAGGCTAAAAGTATCTTCTTCAAAGGTATCTGACAAAGTAGCAATATCACCTAAGGTAATCTGGCTGCCATTGGCGGTGGTTAAGATAGGGATCGCTTTAAAATCGGCTAATTCATAAGCTTGCTGAGAAACACTTAATCGAACCGTTTTTTCGCCGTTGCGTAAGCTAGTAGAAATAGCACTCGATGATTCTTCATTAATTGCATTTGATACATCGCTAAGGGTTAAGCCATAAGCCTGTAACATGGCTTCATTCACTTCCACCGATACCATTGGGTCAAGCTTGGCTTTAATCTCTAAATCGCTAATAGCGCTTTGGCTTAACAAGTCTGATTTAAGCTGTTCCGCCAAGCTTTGCAAAGTTGCTCGGTCGGCATCACCATAGAGCTGGATCCAAATAGCATGATCTTGCCTGCGCGCCTTATCAATCACCGGGTTATCCGCTTCGGTGGGGAGGTTATTAATCGCATCAACTTTGGTTTTCACATCATTGAGCAATACATCTAGGTCATAATTTGTCTGTTTCTCAATCGATACATGGCTACCCGAAGCGCTGGAGGTAGAGGTAATGCGTTTAATTCCTGATACTGTTTCTAAGGCCTCCTCGATTTTAATGGCAATCCCCTCTTCTGCCTGAACAGGGTCACCACTGTCATAGGTTACCGACACCGAAACAACGTCAGGTTCCAAACTAGGAAATGCCTCTTTGCGCAGCGAGTTAATGGAAAACAAACCCACTAAAATAACGCCAATCATTAACAGATTGGCTGCTACAGAGTTACGGGCAAACCACGCAATAACGCCTTGTTGTTGAGAATGACTACTCATCTAAACTGCCCTACCTTAGCTATCTTCTGAAGGGGTAACTTTCATACCCACATTGAAATTACTCAGTGGTCGCATCACCACCTGCGCGACGGCCTTATCGGTCAAGGGCTTAACATAGACTTTGTTTTGACGCTCAAAGACGGGTTTGGCCGTGGCTTTTTGCAGCAAGTTTTGTTCATCCACCAGCCAAATGTCTCCTTGCTGGGAGATAGCCGATGCGGGCAATTCCCATAAGCCGCCAAGGTTTGAACCACTTAATGTTGCTTGCACAAAAGTACCGGCAAACAAGGGAGTGTTTTGCTCTAAAGGTTTATCTACCGCAACAATCAAAGACCGCTGCCTAGTATTGTGGTCTAAATGTTGGTAAGCGCGCACTACTGTGGCAGCCCAAGTTTGTGAGCTACTGCTATCACTTAACTCAACATTCCATTGGCTAAAATCTTGATTGCTGGGTAAGTTTTCCCACTGGGACTCTGACAAGGGCACTTCTACCTCAATCCGGTCCACGCTATAAAACGTAGCCACATTGCTGCCAGCAGTTAGGTAACTGCCAGGCTGAATATTTCGAACCACTACCAGAGCATCAAAAGGCACTTTGATCTTGGTATCATCGAGATCTTTTTCGGCGCTTGCCAACGCTTGTTGAGCATTAACCAGCTGAGCCTTAGCGCTGGCCAGTTGGGGTTTACGTAACACTAGGGGAGAAGCGGGTTCGCCAGACAGCCCCGAGCGCAACCACTCTGATTCAGCTTGCTCGCCTTGTCTTTGTTCTTCCAGCAAAGCTAACCGCGCATCAGCGACATCGGCTTTAGCTTGAGTAAGCGCCTGTTGGTATGCGCTATCATCTAATTGAGCTACCACTGCGCCTTGTTTTATCACCTCGCCAGTTTCAAAATTGTCGGCTAGCCACACAACTCGGCCACTCACTTCACTGGTAAATTCAAGCTCAAAACGTGATTTGGTTTCACCGTATGCAATCACTTCAGCTTGATAACTTCCCGTGCCTGTGGCTTGTACTGACACAGCTGGTAGATTGATTACGCTAGCCGGCGCACCAACTTCAACCACATGTTCTTGAGCCGGCGCGGGTTTTCCCGGCATGCCCTTGGCTTGTGCCATTTGGCTGCCGTTGTATCCCACGACCACAAATATTGCGCCAGCCGCAGCTAAGGTAATGGCTAAAGTAATGGCATTTTTTTTCATGAGGAAACTCCCAAGCCCAGTGCTAGGCCTAAATCAATTCGGTTAATTAATCGTTGATGAGTGGTGCTAACCAGCTGCGCCTCAATATCGTAAGCTTGTTGCTGAACAATCAGCAGATCGAGAATATCGACCAAGCCTTCGCGATACTTTTGCTGGTAACTTTCGATACTGCGTTTGGCGCTAGTAAGAGAACTATTAAGATGCGTTTGTTGCTGAGCCAGGGCATATTCTTGGCCGCTGGCATTCTCAACTTCGTTCACAGCGGTCAGTAAGGTTTGTTGGTAGTTCCAATAACTTTGCTCGGTGCTTAGCTCGGCTATTTCGGCTTGTGACTTTAGCTTCCCACCTTGAAATAAAGGTGCAGATACCTGCCCTAACACCGCCCACACGGGGTTAGTGAACAATGCGTCGCTGGGAGAATCGGCAATATCGCTCAAACTGGCCGACAAACTAAATGACGGCAACATCGCTTTATAGGCAGCATCAGTGCGATAGCTGTCGGCTTCAATATTAAAAAAGGCTTGGCGTAAATCGGGTCTGCCAGACATATCTTGTACCGACAAATTGTCTAAAGGATTTAACACTGAAGGAAAAGTACTCGACACCTCCGGCGAGCTTGCCACCGCATCCCACTGACCAGTTTGCAGTAATAAACTGCGCTTACTTTGGGCGAGATTTTCTTGATACTTAGCCACGGTGGCGCGCGTAGAAGCAGTGTTAGCTTTGGCGCTATCAAGCTCCTCCAAACTGCCAAGACCAACTTGGTAGCGATCTAGCACTAGGGTTTCGTTGTTTTCTAATATGCTTAAGCGGCGCTGTTCAATCTGTAGTAGTTGCTGGTCAACACTAATATCTAACCAAGCGCGCATAATGTTTGCAGCAAGCAGGTCTCGCGTTGCATCCAGGCTGGCTTGAGTGGCGGCAATATCTTTTATCGCAGCATTATTGCTGTCGGCAAGCTTCTGCCATAGGTCTACCTCCCAGGTTACCGTGACGTCTGCGTTGTAACTTGGATCGGTGTTTTGAGTATTTTCAGCACCAAACGAGGCATCCACCGTAGGCATTCTATCCGCCCCGGTAACACCCTGCTGTGCATAAGCAATCTTAAGTGCGACAATGCTTTGCTGCAGGTTTGGATTGTTTTCCAACGCAATATCTAAGTACTGCGACAGCGCTGGAATACTCACTAAGTCGGTAAGGTAATTGGCCGTTTCACCGTTTTGTTGGTTCGCCCTTACTTCACGCTCGGCAATCACCTGCTCTACAAGCTGCTCTATGGCAATGTTACTGCTAGCATTGGCTTGAGCGGCATAATCAAGGTCACTGGTTGAAGCGCAACCCAGCACGCCAGTAAGTATTAAAGTAATAATGGAATATCTAAACATTTTGTTATCCCCTGCAAAGATGCTGGCAAGGTAACAAAGTGGAGGTTAAGGCAGGGTTAAGGGGCCAACAAAAATGTCTGGAAGAGAGTATTCAAGTCTTCGCCGTAGGAATGTTCAAACAGTTGAAAGCCGTTGAAAGCCGTTGAATGCGCAAGATATTCAGTAGGCTTGAAGAACAACTAGCGGCAAACTTGCCGCTAGCTATGTAATTACCGGTTATTTAACCGTGAATCGACCGGTTGATTTAACATACAGTACAACTTCAGTGTCGGCTTCAATAAGGTGCTTACCTTTTACTTCTGAGCTAAAGAAGCTGCTTGGCGATAACGCCGTTGTTGCGGGTTGATTGTTCCATTGGTAGCTTGCACTGCCTTTTACTACAACGGCTTTTAAGTCTTTGTCACTCTCAATGCTCCCCGAGAAGCCCGCGGGTAACTTAACAAAGCTGCCATTAGCCGTTTCTGGTGCGCCCCATAGGTAACTAATTTGAGCATTTCCTGATTCCAACCAAGTCGCGTCATTCACATTCAGCCAGAAAATATTTTTTTCTGCCATGTTGATCGGCCGCTCACCGTTATCAAAGGCGTGATCTTCAGGCTCAACCAAGTAGGGGCCGCTATCAATTTCAAGGTAAATTAAATTCTCTTCGCCATTGGCCGCAGTGATATGACTTTCGCCAGCAGGCTGAATCCAAAATGAGCCACTGGGTAACCACATCTTTTCAGCACTAGGGTCGTCGTTATGCATAAGACCTTCAATAACAACGCCGCGGTAAGTGATGTTGTGAATATGCGGAGGTGAAGAAAAGCCCTTTTGGAACTTCACTAACATGCCAGTGGCCATATCCTTAGTACGGTCACCCCACAAATCGGCGGCTTTAGGGCTAGCCTCACCTCGTGCTGGATTAAGCATTCCCCAGTTAATGTTATCAGTAGAAATCACTGTATGGTCATCAGCCATTACAGGTAAAACAGTGGCGCTCAATAGGGTAGCAAGGGCTGTTAGTTTTAGTTTATTCATGGTTAGCATTCCGTAATATTAGTAAGTTAAAAAATTGTTTACGCCGCAATTCAGCATGACATTTCAGTGAATTTTTAGGCTTGATTCACTGACGTCCTGTTAGCGCTCTAAAGCGCCAAACTTGCTTACTGCGAAGTCTTGCTACGCATTCTACGAGTGAAGATTAATTCGATAAACGGGCCAATTTTAAATATACTTTCGCGAAATCGTGGATAATCGAAATATAGAGTCAACTCACTAATCCAATCTTTTTGCCTGTCACCAAAGGGGGTCCCATGAAAGTTGCTGATTTACAGGTAGTATTAAAAATTGCTGAACTTCAATCCATCACTGAAGCGGCCAACCAACTAGACATGAGTTCTTCGGCGGCGAGCATTGCCTTAAAGCGCATTGAAAACGCGCTAGGAACTCAACTATTTGTGCGAACCACTAGACAGATAAGGTTGTCTGCAGAAGGTGAGCGCTACCTTCCCTTGTGCCAGCAAGCGCTAGACCTGTTACAGCAAGGTCAAATGGCAATTAATGAAGAGAAGCAAGCCATTAATGGTGAAGTACGCATGGCCCTATCATCAGAGATGGGACGAAACCTTATGCGCAACTTACTCAATCAAGTGATGGAACAGCATCACGATTTAACCCTGCGCTTGCATGTTAGTGACAGCCAGGTTGATTTCTATCGCGACGGGGTAGATGTGGCACTACGGGCGATGATTACCGGCGCAGCAAAAGAGACTAATTTTTACGGATTTAAGATTTGTAATATCCCTCACCTACTGTGTGCCTCTCCAGACTATCTAGCCAAGCATGGAACCCCTTCATCGCCTAAAGACTTAGCTGAGCACAATGCCCTGCTATACAAGCTGTATAAAGTAGTACACGATAATTGGCTGCTGATTAAAGACGATGAAGAATACAAAGTAAAAATGGTCAGTAACCGTGCGGCTAATGACGGTGATTTGGTGCGTCGATGGTGCATTGACGGCGTCGGCATTGCTAAAAAATCTGCTATTGATGTCGCTGAAGACTTAATGGCCGGTCGCCTGCAACGCTTTATGAGCGACTACCGCATACCGGTGACTGAACTTTGGCTAGTATTACCCAGTCGTCAAATGATTTCGCCAGCAATTAGGCTAATACGAGACGAACTTAAGCAAAAGATTAATGCTTTACGCCTAGAGCTTATCAAACACAATCTGTTCGACGAACATGAGTGGCCTGAGCACCATTAACACTCCCATTGTTAGTCCTCACACCTAGAAGCCTTTATTGGATAGGCACTACGCTAAGGTGATTATCCCATTGCAGCGCCGTGTGTTGACGCTTTAACTTATTCGATGTTTGGAGCAGCTGCCCTTGGCCGGTTGAGGCCACCCAACCTTTCTCATGCGCCGCTAAACCACATACATCATCAACATGTATTAGTTGTTGAAGCTCTCTGTCAGCTTCAGACCAGGCCGCTAGTTTAGCGCCTCGCGGGGAGCTCGCTAACACGGTGCCATTACTGCACACCACACTGCCAATATAGTGTTCAAACAAAGACCAATAATCTGCATCGGGATCTAAGGCTTGGCAGGCTTGCTCGCCTTTGTGGGAGTATATGAGCGAGCGAACTGTTTGTTTAGGGTTTTGCCCTTGGCATGCCAGCCACACAGTATCTGTTTGCGGCGAATAACTAAGATGACGAATACTTAACTGTGAATTATCTAGGCTACGGCTAAGCATTTGCTCACCCGATTCACTGTTTAAATACACTAACGCAGGCTGCATATCATCAAGATTAAGTTTGTCTCTACCTTGAGTATGAATACCGCCTACAGCCACCACCAAACGTTTGCCCGGCAGGAGTAATAATTGGTGGGGGCCTAAACCAGCGAGTGGCCATGTTTGGCTTAGTTGCCACGAGTTTTCCTGTTGTAGATACACCAATATAGCCCCTTGGCTATTAGCGGTATAACCTGCGGTAACGTAAAGCTTGTTTGCATCTTCAGAGAACACCGCATGCCCGTAAAAATGCATCGATGCTGGCGGCGTAAGTTCATGGACTGGCTGGCCAGTATGAGGGTTAAACATTGCGATGTAGTGACCGGGACGACGCGCGATACACGCGGCAACGGGCTGAGGAGTATTCGCTACCGCCACATAATGACCACGTGCAGGCAAATCTAGCTGATAACGCAAATCGCCATTGCTAGCCATTGCGCTGAGTTGGTGTTTACCGTGTTGCTTGGTGCAGCCTAACAATAGGTATTCTTCGGCCTGCGCGCCCTCACTCGTTAAAGCATGAGCAATGCCTGCGGGGCTAAATAAACTGGCTCCCGCAGCTAAGCTCAACATCTGTTGCAACAAGCTACGGCGGCTAAGTTTAGTCGCCATCGTTATTATTAAACCCTAACTCTATCTCTAAAGCCTGCGGTATTTGATTAGCAAACAAGCTATCTAACTTGGCGAGCTTAGGCTCGGCCAATTGCCACGCCTCTAGCGATGCATTATCACCGCTGGGTTCTTGGCTTGGCATTAACGGGACTAAGTCGTTAAATTGCCCACTCACTTGTTTAGCCAACTTTGCGTCAACACTGCTTAAGTACAGCGCTAAGTCTTGCTCGTATCTGTTATGCAGCAATACTAATTGCTCGGCCAATAATTGAGCACTAATGTCGGCGCGCCACGCTTCGCCTTGATAAGGGCGCAGACGTTGGTGTTTGGCCGAGTACATGGCGCGATACTTACGTAACATCACGCTAGTTTGTAGCCGGTAACTATTGAGTACATCGCTGCGCAGTTGAGCTATTTCTAAGGCTGCTAATTCGCTACTTTGCAGGCCACCGTGCACCTGTTCTATCGCACTAACATAGCGGCTTATTGTGCCCGGTAATAACGAGCAACGTTGGTGGTCGCTAATTGCTTCAAACAACAAATACTCATGAACTCTAAGATTACTGTGGGTATCGCTTAGCGGCGCTGGCGCATTAGACAAAGCCGCTTTTACTTTGCGCCCTGTAGTATCTTTTTTGTCTGGCCAGTAACTGATTGCCCAGTTTAACTTTAAGTCGACCAACGGGCCTAACGCGCTTGATTGTAACGGCAAGTACGCTAAATAATTTTGCTTCCACATTTGCTGGGTATTTAGCAAACCTTGCACGCTTGGCTCGGCGCAGTAACGTTCAACTTGTTGTTGATAGCTGTGCGCTTGCTGAAGCAAGTTAGCACTGGCTTTAGCAATGCTTATTTGCTCCTGCTGCAGCCATTCTGTTTGTGATGTTTTAGCATACGCGCTGGCACAACTAAGCCCCAGAACCCCTAATACGCCTAGGGTAAGGCCGCGTAAAAACTGCTTATTCATGGTCAATCCTTAGAGTGAATTAACAAACGCCACTAGCGCCTCGCGCTGGGTTTTGTCTAATTTGGCAAAGGCTTGCTTGGCCGGTTCAGCTTCTCCGCCATGCCAAACAATCGCTTCGGTAACATTGCGAGCGCGCCCGTCGTGCAGTAATTGGCTGTGGCCATTTACCGTTTCGGTAAGCCCCACGCCCCATAAAGGAGGGGTGCGCCACTGCTGCCCGTTGGCAAGGTACTCGCCACGGCCATCGGCTAACTCTGGTCCCATATCATGCAACAACATATCGGTATAGGGGTAGATAATTTGCTCGCTTAATGCAGGTAAGTTATCACGCTTAGCGGTAGTAAAACTGCGTTTATGACAACTATCGCAACTGACTTGGCTAAATAAGGTATCACCCAACGCCACTTGCTCGGCATCTTCAATCCGGCGTTTAGGCACGGCTAAATGCTGAGTATAAAACTCAACAAAACCCAGTAGTTTGTCGCTCACCTCTGAGCCATCGGGGTCTACGCCCGAGGTCGCCTTCAAACAATCGATTTGAGCAGCAGTACAATGATCTTTGCTGAACAACAAACTCGTAATGCCTATGTCACCATTAAATGCCGCGGCGTTTTGCTGCATCAAGTTCGGTTGGCCGGCCTTCCAACCAAAACGACCAAGGGTAAATTGTTGCTGCTGCGCATCCCACACTCGGTTGGCAAGGCCTCGAATGCCATCGTTGTTGCTGTCATCTGGATCGGCGTTGGCCAGTATGTCTTGCTCACTAATGCTTTCTAGCAAACCCAAACCGATCATTGGGGAGGCAATACGTGGCGAGAACATGGTATCGGAGTGCATCTCACCATAACCCAGCTGATCCACTATCAACTCAGGGTCACGTAAGGTAATGCTGCTGCCATCGGCAAAGCTAAACGGTTTGTCGGTATAGGCAAAACGTACTCGTGCTTCTGGCTTAATCCCAGGGTTGGCTTGGTCTTGAATTTGTCCGCCATAAGTTGGCTCTGGCACCACTCCGTTTTGTGCCTCTGTGGCTTTTTGCTCCTCGCTTACTGCGGGAATGCTAATGCGCACTAACATCGACACCGCGTTGGTAGCGCCAACCGGAGCTGGGTGACCGCGGCCGTCTTTAAGGTGGCAGTTCTGGCAACCATTAGTATTAAACAGCGGGCCTAAGCCATCACGCGCAATAGTAGTGGCAGGCGCGACTACCCAAGGGTTACGAAAGAAGCTATTGCCAGTACTAAAGTTAAGCCTACCTTCAAAGTCTAAGTTGGCGGCGGGCAAGGAGAAGGCATTTTCGTCGATGCGAGTAGTAGTGGTATCACCACCGGGCTTTTTAGGATTGGCAATGCTGCTAACGCTGGTTGCTAGCAACACTAAGCCAGTTGTTAATAAAATATTTTTCACGCTCACTCTCTCCCAAGAATGGTGGAACAAAAACCACGAAAGGGAGCTTATGCTCCCTAATGTTATTGAATGCTATTTTTTAGAATTCGTGGTCTGCGGTATCAGGATTCAGGTTCTCAATACCTAATACTTTTGCACTGGCTTCAATGGCGCGTGTTTGCTCCACTAACGCTAAGATGGTGCCATTAATTAAGGCATGACCATCGGTATTGCTGGCGGCAATCAATTGATCAAAGTAGACACCGCTTTGTTCGGCGCTAGCCACTAACTTGGCTGTTTCTGCCATAGACTGATTAAACATTTTGGTATTGCTGGCTGCAACAGCCGAGTCTTTTTGTTTTACCAAATCGTTCAAACTTGGGCCACTTAAGGTAGAGCCGTCTAAACGTTTGAACTGACCAAAGTAAACATTACTAATACCTTGGTTATTGTAGTAGTGCGAGTTGTGAGTGTTGTCGCTAAAGCAATCGTGCTCATCTTCGGTTGAGTTGGCTTCTAGTGCAACTTTCATGCGTTCGCCCGCTAGCTCGCCCAAAGACAAACTGCCCATACCAAACATCATGCGGCGTAGCGCTTGCTCGCTAGGCTCAGCGATCAATTTAGTTTGGTAATCACCGCCTTTTTGCCACTGCTTGCTCATCCAGCTTAAGTCATCAATTAGCAGTTGAGTCACTGCCGCTAAGTAAGCCGCACGGCGTTCACAATAGCCATTGGTACAGGTGTCGCCTTTGGCGTAATCGGTGTAAGCACGCTCACCCGCTCCTGCTTTAGTGCCATGTAAATCTTGGCCCCAAAGTAAAAACTCAACCGCATGGTAACCGGTGGCTACGTTTGCTTCAGACCCAGCCAGTTCGTTTAGAGAGGCCAATAGCTCTGGAGTAATATTTGTTAAATCAACGGTGTCTTCGCCCACTTGCAAGCTAGTGTTTGCCACAATGTTGGCGGTGGCGCCAGGGTTGCCCAACTCATATTGGTAGTCTGTTGCTACATAGTCGATTAAACCTTCGTCTAGCGGCCATGCATTAAGTTGCCCTTCCCATTCGTCAACCACTGGGTTACCAAAACGAAATACTTCGCTTTGTTGGTAAAAACGACGAGCATCTAACCAAGCTTGCTTAGCAGCATTTAAAGACTGTTCTGACGGGGCGTTAATTAGCTGCTGAGTAGCTGTTTGCAGTGTTACTGCACTGCTGAGTGAATCGCTGTATACCGCGTGGGCTAACTCAGCATAGTGCTCAACAACATCATTTTGTTTTACCTCAGCGTAAGCGATATTTGCTAGCAATACTGAAGAACCGAGTACAAGTTTAAATAGGCGCATTGTCTTCCTTTTCAAAATGCATATGAGAATCGTTATCATTATGTTTACCATTAAATAAAAGTAAACAAAAAAATGCATATTTGTGAAAATTAGTTAAACACTGATCCAGATAACACGCCGCAAAAACGCCATAACGATGTAATTAAGTTGTCATATAATTCTCGTTAAATACCCGCGCACAGTTAATTTGCTAGCAGTAAACGAGCGAAAAACACTAAGGCCAGTGAACATTTTTGCCTTAACGCCCGTTCTTATTAATTAGTTCAACAACTTACTTGAGGGTAATTGAGATAGTATGAGCACGCTTAATGGAAAGCAGTTTTGGAAAGCATTACGCAAAAAAGGCATACCACCTTCTGTTTTTGCGATGAAAGCCAATTGTTCGTTAAACAGTGTATATAACTTGAAAGAGCGCAATCATATTCCAGAGAAATTTGCGCTAGTGTTAGAACGATTTGCTTAGGTCTCACCTAGTGTTGTTGATAACGCTAGAGCCTTAAGCTCGGCGCAGAACAACATGCAATAAGTATATGTAAACGCCTTAAGATACGGGTTTATAGCATTGCTAGGCAATGTTATAAACCGACTAAGCCCCTGTTAAATAAGTACTATGCCAGCCTTAAAAACTACAAGTTCAAACACATAAATTTGCTGTTAAGATCTTCGCTGTAATCAGCAAACGGCCCACAAAACTCAAAGCCATGTTTCAAGTACAAACCATGGGCTGGTACAAAGTAGTCCATAGAACCGGTTTCAAGACTGAGTCGCTTAACGCCGCTGGTTTTAGCTTGCTCAATAAGGTGCAGTAGCACTGTAGACGCCACTCCTTGGTTCTTATAAGCGGCAGACGTTCGCATAGACTTAATCTCAGCATGCTGTTCATCAAGCTGTTTAGTGGCCCCGCAACCAGCCAGTTTGTCACCGTCCCATATTGTCCAAAACTGCACACTTGGATGTTTTAAGCCGGATAAATCTAGGGCATGCACACTTTCAGGTGGCGAGGTAGCGTGCATATCATCAAGGTGCTCTTGCAGCAGCTCAATAATTTGTGCACCAGATAAATCATCAAGTTTAAAAGTAAAGATAAGCGCTTCCTTGTGCTTAAGTGACAACAAGCCTTAATTTACAAAACTATTATTAATAAACCAAGTCATTCAGCCCATTAAGCCAATGGGCCACTGAATGAAGGCTATACCGCTGCTGTTACCGACATCTCTACCAATATTTCTTCGCGGGCCATATGGGCTTGCACACAGGCGCGTGCTGGCGGGGTAACGTCGGCGACCCATGCATCCCATACTTTGTTCATTTCCGCAAAATCGTCCATGGTTCGCACGTAAATAGTCACGCTAAGCAATTTAGATTTGTCGGAACCCACTGTGGCTAGCAGCTCTTCCACTTTTTCTATGGTGGTTCGCGTTTGTTCGGCAATGCCATGGCTGGTGTCTTTAGCCACTTGGCCACACAAATAAACGGTGTTGTTGTGCACTACCGCACGGCTCATGCGGGCTTTACTCTCGAAATGTTGAATAGACATGGTTAGCTCCTTATTAAAAAGGCTAGCAGTGCTAGCCTTTGTTTATCTGGTTCACTGCTTTAGCGAGCTAAAGACAGCGGGTAATTGCGTTGTGCTGCCAATTGCTCGGCTAGCGCTAAAACTTGGCTATAGGCCAAGCCTTGGGTGCTGTTTAATTCATTTAAGGCTGAATGCGCAAGTTTATCACCAAGTAATCCCAAATCACGGATGTTGTCGATAATTTGCTCGGCGGCGCTTAGGGCTGAAGAAAACTTAACAATCTCGGTACGCGCATAGTGGGTTTTATCAAAAGATACACTAGCAGCACGCAGGCTTGGATCACTACCCGGTATTTGTTGAGCGCCAAATAGTGGCCGCCCAGCCACACTTGCATCACTAAAACTCGGCAAGTAACGCGACATATGCTTTACCGCCTCGGCGGTGCGCTGTTCTACTTCTTCAGTTTGCCAGCCTTGGGTTAACTTACGGGTAAGCATTGGGCTTAACTCTGGCTGAGCACTACTCTCGCTGGACTTTACCAAACCACCTTTAAATAAGGTGATGGTGTCGGTCATACCATGTAGCTGAAATAAACCATCTGGGTAAGGCGTTAACTGCGCCATACCGTTAGGTGTGCCGCGCTCGCCGTGCACAATTAGCTCTGGCCAACGGCCTTGTTGGCTGGGCCAATTAGCTAAATAAGCGGCCTTAAATTCGACCATGCGACTGCGGCTAAGTTTGGCCATATCATCGATGCTGCCACTGCGGTAACCACAAGCATTAATCAGGTAATCTACTTCTATACTGTGGTTGCCCTGCTCGCTTTGGTAATCCACTCGCCAGCGTGGTTTATCTCCTTTGAGCTGTTTGATGTGCGTCACTTTTGATTGGGTATAAACTTGGCAATTGGGCAGTTGCTCGGTCGCCAGTTTTACCATGGCTGCTACGCGCAACAAACTTAAACCGTATTCCTGTACTTGTACAAAAGGAAACTTAAATGCCGATAAATCGAGATGTTTAGCCACTGGGATCATCCACTCATCCATTGATTGTGGCTGCTGCGGCGTTTCTCGTGTGGCTAGCTCTTCTAGCTGCTGTTTATTGTATAAACGGTAGTAGTCTTCAGCGGGGCCAAGCTTTTGGTTTTGCGGATCGCTTTTAATAAGCTGCGCATAGTGAGCTTGCACCTTACGTAAACGTGGCAATAGCGCCTCTGGCTCACCAGGGTCGTTGCTCGGCACACTAATCACCGTGGGGCGAAGATTGACCGCATGCGGAAACACCCGCAAGGTATTAATTGATTGCTCCAGCAGCTTAAGGCATTGCTCGTCGGAGATTTCTCGGTACAGGTTACCGCCGGCATGTAAATGGCAAGCCGGAGGCCCATTCACTAAGCTGGGACCTGCTTCAAACAGACTAACATTGGCGCCCAACTCAGCCAGCTTAAGCGCTGCTGCTGAACCGGCGATTCCACCACCTACTACGGCGACTTGAGGCGAAGTTGAATTATTCGCCGTCACAGGGTGAGCTTGTATCACTAAATTTCATCCGCAAGTGAAAAAAACTATAACGTGATTATTCTAACTGCCGATCAGTGACATTGAAATACAATTAGCACATTTGGTTTGGCACTAAGTAGAAGAAAACGTAGGAGAAAGACCAAACAACCCTACCCAATAAACGACATAACTTATAAACGTAGTGAGGCAGTAACCTTTTTCTGCTCATTACATAAGTCAGTTACTCTAGTGTAAGAAGCAGCAAACCCCTCAAGTGAAATAACTTGCTTAGCAGGGATCCCTTCTCCAGCAAAGTTGGTCACTGGCTGCTCAAAACTGAGTACTTCGGTGTTTTTTAAGCTTTTAACCAGTTGGCTGGATACTTCACTATTTTGTTCAAGTGACGCTAAGCGTCCGTCTAGATACATCGTTTTAGTCGCGATGGTCAAAATGTTGTGATCAACTTTTACCCCGCCATTGGTAGCACAACTAAGTTTAAAAATACCGTAGTGATCCACCAAGCCTACTAAAGCATGAATATTGGTTTTAAGACTGCCCGCGCTAGTAAATAACTCTTTATAACTAATTTGAGCATGATTACTTATCACTTCATTGGGTTGGTTTTTCACCCTAAAGCTGTTGTAAGCCTGTAACTTAGGAGAACAAACTAATACCACTAAGCTTAAGTAAATTAACGATTTCAAAAACTCCTCCTTGTTGCTTTGTTATGGCGATAACAGCCTGTTTGATATGAGAACACCTAGCTGTTTCACGCGTATTACCGAAGAAACTGGCACATCCTTATGCCAGCACCGACCCGCCTTACACTTTAAAACCCAATACCAGTTCGTTTTGTTGATGAGCAAGCTCATCCAATTTATTGCTAACCTTCGCCACTAAGTTCATTGAGTGAGAGTTTGAATCTGCAACATGGTTAATATCTTCTAAGCTGCGTGCAATCATATTTGCAGTGGTGGTTTGTTCTTCGGCAGCATGTGCAATTTGGTAACTCATCTGGCTAATTTCGGCGATGCTGGTTTGAATATCCGTCATTGCTTTGTTGGCTTGCGCGGAGTGCTCTACGCTGTTTTTCATTTCAGCCACGCAGCGCTGTATGACTTCGTTGGCGTCTTCTGACTTAGTTTGTAAGTTTTGAATCATGTCTTCAATTTCGCTGGTTGCATCGGTAGTGCGCTTGGCTAATACCCTTACTTCATCAGCCACAACAGAGAACCCTCTGCCCTGCTCGCCCGCACGTGCAGCCTCAATAGCGGCGTTTAAGGCAAGTAAGTTGGTTTGCATAGCAATTTGCTGAATCACGTCCAAAATAGAGCCAATATCTACACTCATTTGTTTAACCGCAGATACCGCTTCTACCGACTCGTTCAGTTGCCCAGACAGCAAATTGATAGTGGTGGTATTGTTACTCATCACCAAACTACCGGTGTGCACCGCTGTTTCCACATCCCCTACTTTTGCCATGGAGCTTCTAGCACTGGTTTCTACGTCTTTAACAGAATGTTCCATTTCCGTCATCGCCGTTGCTACGCTAGCAGTTTGCTGGCGCTGCTCGCCTAGTCGCGTTGTGGAGTCTGACATTGCTAACTGATTTTGTGCTGACACTTCCGCCAGATTGGTGGAGGTTAAACCCAGCTTTTGCAAAATGCTCTGCAAGTGGCTAGCCAGAGTATTGATATGTGAGCCGAGCTGTTCAAATTCAATAAACTTATTATCGTCTACCCGTTGGCGCATATCCCCATCGGTTAGCGCCTCCAAAGTAGTCAGCATTCTTTGTAATGGCTTACGCACGTTTTGCGCTAACAACCACGCCAAAAACAGCAAGAAAGCACTCACCGCACCACCAATAAGTAAGGCGTGTTGGTAGCTGTCTTGATAAATGTGTTCAGCACTATCTATTGCGCTGTCTTTGAGAACTTCAGCTTCATGTCTAAATTCACCTAAAATCGCCAACGCTATATCCACTTCCTCGGCTAGAACGGCAATGTTTTGATAAAGCATGTTTCGCGACTGAACCGAGCGATAGTGCTGATCAAGCACTCCGCCTTTTTTGCCGACATCTTGAATAAACTGCGTCGTCGCTTGGTCGAAATGCTGCTTAAGTTCAGGTAACTGAGTCACCAGACCTTGGTAGGAAAAATTTAACTGAGTCACGCTACGTTTATTATCTTTCATTGCCTTAGCAATGGTTTTTATGTCGTCACTCGCTAAGGCATCCGAGGTGGTGGTTTCGGTTTGTTTAAGTTTCTCGAAGTAGCTTTTAGCCATAAGCTTTACCGCGAGGTCTTGCTGGCTATTTACAAACTCGCTCATACCAAGGCGCAACTCGGTTTGTAGTTTTTGGAATCGGCGAGCAGTAATTCGACGCTCTTGTTGAGCGGCAAGCTGATTGCGGTAGTTGTTCATTGCTAACTTGGACTCAGCAAAATAACGCTGTTCAAGCGCTAACAAGGCGCTTAGCTGTTGAGCCAAGGCTGAGCCTTGCTGTGTGGCATGTTTGAGTTTATCTAAAGCTGCGATGAAATCTTGATGGTTTTGCTCAAATTTATTGGCAAATAATTGCTGGCGCTCGCTGTCTTCACTCGTGAGGAAGTCTTTAAAAGTTTTATCGGCAATCAATAAATTAACACTGGTAAGGTTGGAGTACGTCACCAAAGGTAGGGCATCAGAATTGACCAATAACAACTGTTGATGAACCCTGCTTGTGCCATTTAACATCAACACTACCGTGACAATAAACAGTGATACCATCACTGCAAAACCTATGTACATTCGCCTAACTACAGAGGTACTAGCCGATTTTTTCTTTGAAAACACTCTAATCATTACATCACCAAGAGTTAACTATATTCACTATGTCCAATATCGCGACACCAGCAATAACCACTAATAAGAACACACCAATCCAAATCACTAGGCTCACCTCTTCTTGGATAATTTGAGTAAAAAAAGGGACGAGGAACAACACTAAACACACCCTTGCAACTTACAGTGTTTAGCAGTGACGTCTTTTAGTCGCGGCTTGTTCAGCTCTCTGCCGCGACTAAAAAGAACTCACCAAGTTGTATCCCCGCCTACACCCCATGAAAAAGGTAAAGAACGAAAGGAAACGTTATGAATTGCTAGCGGCCTACTACAAAAATCAGTAGGCCATGTTTACGCGATTACCACCAAACATCCGCTTGGAAACCAACAATGAAATCACTGTCAGATTCACCAGAATCATTAGTGTGAGTCCAAGATTTAGGTAAGTAGGTAGCTAAGAAGCGAACTTCTGGTGCAGGCCCCATACCTGTAGGGAGAATAAAGGTTGGTGCTACAGTAATTTTCGATTGATTAGACGTTGCGCCACTCCAGTTGTTATGTACGTAACCTAACTCACCTTGCACATAAAAATGGTCACTAACAGGGAAGGTTGGACGAACCATCGCCGAGATCCAGTAATCGTAATCACCTAAGTCATTTTCATGGTGGTCGTTGTACTGAGCTTGGATAGATGGGAAGAAACCAATACCGTTATCTAAGGTATAGCCACCCCATAACAACAAACGTGCAGAAGTATCTTTTTCATCAACCATGGTCAACAGTCGATTAGCATCACCGCCGCCTGAAGCGTTGCTCCACGTCCAGTCTGGATGCTCACCTTGAAACTGCGAACCAGGGTGGTAGGCGTTATATGAGGTAATTGTTCCCGCAAGTAAGTTGCCTGAACCTAAACCTCTACCAGCTTGTGCAATAATTTTAGAAAAGCCATTGCCTGGAATACCAAAGAAACTATTTAACGTATAAATCGCGGTTAAATCGTAACCCGTCTCGGCCCACTCTTTACCATCGTAATCCCAGTTGTCCGGCATGGTTTTATACATTGCAGACAGCTCTAAAGACCCATAAGTCACGGCAAACTGAAAGGCATGCATTATGTTGTTTAGGTTTTCTAAGTTACCGGCATCATCGGTTGCCCAACGGTCGATATCTGGATCAACGCGGTCACTGGCAATATATGCAAAATCAAGTAAAGCATCGCCCACTTCATAGCCGGTAATACCTACCCCTGTACCCGACATATCTGAGTAGAAAAAATCAGTCATAAAGATATAGTTATCTTTACCGTATTCGCGTTTACCACCCCAGAATACGCCGCTAGAAGACATTCCATCAAACTCAATAAACAACTGGCCAAAACCCATTTGGAAGGCATCAGCACTGGCGCTTAATGAACTCTCTTGGCCATAGTCTCCCAAGCCTACGTTTACTTTTACCGAGCGTCCGTCGTCAAAGGCCCAGGTATTCGCAAAGTTAAGGCTGGCATCGTTATCTGCCTCTAAACCTAAACGGCCAAGCGTTTCTTTTTGGCCAGCAAAGTTGGCTTTTTTAAAATCGTTCTCAGCACTTGTTAGCAGCCCAGCACGAAAGTAACCATGAAACTCAAAACCTTCGGTAGACGCATTGGCACCACCAGAGAGAGACAAGCTAGACACTGCGGCTAAGCATGCAAGCGATAGTTTAGACAATTTCATTTTAACTCCATTAAAAGTCAGTATTTTCCATATAAAACAACCATCAAAAAAGTAAGCGCTTTCTTTTTATGGCCAAAAAAATGAAAATCTCCAATGCACTAAGCTCACAAAGCCGCCTTAAGAGGGCTCATTGAGGCAAAGACCAGTAAAAACACATTAAAAAACTTTCATTTTTAGTATAAATACTTAGTAAAAAACATAATGTGACCCCTTCCACACAAAAAGAAAGCGCTTACTATTTATATTTAAATGAACATTAATAAAATTAAAACAATGACTTAGGGTGATTTAGATGAGTAATTAAAAGAGATAAGTTGAGAGCTTTGTAGTATTTCCACACTCTAGTTAACTGTCGAAAGCGGTTAACTAGAGTGTGGAGATTGGGATTAACTGCGCTTTACTGTGCCTTTACAGCCTTAACAAAAACCTCATTGGCATTGATCAAACCTGCTTGTTCAGCGTCTTTAACAATTTTTAAAGCTTTATCATAGTTTCCATCGGCCACTGCTTGCTGAATCAGTTGCTCAAATATTGCCGCCACTTCTGGCTCTATGGTAGAGATCTGCGTATTGATCGTCGCAGAATTGGCGGAAATGCTATCAACACTCGATTGGCTAGGCTCAATGGTTACGGCACGAGTACTGGTAGCTACCACCGCCGCCGCTGCAACGGCCTCAGCAGATTGCTGCCCTGCAGGAATATAATCAAAAGCGAGGCGAGCCGCGCCAATAGCCGTATGCGGTATTGGCTTGTTCATATGAATTTTCATGTTCACATCAACTCTGCCAGTTTCAGCCGCCTTACTGTCTGGTGGGGTCAACTTAGTTTGCTGCTGCATTGCTTCGGTAGTGGTAAAAACCAATAGATACTTGGCCTTTTGCTGGTTGCCGTAATGGCTTGGCAACAGAATATTGCCATAGTAGCGATCTACCGTAACAATTGAGCTGGAGTCATATTTAATGGTATTGCTATCAAATAATTGTAAAGGTTGATGCTCTTCATCAAGCACTAAGATAGAAGGCACAAACACACTATTTACAATAGGCGCTGATACATCAATATTTATGGCCCCCACCGCGTTTGGCAGCTCAAAGGCCTTAACAAATGAGCGGCCAGAGCTAAAGCTAAATACCGGGTCACTCGCGGTAATAGTGAAGTCTAACTTACCTGGTGCTGTCACTAACTGGTAATCGAACTGCGTTAAGGAGTCACAGCAGATCGGTGCCCGTGCTAAGGCTGCATAGCCCTCCTCTGGAGACACCTTTTGAATCTCTTTAGTATCGTCGGTGCCATAGTCCACCACCATGTTTTGATTGCTACAGGCAGCTAACGCTAACATCATACTCGCGGCCAAAATGGTTTTCATAACTATTCCCTTTGTTTCTAGCAATACCCGCCAGCGTAAACTATATGGGACTTCAAAGCCCAATACACCCTCGCTGCTTATTGCTTTTTAATGTGTGCAACTTGGCATTTCTTAGTAAAAATACCGACTGAGTTCACGTTCGACACAGCAAAGTAAGCGCTTTCTTTTTATCAATGTAATAATTCTGCAGGTAAATACAAGGCAAATATGAACCAAAAGCACATTTTGTGAGCTACCTACAAGGTCACACTCACGCCAATATGCTCCACACAAAACCATGAGGCATCACTGTAATGAAGGTTTGTCGACAAGAGATCTACTACCCTTTGTTGGTGATATTCACCATAAGCCTTATGTTATGGCAACAATTTGGTATGGATATCACTCTCACCTACCCGGTTAATCAGCGCGTTGATGCAACACTGCTTAACGATGACATAAACGGCGGAGCATCCATTGGCACTATTTCTACTCAAAACGACAGCCTAAGCCTGCGCTGCAAAACAGTCAGTTCCAATACCTTCCCTTTTTGTAGCATGCTGATACCACTGGCCTCAAAACAAAGCCAATATGCAGACCTCTCTAAGTTCGACACCTTAAACATAGACTTAACCACCGTTGATTTAAAGCGCGATACAGTGCTGATTTACTTGCTCAATCATGAGCAGAATTTACCCAACGGCGTCGATAAAATCAGTCATACTCGCGCCAATATTCAAGCTATTAACCCTACGATTGGCCGCGCTCAATATCGCTTAGCGCTAAATCAGTTTTATGTGCCTTCGTGGTGGGTATTTGCTAAACCCTTCAACATAGACACTGCAGCCAAACTAGACAACGTAGAATATTTACAAATAGCCACTGGTGACAGCCGCTCACTCAAAGACCTTGAGATAGCCCTACATGCTTTTAGCTTTAGTGGTAAATGGATCAATGCTAAAGACTTGTACTTTTTACTGCTTTCACTGTGGATAGCAAGCATCATAGTACACGCCATTTACCTTGCCGGTAAAATGCATAGCAAATACATCACATCTAAAAGCAAAGCTGAAGAGCTTAATAAAATCAATAGCTTTCTAAGTATTGAGCGCGATAAATACAAAACGATGGCCAAGCATGATCCATTAACCAAGTTGCTTAATCGAGCTGGCTTAAGTGGGTCATTATCTAAATTAATGAGCGAGTTTTCTCATTCTTCTCAAGCAGCCAGTTTAATCATGTTTGATATTGACCACTTCAAACTGATAAATGACCAGCATGGCCACGATACTGGAGACCAAGTATTGATATCTATCAGCCAAAAAGTATCTGAGATGATTAGAGATCAAGACGTATTTGCCCGTTGGGGTGGCGAAGAGTTTGTGATTGTTTGCCCCAATACCCAATTACAAGGAGCCTGTGTATTAGCCGAGAATGTAAGAGCCCAAATAGCGAATAGTCAGCTCATACACCAAGGCCAGGTTACCAGCTCCTTTGGTGTGGCACAGTTGAACTCTGCAAACATAGATACTTGGTTTAAGCGGGCCGACGAAGCCTTATACAAAGCGAAAACAGCTGGACGAAACCGGGTTGAGTTAAGTTAAGCCTCCCTTGTTAATGTTTTTCTGAGCCGCTCAAGATAATGTAGCGCTAAATGAATGTGTAGAAAGAGCCCAATGAAATAACACCAAACTCTTTTATCTGGCTCAGCACTCTTATCATTTGACTCACCATATCAAGCAGTGAAAAAGGAAGCATAGGCTTCCTTTTATCCAATTCAGCCTCAGTATTTAGTAGAAGTAAATGTTGTCTAAATACACACTGTCGCTAGTGGTTCCCCATAACTGCACACCTAATTGCGACAGACTAGCGGCATCAAATGATCCTGGTTGAACCATGTCAGTAAATACCAATTCAACACTGACCCATTGCTCGGTGACCACCGGCAACATGGTATGAATGACTGGCCCTGTCGCCGAAACCACTTGAAATACTGCTTGGCTAAGACCACGGGTGGCATACATATCAAAACGTAAACCGGTCATCGCTGAAGCATCAAGCACTCCATCTTGAATACCAAATTGAATACCTGTAACTCCACCTTCCACCCCATCAGGAATTATCTGCAAACGCGCAACATTATTGCCCGCTAATTGTATTTCGCTATAGCTTGGCGCATTCCACCAGTTATCAGACCAATAAGAGATCGGCTTATCTACCAACAAGCTATCGCTGTACAAAACCAATACATCCTCATCACTCACACTTGGATTATCTGCGGCAACACTTGGAGCCGGATTTTCTGCTGTTAGTACTATCTCTAGAGTGGCGTCTCCGCCCAATAGTTGTTGGTTCTGTTGTGCTGCGCCAAAGCCGCTGGCATCCGCTTTAACCTTATGCTCGCCTTCTGCAAGCGTGAGATAAGCTACACCACTGGTGTTGGTTGTTGCAGTTTGCTCTCCCACCGTAACCAGCGCACCAGAGATCGCTTGAGCAGACGGGTTCAATACTGTTACTGCTAATTCAAAGACATTTGATTGGCCTGAAAAATAGAGGTTGTCCAAGAATACGGCTTTGCCCTGCTCTCCCCACAACTTAATTCCAGCCATTGTTAAACTTGCAGGATTGAGCACCCCATCGCCGTCCCCGTCAGCGTCTTGCATAGCGGCAAAAGGAATTTGATAAGACACCCATTGCTCGGTTTGCGGCGAGGCTACGGTATATAAGGCTGAACCATCATTAGAGACTAGATGGATCTCCATACGACTAATGCCCGTCTCTAGGTACATATCTAAGTTCATATTCACGTGAGAAGAGGCGTCAACACTGCCATTTTCAATGCCAAATTCAATCCCAGTTACACCGCCTTCAACACCTAAACCAGCAATCTCATAACGGGCGTAATCGTTATCATCTATTGCCCCAGGAGAGTAAAATGGCGCACTCCACCAATTAGCATTCCATACCGATACATAATGATCTTGAGGTAAACTATCGCTAAAAATAACCACTGCTTCGTTATCTGCTAACGCAGGTGGTTGGGGGGCCGCAGCGCTTGGCTGGCTCGTCACCACCTCTTGGCTTAGAAAGTAAATATCGGTTAACTGTAAGCTGTCATTACTCGCACTATCGAAAATCAATCCAAGCCAAGTGAGCTGACTAAAGCCATAAGGTAGAGGAACTTCCATTTCTAGCCACCCATCATCTAATGGCGCGCCAGTACTCAAGGCGTAAGCTATCTTAGATTCTGGATTATTTGGCCCCTGTAATACCACCTCTACTGCGGTAAATGAGTTAGCTTTTACTTTAAATTTGAGGTGAGTATAAGCACCAATCGCTACCGCGTTTTCGGGTTCGTTACCCCAAGCAATAGCCGCCTTGTTTCCCCAAACGGTACCGCTCGTAATATTAAGGGCTTTGCCTATATTTGGGTCCGTCACATCGCTTATTACACTGCCAGAGCCCCAATTATCGCCCCAATGTTCAATGTTGTAAGAGCTATCGTTATCGGAATGAAAAACGTATAAAGGTCCACTCACAGTAGGCAACGCCTCTAAGCTAAGAGTTAAGCTTACATCTTGCTCGCCAATCTCAATGGCTTGCTGGTGAGCTTGATAACCCGCCAAGCTCACGCTGAGTAAATAACTGTCAGAGGCTAAACTAAAACGTACTTTACCTTCAGCATCACTATCTTGAACTTGATCGGTTATCGTTACCTGAGCATCAGTTAAGGGTAACTGACTATTGGCATCTACCACGGTAACAGTAATTTGATATATATCTTCTGGTTCGGACGTGGAACCACCATCGCTACTGCCGCCTCCGCAACCAATCAGTAAGGCACAATATACGGCCAAAATGAACATTTTAAGCATTTCAATCATCACTAATATCCTTATTAATTATAATGAACTTCAGGTACAAAAGTGCCTACCCGGTTGGGGACAGCAAGGCAAAAAAAAGCTTGGTTAAGCCCTTAGGACTTAACCAACAAAGTGGAATTGCGCTTTAATCAGCGCTTATTTGAGGTGTTTTCTACGGATAAACAGCAAGCTGACCAAACTAAACAGGCTTATCAAACCGAAGCTACCGCCGCCCGAGTCACCGTCTGATTGAGGATCCGACGGCTTAGTAGTGGCTTGTACGGTAAAATCTAAGCCATCGCGAGTTGTCAATTGGTTGTTGGAGTTGTGCTCTAAACTCACTTGCAGGGAGTAGCTGCCATCAAGCATAGAGGCGGGTTCAAACTGCAAAGTAGTGCCTTGCATCTGCGGACTAGGCAGTTCATCGGCTTGCCAATATAAACTGTAGTTGTCTAAAGGTTCTTCACCTTGCTCTATGCTTGCGGTTACTGTAACCAGGCCACCAGCGGGATTAACCAAGCGCGTATCAACACCGCCTTGAGTTAAGCTAAGTTCAACACTGGCTAAGCTATCATTGGGTTCGGAATCATTTGCTCTCGGTGCATTTTCATCACAGTAGCTAGCATCACTACTATCACTCAATTGGCAATGGGCAATATAGTCAACTTCCATGGTGGCCAGCTGCAAGTTAGGGTCAATAAAGCCGCCTAAGTTGCCCCCCATGGCCAGATTAAGCAATACAAACATAGGCTCTTGGTATTGGCTACAGCCACTAATATCTTGGCTAACCACTAAGATTTCATCTACATAAAAATCAATCTTATCTTGAGTCCACTCCATGGCGTATTTATGCCAATTAAGAACATCAGAACCACCATTTGGATAACTGTAACGGTGCTCTTCACCACAACTGGACACATTAAAAAAGTTAGTAATATAGGTATTAGGCTCGTTAGAGAACCATTCCCATACATCAATTTCACCTGCGCCTACATTGGGCCAATTTACGTTATCACCATCACCTTTAAGGGGTTGCTCAGAAATGCGGTTTTCTAGCATCCAAAATGCTGGCCAAGTACCCGCTTCTAGGTTGTGGAAACGGATCCTTGATTCAACACGGCCATAAAGAAACTCTTGCTTATCTTTTGAGTTTAAACGCCCAGATGTCCAGGTTTTTTGTTGCCCACCTAAGGTGGCACAATTTTGCGTTTGTTTGCGGGCGATGATTTTTAAGGTACCGTCCGATACCTCATAGTTACGCGCAGCGGAATAATCATCATCGGTATAACATTGCACTTCGTTGTTATAATTGGCCTGCGTTTGGGCAGTCCAATTACTCCAATCTACTCGGCTTCCCTCAAAAGAATCTATCCACTGTACTTCCCAGCCAGCTGAGGCTGACTGCGTAAGGGCAAAAAACAAACCAGCCATCATTGCTGTTTTCTTAGTTACAGTAAGGCCGTTAATTGCATGTGCTTGAGTAAACATCTTGCTCACTATCCTTGATTTAAGCTGACCCGATCCGCTGCGCAGCTGAACACTACTGGGCGAAACGGTGAGATATAAAAAAGGCGATGATAAAACAGGTTTAATCATCGCCTCTGGCTTACGCGCTAACGACTGGTACGCTAGCTAATGGTTAGAGGCGCTTTACTCTAACCAAGAGATGTTACGAATCTCTATATTGCTTAGGGTTGGCGCACTGCCACCTGATTCAGCATAAAGATCCGCAATCGTGAACGGTGAATTAACCACACTTAGATCGGCAGCAGCAAAATTAGAGAAGCTACTTAAATCAATAGTATGCTCAACCCACTGGTCAGTTAGGGTATAACCTTGGCCTTCGTTAAAACGTACCCAATGGTTAGTGCCGCCCGACGCAGTGGTTTGGAAACCAAGGTAGAAGCCATAAGCGGCATCGCCTTTAATTTCAAACGTAACCTGCGTAGAACTTGAAAGGTTTGTAGTTTCTCCTGGAATACCTACCCCAGCGCCCCAACCCCAATCTTTGGCAGTAGCAGGATCTGAAGCAATAGTAAGTACGCCGGTGGCGTCATCAACACCCGCCCATGCGGTAGCTGGGCTATCCCAACCATAGGCAACAGCTCCCTCATACAGAGCAGTGCTCAGCACAACAAACTCACCCTCTTCAGGAGGAGTAACAACAGGAGCGTAAGGAGGAGGTAAAATGGAGGCCATTAAAGTAGTGAAATCGCCACCAAAACTCGCAGTAAACGACGATACATCACCACGGGTTAAACCTGCGCTATTTAACGCCGCGACTTTATCCCAGGCTAAATACTTAACGTTGCCGTCAATATCAATTAAACCAAAGTGTTTCTCTGAATGATTAGGGTTACTTTCATCACCTTTCCACGGCTCATCAAACGCTTGGAAGAAAAACAGCGATGCACCAAATTCATTGGTAAAGGTACGCATCGCATCGTAAAAGGCTTTTTGCTTATATTCATCAGCCGCTTGTGTGCCACCCGCACCAAAGTTCTCATTTGAAACCGTAGACCAACCGGTTTCACCAATGTGAATTTGCTTGCTTGAATCAATGCCATTGATGAAGTCTTGTGCCACTTTAATTTGCGACAAAGTATGCTGGTAAGCTTTTTCCATTGCTGAATCAACTTGCTCTTGCACGCTTAAGTCTTGTTCGTTGGCAGGTACTTTCCAATCAGCTGAAAAAGTAGGGTCGTATAGGGTGTCGTGGTGCGCATAGGTATGCAAAGACACATAATCCACCGCTTCAATAAGTGCGATAAGATCAGCTTGCTCACCAATATTGGCACTGTCGTCGATCCCTGCCCAAACGGCGTGGTTATCAGAACTGGTAATCCAAATATTGGCCACCGATGGATTCTCAGATTTCCATTGCTGTAAATCGTTAACGTGGCCAAGAATAATGCCCGGTACTACATGGTATTCAGCCCAGTTAACCATTGCTTCATTACCTACAGCAATCACCTTAATGATCTCTGGGTACGCTAGCGCAAGAGCTTTAGCTTTGGCCATTTCTAAGGCGTTTTCTGGATTTTCTTGGTCATGGATGACTTGTTGATCAGTCCAAGAGTTTAAGGCATCAACCCATACTCCTAACTGCACATACATTTCAAAAGACTCATCGTCGGCCATCAGCTCAGATATGGCTTGCAATAAGTTCTCGGTATTACTTTTACCATCAAGACCAATAAAGCCTTGAGTGTTGTAGGTGCGAAGCATTTTAATGCCCATGGCCGATAATATTTGCATGTCTTCTTTATGCATATCAACCGTGGGGACATTAGCACCACTTTCTCTCACTGTTGAACGCCAAGCACCATAAGAAATAGCTAAGTAATCGGGATTACCTAATATTACATCGCCATTTAGCGCGCTTGGATACACATCGCCAGGGCTAGGTTGAGGAGCAAGCTCGGTGCCCGTTCCCGGTCCAGTGCCAGGATCACCCGATTCCCCAAGAGGTTCATCGGCACACGCCACCATTAACACCGACATGGCGGCCAGCAAAATTGATTTTAAACTACATATTTTCATCTTTTTTCCACCAGTTAAATTGAAACAATTAACCTGATTTTTCCTTGAAAATGAGAATCCGTTTAGCGCATTCTCGGTGACAGCTTAAGAAGGAGCCACTTTGCAAAGCGGCTCCTCAACGAAAAGTTACGGTTGAGCACTAAAGCTGATGTTGTCGAAGTACATCACAGCGTCAGCAGGGCGAACTTCTACGATAGGGTCATCAAAGTCGGGGAATACAACCACTTCAATCATGTTTCCCTGGGCAGCAGCTGCGGCAAACTCTGGGTGCTGACTGAAATCAAAGGTCAGCTCTTCCCATTCGCCTACCTTAGTGTTGCTAGCGATAATTTCGGCTCCCCATTGATTAGCCGCGGCTAACTTAAGACGTACCGCACTGATTTTGTCTTTATAAACCATCATCTTCACGGTGCTGTTGCTGGCGTTAAGCTCAAAACCTTCTACAGATTTAGTCACTGCGCCAGCCCAAGGTGCGCCAGCTGCACGAGCGGTGATTTTAGCCACCGTAGCAGAGCTGTTTACGCCCGACGTATCGGGATTAGCAACAAACTCCATCACTGGGTTGTCGTCATTCTCAAAAACTTCCCAACTTAAGGTTTTGGTCTCAAAATCAATGCCTTCATCGATGGTAACCATAGTGTCATCGCCAGCAATCGGTGCTTCGGTGCCACCGGTGGAAGAAACTTGAACATTATCGACCAAGTATTTAGAACCAATGCCGGTTCCCCATGCAGGGAAGATCATCACTACATCAATCGCACTAAGATCTACACCTGCTGTTTGTAAGGCTGCTAAATCAACACTGTAATGCTTCCAAGTATCTAGTTCTGGCAGCTCAGCAAGGCTAAGTTCGGCAAAACTAGTACCACCGTTTGATTCAACTTTAAATTTCCAATCGCTAGCTCCACCCTCGGCGGTCAATTTCAGATCAAAGGATATAGATCCCCCATTTGACCAAGCACTCGCATCAATAGGTGATCCGTCGGTAGCACCGTGGTCGGCACGACTACTAAAGCCATTGACCTGCTCACCCACTACCTCAAACTCGGTGGCGGCTCCATAATTGGCATCACTATCGGTAACAACAGGAGGAGTAGTTCCACCGCAGCAATCCCACGCTAGCCAGCTTGGGTTAGCCACATCATTAAAGATAACCACAGACTCACCTGCTGGTGGGTCTACTGGGTCTACTGGGTCTACTGGGTCTACTGGGTCAGTAGTGGATTCTTGTTCAACAAAGGTCACGTCATCCCAATAAAAAACTTTGTCTTCACTGGCATCCACCAAAAAGTCGAAGAAAATAGACTTTTTATTAAAGGTAAACTCGGGGTTAAGTTGCTGAGTACCTTCGGCTACATTGGTAAAGTCAAAACTCAGTTTTTCCCACGCATCAGCCACCGTGGTATAAACGCGAACCTCAGCAGTTTGCGTGTCGTCGTCGGCATTTTCTACTTTCAGTAGCACTGGCACGCCCGATTCCGGTGAGTACACCCAAACGCTAATAATGCTGCGGTCTTGAGTGATTGCCAGGGTTGAGGTATCGCCTAACGTGGTACCAGCCCAATCTTCAGCTGCTGCTGCTTTGGTGGTTTTAATTACGGTAGCGCTAGTGCTAAATGCCGTAATGTCACTTAATGTAGGGTTGGTAGCCGATAGCTCAGTAATCGCACCGCCAAAGTCAGTCATAGGTAAATCAAGCGATAGCTTAGTACCGCTGTCAGCATCTGGATTCGTTGGCTCGGCTGGGTCTAGCGGATCAGTAGTATTACCGTCTGCCACAAACTCTACATTGTCTACGCGGTAAACTGCACCCTCACCTTCACTCCAAGCTGGGTAGATTAAGATGTTATCAATGTTACTTAGGTCTAAGCCTTGGGTCGCTAAATCGGCTAGGTTTACACTAATGTGTTGCCAAGTATCTAACACTGGGGCGGTGATCATTACTTCAACTTCTTCACCGCCAGCATCATTTTGAATGCCGCCATTACTTTCTAATTTAAATGCCCAGTTAACATCGCCTGGACTGGCTGTCATTTTAAAGTCAAACTCCAAAGTACCAGCGCTTTCCATCGCACTCACATCTAGAGCACCACGTTCACTATCACGTACAAAACCTAAAACCGCAGGCTGAGCATTAATAGCAAACTCGGTCACCATGCCGTAGTCACTAAGTTCAATGGGGTTAGTTGGCGTGGTACCACCACAACAGTCCCATGCAGGCCAAAAAGGGTTTACCGCGTTATTAAATACAATTAGGTCATTGCCTACGGGATCAGTAGGTTCAACAGGGTCAGTTGGCTCTACGGGATTTGCTGGAGTTTCATCATTCGCCGCTTCATCAGCGCAACCACTTAAAGCGAGAGCCAAAGCAGCAGCTAGCACTGCATTAGCCAATTTAAATTTGTTGTTTGTCACAGTCATTCCATGTGTCCTTGATAGTTATTAACGTCATGTTTTAACTAAAAAACGGATTATTTTTGCCTCCCAAAAAAGAAAGCGCTTACTTTTAAGAGGTTAAAAAAAGACTTTTCAGTCATCTTTTTTTCACCAAAGCATTGTTATATCCGTAATGCTACACCGCCATCACAGCTACGAATAAACAATAAACACGCTGAGCTGTACAGATTTACTGCTAGGCTCAATACAAAAAATAGAAGCGCGTCACGAAAAGTAAGCGTTTTCAAAATAAACTCTAAAAAACACAACAAATAGACTAACAAGATAAAAAGCATTGAATGACAAAGACACAAAAAATCTCGTGGAACTACGCAAAAAGAACCAAAAAGACCATAAAACCCAACCAAATGTGACCAATGTAGAAAATTACGTGCCGTTCCATTGCCTCTATTTCAATTCTGAAATAGAGTCCGTGAAAAGAAAGCGCTTTCTTTTTGGGGTTTATAGCCAATAGGCCATCGTAAACCTTCTAAATTTGCAGCGCCTATTACTAGAGTGCCGATAAAAAAGGATTATCTAATGCAGAGCAAAACGGTTTTATCTTCAATTATTTGCGGCTTAATGTTGTCATCAGCAAGTGTTTTAGCCAGCGACATTAAACAAGGGGGAACTCTTACAGTACCTATTATTGGTACTGGTTTTGTAGAGAACTACAACCCCTATACATCTAAAGACTTGTTACACGGAGTGATGTTTGAACCGCTCATGGTGTTCAACAATATGACAGGTAAAACCGAGTGGCGTTTAGCTGAATCAGCGACTTACTCCGATGACCTAACATCAATTGAGCTGAAACTTCGTAAGGGCTTGAAGTGGTCTGACGGTAGTCCACTTACTGCAAAAGATGTTGCCTACAGCTTTACCATGACGAAAGAAAATGGCGCCTTTGACCAACGTGGTATCTGGACAGATGGTAACCTTATTAGCATTGAAGCAACAGACGACAGCACTGTTGTGTTTAAACTCACCGAAGCAGATTCAACCTTTATCTGGAATTTGGAAAAGTACCATATCATTCCAGAAAAAGTGTGGAGCAAAGCCAGTAACCTGACAACGTTCACTAACCCTAACCCAATTGGCAGCGGTCCAATGACCGAAGTGAAATATGTAAAAACACAACAAATGGAACTGTGCCGCAATCCTCACTATTACTTAGACGGTTTACCTCATCTAGATTGTATTACCTACCGCTCATACAACGACAACTCTCAAATTCAACCGGCCTTAATGAAAGGGGAAATTGACTGGGGCTCTAACTTTATTGCCGACATCGACAATACTTTTGTTGCCGCCAGCCCGGAGAATCATCACTACTGGTACCCAGCAAATGATGCCATTCATTTGTATGTAAATACCAAAGAAGCTCCATTTAGTGATTTAGAATTACGTAAAGCCTTGTCTATTGCCCTTGATAGAGAGTCCATTGTTGATATCGCCGCCTACGGCTACCCAACAGTTAACTTTAATGCAGGTGGTATTGGTGAGTTATATAGCACCTATATTGATGCCGACGTAACCGCTAAGTACAAAGACTTAACCACCTACAATCCAGAGAAAGCGAATCAAATGCTTGACGCTGCTGGGTACGTAGACAAAAACAATGATGGCTTCCGCCAAACCAAAGATGGTAAGCGCATTGAGTTTGATATTGAGGTAGTGAACGGTTGGACCGATTGGATCCAAGTGGTTCAAATGGTCACCGAGTATTACGAAGAAGTTGGCATTAAAGCCAATGTTAAAACCGTAGATTGGGCAGTTTACGACTCTTCTCTAAAAGACAGCACTTACAAAATGGCGATTAACTGGTCGTTAGTGGCTACCCACCCTATTTTGGCTTATCAAGATTACTACTCTAGCTCTCGCGTTGGTAAAACTTGGCATGGTGGTCACGGTGTTCACACACCAGAAATTGATGCACTAATTGAAAGCTTTGGTCAAACCAACGACAGCGCCGAGCAAGCCGATATCATCAAGCAACTGCAAGTATTTTCAGCTGAGAACTTACCGTTTATTCCACTGTTCTCTAACCCTACTTGGTTCCAATACAACAGCTCTAAAATTGTTGGTTGGCCAAATGCCGAAAACCCATATGTACAACCAGTATGGTACGACGGCGGCAAGCGCGTATTAATAATTAACAATCTTCACCTTAAGTAGTACACCGCAGAGAGCCACATTGTGGCTCTCTAAGCTTTGGAAAATATTATGAGTTTTTTATTACGCCGACTGGGCTTTTACTTTACAGCCTTCTTGATCGCCATCTCATTTAACTTTTTGTTACCTCGGTTAATGCCTGGCGATCCAGTTGACGCATTATTTGCAGCAGCTCAAGGCAGAATGGATCCCGCGCAAATGGACGCAGTGCGCGAAATGTATGGCTTTATGGATGGTTCGGTTTTTGAACAATACATTGCTTACATTAAAAGTGTGTTCACTTTAGATTTAGGCCCTTCGGTACTGATGTTTCCAGTGAGCGTTACCGAAGTCATTGGAATGGCTTTGCCATGGACGATGTTTTTAGCCTTAGGCTCACTGATAGTGGCATTGATTATCGGGGTATCTATTGGCACCTATGCGTCTTACCGTCGAGAAGGCTTTTTTGGTCAGGTATTTCCGCCTGTACTCGCCTTTATTAGTAACTTCCCTTACATCGTAACCGCATTATTGCTGTTCTACTTCTTTGGTTTGCAACTGGAGCTTTTACCTCTCGCTTATACCTATGACCCAACTCTAGATCCTGCGTTTAGCTGGGAGTTTATTAGCAGCGTTCTTAAACATGCCATTTTACCTATGGGCTCTATGGTGGTGGTAGGCATTGCAACCTGGGTATTTAACATGCGTAACGCCATGATTAACGTACTTGGCGAGGATTACGTGACCATGGCTGAGGCCAAAGGCTTGTCTAGCTTTAGAGTGATGTATCGCTACGCTGGACGAAATGCCATTTTGCCGGTGGCTACCGCCATTGCCATGGCCATTGGTTTCTCGTTTGCTGGTTCAATTATGACCGAGGTGGTTTTTAACTACCAAGGCTTGGGCAATATTTTACTTAAGGGCATTGTGGCGCGAGATTACCCGCTTATCCAAGCCATTCTGCTAATCCTAGTTACTGCGGTGCTTACCGCCAATTTCATTGCCGACCTTTTATATGTTTGGCTTGATCCCCGTATTTCGAAGTAGGCCTTACTATGGAAAACATTCAACACTCAGCTAAATGGCGTCAGTTTCTGACCAAATCATTAGCCTTCTTTCATGGCAATCCTCCGGCGATTATTGGCGGATTATTAGCCACAATTATTTTAATCGGCGCGTTGTTTGCGCCACTTATTGCCACTCATGATCCACAAAAACGCGTATCGCGGCCTCACCAAGCGCCTAGCGCTGAATACGTAATGGGAACCACCCGCAACGGTCGTGACGTATTTAGCCAAGTACTCTTTGGTGCTCGTAAGTCCTTAACCGTCGCGATTACTGCTGGAATTATTGCTATGAGCATTGCCGTTGCGGTAGGTGTTAGCTCCGGGTATTTCGGCGGCAAAATTGACGAGTGGTTAAACTTTGTCACCAACGTATTTTTGGTATTCCCACAACTGCCACTACTAATTGTACTGGCAGCGTTCTTGGGGCAAGTGGGCTCCTTAGTGATAACAGTATTACTCGGGGTCACATCCTGGCCGTGGGGGGCACGAGTCATTAGGGCGCAAACCATGGCCATAAGAAACAAAGAGTTCATCATTTCAGCAGAAGTGATGGGAGAATCAAAAATCCGCATCATCTTGGTGGAAATTCTTCCTAACTTGGTATCAATTGTATTTGGTGGCTTCTTGGGAACGGTTATTTACGCCATGGGCTCTGAAGCAGGCTTAGGCATTCTTGGTTTGGGTGATGCAACCGAAGTGAGTTGGGGTTCAATGCTGTATTGGGCACAAGTTTCTTCGTCACTATACACCGGTGCGTGGTGGGAAATGCTGGTTCCAGCACTCGCCCTAGCCATTACTGGCGGTGCATTAGCACTCATCAATATGTCGATTGACCAAGTGAGCAATCCAAAACTTAAAACCGGCCCTCACCTTAAAGTGTGGAAAAAACTACAAAAAGCAGCAGATCAACGTAGAGGTTTAGCATGAGCCAAGCATTACTCGAAATAAACAATCTAAGTGTTGATTACGTGTCTCCTAACGGCATTGCCCGCGCAGTAAACAATGTAAGCTTGAGCATTGCTCCAGGCGAAACACTAGGCTTGGCCGGAGAATCCGGTTGCGGTAAAAGTACCTTAGCTTTTGCTATTTCACGCCTGCACAAAGCACCAGCACTGATCCCCGAAGGAGAGATCCTTTATAAGGGTGAAGATGTGCTAAAAATGAACGACAAACAACTGCGTGCTTTTCGCTGGAATGACACTTCGGTGGTGTTCCAAAGTGCCATGAACTCGCTGAACCCGGTCATTAGCATTGGAGAGCAACTTACCGATGTAATTTTGGCCCACAAAAAAGTTAGCCTTAAACAGGCAACCTCTAAAGCTAAAGAGTTGCTGTCTATTGTGGGTATTCACGGTGACCGCTTAAAAAGCTTCCCTCACCAACTTAGCGGCGGTATGCGTCAACGGGTCGTGATCGCCATTGCATTGGCCTTAGAACCAAAGCTTATCATTATGGATGAACCCACCACTGCTTTAGATGTAGTGGTAGAGAGAGAGATCCTGAATGAGCTTTACGACTTAAAAGAAAAGTTTGGCTTCTCAATTTTATTCATTAGCCACGACCTAAGTTTGATGGGTGAAATAGCCGACCGAATAGGTGTGATGTATGCCGGAAACCTGATTGAAATAGGGGAGGCAAAAACCGTATTCAACCACCCTACTCATCCCTACACCAAAGGTTTAGTCTCATCTTTCCCCACTATTCATGGCCCTAAAGAGCGCTTATATGGGATCCCTGGTGACCCTGTAAATCTGCTTAAATTACCTAGCGGTTGTAATTTCCAAGCCCGCTGTAACGACTGTGTTGAACGCTGCACCAGCAACGAACCCATCCTACGAGCGCAAGCTTCTGGGGTTCAGGCGGCATGTCATGTTTTGGAGGTTCAACAATGAACGTAGACACTACCAGCAAAACCGTATTAGCTGTAAAAAACCTAATTAAAGACTTTCCGATTGGTTTATCGTCTAACCCCAACAATTTAATGCGTGCGGTTAATGACGTGACCTTCAACCTGAACAAGGGCGAAGCTCTAGCGATTGTTGGTGAGTCGGGTTCGGGTAAAAGCACCGGAGCGCGAGTATTAACCCGCATTTACGAAAAAAATGGCGGCGATATTCATTTTAAAGGTTTGCCCTTAGATGAGTTTGTTAAACAACATGGGTCTTTAGAATACGCTCGCCAAGTACAAATGATTTTCCAAGACCCTTTTGGCTCGCTAAATCCGGTGCATTCTATTTATCACCACATTGCGCGCCCTTTGCTTATTCATAAGCGCGCCAACAAACAAGAGCTGCGTGACAAAGTCTACGAGCTGCTAGATTTAGTGGGCTTATCGCCGGTGGTAGAAACTGCCGAAAAGTACCCACATGAACTGAGTGGTGGCCAGCGCCAACGGGTAGCCATAGCTCGCGCCCTTGCCGTAGACCCCGAAGTCATTCTGGCTGATGAGCCCATCTCAATGCTCGACGTGTCGGTGCGATTAGGGATTTTGAACCTCATGGCCGATTTAAAAGACAAACGTGGTATCTCGTTCATGTACATCACCCACGACATCGCTACGGCCCGCTACTTTGCAGAGAAAACAGCAGTGATGTATGTCGGCCACATGGTGGAGTGGGGAAACAGCGATAAAGTCACTCAAACGCCGCAGCACCCTTACACCAAACTATTGCTGTCAGCGGTACCCGAAGCCAGCAAAAGCGGCCGCCGAGAGCTAGGCGCTAAAAAAGGGGATATTCCAATGTGGCACCCGTCGTCAGTTGGTTGCCCATTTGCAGCTCGTTGCCCCAACGCCTTAGATAAATGTAGCGACGCATTCCCAGAGGTAACTCAACTGGCTGACGATCACTTTGTTCGCTGTTTTAACCTTTAAAGCGATTTTTTCGCGCTGCCTTAAGTAAGCGCTTACACCAGTTTTAAGATAATCAAAGTAGAGAATATGGACACTTTAACTAAAGACGTAACAGGTAAGTTTGTTTCGATAGACGGAGACAAGTACTACCAAATTAAAAACGTAGACCAGATGAACCCGTTTTTTATCAGCGTGGTTTCGGCCAGCGATCACTGGTTATTCATCTCCTCCACTGGCTGTTTATCGGCCGGTCGAATTCGCCCAGAAAACGCCTTGTTTCCTTACAAGTCGGTAGATTACATTCACGAAAGTGCCGAAAACACCGGCAGTAAAACTATTTTAAAAATCCAGGGTGAAAATGGCATTCAGCAATGGGAACCGTTTAACCAACAGCATGATAGTTTGTATAAACTGCGCCGCAATATTTACAAAAATATTGCGGGCGATAAAATTATTTTTGAAGAGTTAAACTTTGACCTTGGATTAAGCTTTAAATACCAATGGAGCACCAGCGAAAAGTTTGGTTTCGTTCGAACAGCCACGCTTACCAATACCACGCACCAAACACGTGAAATTGAGTTAATTGACGGCATTCAAAATTTATTACCTTCTAATACGCCATTTTCAATTATGCAAGGCAGCAGCGCCCTACTCGATGCCTATAAATGGAACGAGCGTGAAGCCAAAGCTAGCCTTGCCACCTACAGTTTGTACGCCAAGTTAAGTGACCGCGCAGAGCCAGCCGAATCTTTACTCGCCACCAGTGTGTTTTCAATCGTCAAAGATTGCCAATCTATATTGCTTTCTAGCCAACAGTTAGCAGCATTTCGTCGCGGTGGCAGCATAGAAGACGAGCAACTCACCCGAGGCGTGCGCGGTGCCTACTTTATTCATAAAAAGCTTTCCTTAGCGCCAGCACAGCAAGATAACTGGAGCATTGTGGCCGACATCGATCAATCGCATTCAGACCTGGCGGAGCTGCAGGAAATCATCGCAAACCAGCAATTGCCACAAATACTGGCTGACTCAGTTGAACAAAATCATCAAGAACTGCTTAAGTTAATGGCGGGCAGTGACGCTTACCAAAAAACAGCTGAAGACGAAACCAGTGTGCACCACTATGCCAACGTATTATTTAACAACATGCGTGGTGGCGTAGTGGTTGATCAGTATTGGGTAGAAAGTGCTGATTTCATTAGCACCCTAAAAAATGCCAATACCCAAGTAGCTATCGACCAAGCTAGCTTTTTAAACAGCTTGCCAGAAAAGATAAACTACGATGAATTATTGTCGTTAGCGGCCAAGCAAAGTAACCCACAGCTACTGCGTTTATGCCACGAATACCTACCGCTAACCTTTGGTCGACGACACGGCGACCCTAGTCGCCCGTGGAACCACTTTGAGATAAAACTAAAAGACAATCACGGTAATAGATTATTGTCTTATCAAGGTAACTGGCGTGACATATTCCAAAACTGGGAAGCCCTAGGTCTTAGCTACCCAAGCTTTATAAAAAGCTTTATTGCCAAGTTTGTGAATGCATCTACCATTGACGGATACAACCCTTATCGCATTACTAAAGCAGGAGTTGATTGGGAACTGTTAGAAGCAGACGACCCTTGGAGTAACATTGGATATTGGGGCGATCACCAAATTATCTATTTGCTTAAGTTTTTAGAGCAGTCAGATAAGTACCAACCGGCAGAGCTTAAAACCCTACTAGATACTGAAATTTTTAGTTACGCCAACGTGCCCTACGAGATTTCGCCAGCAGATACCATCTTTGCTGATGCAAAAAATACCGTTGAGTTTAACGAGAACAAACAAAAAGTCATCGAAAGCCGCGAAAGCTTAATGGGCAGCGATGCGCGCTTATTGTTAGATAAAAACCAAGAAGTGTATTTAGCCAATTTAGCCGAGAAACTACTGGTACCACTACTCGCAAAACTAGGTAACTTGGTGCTAGACGGCGGTATATGGCTAAATACCCAGCGACCAGAATGGAACGATGCAAACAACGCTATTGTAGGTACCGGTTTATCCATGGTTACCCTTTATTACATGCGTCGTTACGTGGCGTTTCTACAAGACTTATTCGTAGACGACAAATGCTATGCTATTTCGAATGAGTTAGCAGAATGGTTACGTGCCAGCACAGAGACTTTAGAACAGGCCATTCAGTTGCTCGACGCGTCATCAGCTAGCGATGCTCAGCGCAGCCAAGTCCTGCGTAGCTTAGCTAAGGTAGCAGCAGATTATCGTTCCAAAGTTTATCAGCATGGCTTCTCAGGTAAACAAACCGTCAGCACTGCTCAAATCCAAGCATTATTATCGCCAAGCCTGCGTATTATGGATAAAAGCATTGCCAGTAACTATCGCCAAGATGGGTTATACAATGCTTACAACATCATTAATTACACTCAAGATGAAGTCGCCGTAGACTATCTATACCCGATGCTTGAAGGCCAAGTTGCGGTATTATCTTCAGGTGTTTTAAACCCCGATGAAGCGGTACAGTTACTCGATAAGCTTTACAGCAGCGCGATGTTCCGCGAAGACCAAAACACCTTCATGCTTTACCCAGATCGCGACTTAGTTGGTTTTAAAGCTAAAAACCGAATCAGTGAAAAACGGGTTGTAGCCAACCCCGTTTTGCAACAAATGATAAAACAAACCGACCGTCGAATTATTGAACAAGATAATCAGGGGCATTATCATTTCAACGCACACTTCGACAACGCGGGAGCCTTAAATGAGGCTATCAGTTCACTTAGCAGTGATTACCCTCAAGCCGACGCAGCTACTTGGCAAGACATTCGAGCCAGCTACGAAGAAGTGTTTAATCACCAAGCCTTCACTGGTCGCTCAGGTACCATGTTTGGTTACGAAGGTTTAGGTTCTATCTACTGGCATATGGTGTCTAAGCTACTGCTTGCGGTACAAGAGAACTACTTTGCGTCTTATAACAGTGACCCGCACTCTTTAGCAACTCAGCAACTGGCAGAGTACTACTACCGAGTACGTGCTGGCATTGGCTTTAACAAGACACCCGAGGTATATGGGGCTTTCCCAACCGACCCATATTCACACACTCCAAAACAAGCGGGTGCTCAGCAACCAGGCATGACCGGGCAAGTGAAAGAAGAAATTCTAACCCGCTTTGGTGAGCTAGGTTTACTGGTTGAACATGGTCAGATAAAAATCCAGCCTTCACTGTTAAAAAGCAGCGAGTTTTTAAGCGCTGAAGATGACTATCAATACATTGACCAAAACAGCCAAACACAAACCTTGGCGCTAACAGCGAAGCAACTTGCTTTTACTTACTGCCAGGTGCCGTTTGTTTACCAACAAAGTGACTCCGAACACGCTCAATTGACAGTGAGCCTTACAAATGGCGAACAATACTCAAATGAGGATTTAGTATTGAGTGAAGAATTGAGTCAATCGGTGTTTGAACGTAAGCAACAAATTGCTCATGTCTTTGTAAGACTGCCCAGCAACATGCTGCTCAGCTAACAGAAAGGGACCTAAATTGAACAGCCACCTAATTGAGGTGTCTGAATACCAAGCGGCGGGATATTCTCCCGTCGTTGATTTTCAGACTTGGCGTGTAGCCATTCTCAACTACATTGATGAGCTGGAGACCCCGCTCATTAACAACTTTCAGTGCCACTTAGACACCGACGAAGTATTTGTATTGTTAGCAGGTCGCTGCATATTATTTTGCGCCGAGACCTCTAAAAATCGCTTAGGTAAGATCGTTGCCCAAGATATGCAAACGGGCAAAATCTATAACATCAAACAAGGTGTTTATCATACCCATACTCTCAGCCCCGACGCCAAAGTGTTAATAGTTGAGAACAGTGATACCTGTGATAACAACTCTCCCAAAATATCCATTTCAAAAGACATTCAAGATGAGCTTACCTCACTAAAAGCTCAGCTGTGGTCGCCCCAATAGAGAACGCTGATGACTGAACAACTTCCTTTTTACTCAGATTGGCCAACACTAACGTCGGCGATTCCTTTAGATCAACAAATTGAAAAAGACATCGAGGGCATCTTGCAACAGATGACCTTAGAAGAAAAAATCGGCCAAATGATCCAGCCTGATATTCGCAATGTTAGTTTAGAAGAAATTCGAAAGTACAAATTAGGGTCGTTACTGAACGGCGGCGGAGCTTGGCCTAATGGAGACCGTTATGCCACCAGCAAAACCTGGTCAGAACTTGCTGAAAACTGTTGGCAGGCTTGTGAGAAAGCCTTTGCTGATCGTCCATTTCGCATTCCCTTTTTGTGGGCCACCGATGCCGTGCATGGCCACAACAATGTGGTTCAGGCAACCATCTTCCCGCATAACATTGGTTTAGGCGCAGCCCACGACCCAGAACTAATAAAGAGAATAGCGGAGATTACCGCCACCGAAATTGCGGTAACCGGCCTAGACTGGACCTTTGCTCCCACCGTAGCCACTCCACGCCACTACAACTGGGGGAGAGTCTATGAGGGTTATTCCGAAGATCCAGAACTTGTACACCAATACGCCAGTAAAGTCGTTGAAGGCTTACAAGGCAGTGCTCAGCAATTGATGGGAGATGGCAAAGTTTTAGCCACTGCCAAACACTGGATCGGTGATGGCGGTACTCAAGACGGCGTTGACCGTGGAGAAAATCATTACTCGGAATTGGCGTTAATCAACCTACATGGTCCAGGTTATTACAGTGCCATAGAGGCAGGGGTGCAAACCGTTATGGCTTCCTTTAACAGTTGGCACAACGAGGCAAATTATGACCATGACTTAGCCAACGCAAGCACCCCTTACAACTACAAAATCCATGGCAGCCGTTACTTGCTTAATGATGTGCTGAAACAAAAAATAGGCTTTGACGGACTGATAGTTTCTGATTGGAGTGGCCACGCCGAAATATCAGCCTGTGCCTGCGACAATGCAGATTACGCAGTCAACGCCGGTATCGACATGTTGATGATACCAGAGCGGGAAGACTGGCAAGCGGTGTATCAAAATCTGATTATTGCTGTTAAACAACAGCGGGTGAGCGAGCATCGAATTAACGATGCAGTACAACGTATATTGAGAGTAAAACAGCGTGCGGGTTTATGGGAAAAAGCTAGCCCAGCCCAACGAACACTCGCCGGTAAGCAAACCTTGTTAGGCCAACAAAGTCACCAAGCGGTAGCACGCGAAGCGGTAAGAAAATCATTAGTATTGCTTAAGAACAACCAGCAATTGCTGCCGCTGTCACGCAAGCAAAAAGTACTCATCGCCGGCAGCGCTGTGGATGATATTCAAAAACAAACCGGAGGCTGGAGCATTACTTGGCAAGGTGATGAAACCAGTAAACAAGACTTCCCCAACGCTGCTACCTTAAAAGACGCCTTGATAAATCAACTAGGCCAACAGCAGGTGATTGATTTTAATGAACAAAATCAACATAAAATCAGTGATATTGATGTGGCTATCGTGGTTATCGGTGAGTCACCTTATGCAGAAATGGTCGGCGATTTAAAACATTGGCAGTCGTTAGAATTTGCCTCGCTAAAACACAGTTACCAACAAGATCACGATACAGTGATCCGCCTAAAAAAGATGGGTTACAAAGTAGTGACCCTGTTTTACTCAGGTCGCCCACTCTACGTAAATAATGAAATTAACCACTCTGATGCGTTTATAGCCGCGTGGCTGCCTGGCTCCGAGGCTGAGGGCATTACCGACGTACTCTTTAAAGACAATAACGAACAAATCGCTTATGACTTTAATGGCAAATTAAGCTTTAGTTGGCCAAATAAAAAGTATGCAAAAAATTGTCATCGCACGCTGGCGTATGCCAGCAAGCTGAATGTGCATACGCTGGAACAAGACAACCAAACCGATAACAAACCCTTGTTTGAGTACGGTTATGGCCTGTCTTACCAACATTCTCACCCCGTTGATCCGGCACTTAGCAACAACAGCTTAGTATTAGACAAAGCGCAGCCAGTTAAACCCGCGAACAAAGGAAGAGTAAACCTGTTCGGCGTGCATAAAGATATCGAATGTGAGTTATTCGCTCAAGTAAATGAATTAGCTCAACAGAAAGTCTCTAATAACTCCACGACTGCACTTGATAAGGTCGTGATAACCCCCATCAATTATCAGCATCAACAAGATGCTCGCCGCATCAAGTTGGAGCAAGGGCAATCGCTACATCTGCGCATATTGTTAGACGAAGCTAAAGACTTAAACCTAAAGAATGTGGCCTGTTTTGAGTTAGAGCTTTGTGTCCATCACATTACTAGAGATGCCACTATTGAGCTAGTGCCAGACCACGCAGAGGCAAGCCTGCTTAAGGCGTGGCAATACTCCCCTGTGGGACAATGGAAGAACCTGAATGTGCCACTTAAACAAGATGCCATAAGTAGCAAAGTGGACGAATTAGTACTTACGGTGTCTTTGCAAGGTCAAATGGAGGTAGATTTAGGCGCAATCTCAGGAGTACTGAAATAAACGGGTAATGACTTAGCCTGCTTGGCTAAGTCATTTATTCTGGCTCAACACTCGATAGCTGCTTTACTGAATTTCGTACAATTAACTCAGGGGCTAATTTAGCAGTAACATCATGGGTTTTATCATTGATGAGGGCAATAACACCTTTTGCCGCTTCGTAGCTTAACTGTTCGATAGGAAAACTTACGGTAGTTAATCTTGGGCGAATATGCTGACTATAGGTATCATTATCAAAACCGACTATCGAAATATCTTCACCAATGGTTAACTTGGCGTCACTACATACATTGTAAACCGCCAAGGCAATATTATCGTTTTGACAAAAAATAGCAGTAAAACCTTTATTTCTCGACATTAAACGTTGCACAGTCTCGTGATTACCTTCATGGTCAAAGCGCCCTTCAATCACCAAGTTTGCATCGTATTCTATTCCCGCTTCAGCCAAAGCATTGCGGTAACCTTGCAGGCGGTCGCGGCTTTCAATTTTGCTCATTTGTCCGGTAATACAGGCAACCTTTGTATGCCCATAATCGAGTAAGTGCTTGGTAGCTAAATACCCGCCCAACTCGTTATCAATCCAAATACAGCGCCCTTCCAGCTCAGGAATATTACGGTTCAAGATAATTGAGGCAGGAGTATCTTCGGCAATTTTGAGCAGTTCGTTGTCGGAGAGCTTATCGGAGTGAATAATAAGACCATCGACTTTTTTTGAGGCTAAGAACTCAATGGAGTCCATTTCTTTGGTTTTAGATTCCTGACCACTCGTCACAATTAAATGCAGGCGCTCTTCACGAATCAAGTTTTCAGTATTGTGCATCAGAGGACCAAAGTACGGGCCATCTAAGCTCCCCACTAACATACCGATGCTGTTAGAACGGTTAGACGCTAAGGCTTGTGCAAAGGTATTGGGTTTATAGCCCAGTTGCTCAATCGCATTAAACACTTTAACGCGGTTTTTTTCCTTTACCGAAGAATGCCCGTTAATCGCTCTTGAGACTGTAGCTTGAGAGACTTTTGCGAGCTCCGAGACTTCCTTAATTGTAATCAACTGTTTAACCTTAAAGTTCTATTACTTGCTTTTATCATTGGCCTGCTCTGCCTGTGCATCTACTTTTACTAAATATCTGGCTTGCTTGCTACTAATAAGCGACAAAACAGGGATGAAGTCGACAAAGTAAACGCTAACAAAATAAAAGCGATGTTCAATTCACCAATATTACCACACAGTTTAAAGTGTCTAATCGCTAAATCACGCCAAATACCAGTAGGTATCTAGTGCTAGCTTTACTTTACCTGCATCAAATAAATCTCACCGCACTATATAGCAAGCCCCACAAAAAGAAAGCGCTTCCTAAATTCATCGATAAAAACCACTGAGAAATCACTAAAGCTTCGGTTTTCCCTATCATTTCACCAACACTAAAATTTAAGACAAACCCCTTTATATAACTGGGTTTTGTGAAGGATTCCGCAAATATACCCACCAAATAGCATTTACAGAATCGCGTATATTTAAAGCAGTTACCACAAATGCTATAAAGAAAGCGCTTACAAAATATATCTAGCTTAGCAAGGAAGAAAAATAATGAAGATTAGCTCGAGTTCTGTTGGAAAATTTACCGCACTAGCACTTGTTTCATCATTAACCGCTTGTGGATCGACTTCGTCGTCAGATAGTGACGGCGGTTTAGTTCAAACCAAAGAAGCTATGCAACTCAGCGGTGCGCCCATTACCCCAAGTGACAAATGGAAGCTAATTTGGAGTGATGAATTTGAAGGCGATGAAATTGATAGCCGTAAATGGGGCTTTGAAGAGAACTGTTGGGGAGGTGGTAACAATGAGCAGCAGTGTTACACCGACCGCAAAGTGAACGCTTTCGTTGAAGACGGCAAACTTAACATCGTTGCGAAGAAAGGTAACTTCACTGGCCCAGACAATCCAGACGGCAAAAAAGGATTAAACAAAACCCTGCCCTACACGTCGGCTCGTTTACGTACTCTAAACAAAAAGGACTGGAAATACGGGCGCTTTGAAATTAAAGCAAAACTGCCGCATGGCCAGGGTACTTGGCCAGCAATTTGGATGTTACCTTCGGATTGGGTGTATGGTGGCTGGGCGGCATCTGGCGAGATTGACATCATGGAGGCGGTAAACCTTAAAACTAAATCCGACGAAATTGGATCTATTGGGCAGCCAGAATCGCGTATTCATGGCACCCTTCACTTTGGTAAAAAATGGCCCGACAATGCGCATACAGGCCAAGGTGTAAAGCTCCCCGACGGGCTTAACCCCGCTGATGATTACCATACCTATGCAATAGAATGGGAAGAAGGCGAAATTCGCTGGTATATCGATAATTACCACTACGCAACCCAGCGCCATGAGGGTTGGTACAGCCAATATGAAAAAGATGGCGTACTAGTAAACGCGGAATCTGAAGCTCCATTTAATCAAAAATTCCACTTACTACTTAACTTAGCCGTAGGTGGCAATTGGGCTGCAAAAGCCAACGAAGGCGGTATTGATGAATCCATTTTCCCACAAACCTTATCGGTTGATTCAGTTAAAGTTTACCGTTGCTCGGTAGATCGCTGGAAAGGTAAAGGTTGTGCGGCTAAATCAGACGATGCGGTAATGGTTGCTGGTGTTACGCCACCAGCGATACTAGCGGTAGATGATGCTTATGCTGATGGCCCCTTACTGGATATCTATACCGATAGCCTTAACTCATCACTCGCCTTTGAAAGCTACAATCCGGTAGACACAGTTAAATATTCAGAAGTAGATGAAGCTAGTCGCGGTAAAGTTATTGAAGTGAGTAAAAGTAGCGGCGCTGGCAATATCTACTTCCGTGCTCCACTAACAGACTTAACTCACTGGCTTGAAAGTGGCCAACTGATCTTTGACCTAAAAATCGAAGAGCAAGCGGCCAATGCAAAATTGCTAGTTAAAATAGATAGTGGCTGGCCTCATACCAGTGACGTAGAAGTTGACTTACCAGCAAGCGGTGAATGGAAAGAAGTACGCTTGAACATTAAAGACATACTAGCTGGCGGTAATAGCCATGCAGCGGGCAAGAAAGCTGACATTGCAGCGATTAGTAACCTACTAGTCTTTGAACCAAGCGATAAGATGACTTTTAAACTGGACAATATTCGTTTCGAAAAAGCCCAATAAGTAACAAGCACTAAAAAGGGTTAAGCAATAGCTTAACCCTTTTTTAATTTCCGTTTTAAACCTGAATCTATTTCGCTACTTCTAATTGGTCCCAATAATAGTGTTGCTCACCAGCCTCCGCACCACGCTCACCAAAGTTGAAAAATAAGGTTAGCTTGTTATAAGAACTTTTACTGTTCCAGCTAGGATTAGCATTACTAAAATCAAAGAGTAACTGCTCCCATTGCTCGGCGCTTTTGGTCATTACCTCTACCTCAGCAAAGCTGTCGGGTTTTGTTGTATCTGTCATTTTCAGCCTTATAGGCGAGGCTTTTTCAGGAGAATATACCCATACACTTACGATAGGTTTCTTGGGATCCAAGGTAATCGGTTTATCAAACCCTCCCTTGTCTCCTAAGCTGGTGCCGGCCCAACTGGCAGCTATCTCTGATTTGATGGTGAGCGCAACTCGGCCACGTTGCCCTGCTGGGTCGCTGGTTAGCCGAGTACTATTGCCACCAAAATCAGAAAAGTAATAAGCGGTTCCTCGCTGGTTAAATTTCACCGGCATATTAGCTGCGGGGTACTCAAAGCGCAGCTTGTCTAGCTGCAAGGTCATTTTATTGCTTGGCTCAATCACTAATAGATTAACCACCTGGGTGAGATCTACGTATTTACCAGAAACAAAGCTATTACCGTTCGCGACCAAATCGGCCACCTTAATACGTACTTCAGACCACTCATTTAAGTTTGGCAGGCTGACTTCAATATCACTGGTATTAGGCCAACCACTATCCATTTTGACCAATAACTTTGCGCCCTTTTGTTTACTTAAGAGCTTTAGATCAAACACTAACTCACCGCTTTCCTGCCAATGACTCATATTCGTTGCTGGAGCAGTTAAAAAGACATTACCCGTTTTACCGGTTTTGCTAATTTGCATAACCTGTCCGCGCAGCTCATCCTCCACTAACTGATGACGCATACGGTTTTTGGGGTCGTAACTATTGGCATTGAGGTATTCATCTAAACCTCCATCAAACAGCACAAAGCGAGGCCCTAAGGCGAACTGACCATCAGCTACGGTTATTGCAGGAGCGGTATACCCATCAACCAACTTTGCGTCTTTAGAAACCGTAGCGCAGCCTTTACCACTGGCGCGCTCTACCGTGCATTGGTAAACCCGCACGTAATCTATGGCTAGAGCCTGTGGAAATACTTTATTATCAACCCCTGTATCGTTAGCGTTTTCGGCCCAAGGCCCACCAACAGCTAAGTCCAATACCAGGTGAAAAGCGTGATCAAACGGGGCAGCACCTTCGGCGTTCACCAGTCCGCCATTATCACGATACTGGCTATACCATTGATTTTGACGCTGAGTAGCGTAGTGAACATTATCAACATACCAACGTATTTCGCCCTCTTCCCATTCAATCGCATAAGTATGAAAACCGTCGGCTGGGTTTAACGAGCGAGGTAACTCATAAGCTGTACCCGAGCGAAGATTCTCTGGTAATGCTCGCCCATACTGCAAATGCCCATATACGCGAGTTTCAGCTTGCTTTGGCTTTGCTCCCTCAGCATCACTAGTCGCTTTTAGGTTTACCGCTTCAACAATATTTATCTCCCCAGATGCCGGCCACTTACCGTATTTTGCATCGCTTGGAAGCATTGAAATTGCTGGGAATATACCTTGCCCTTGTGGAAGCTGCGCTCTAACTTCAATTCTTCCATACCGCCAGTCACCCTTACCCTTACTGTGCAACTTTGCAGAAGTATAAGGTAGCGTTTTGGTTATTCGCTTGTCTCCATCTGGCTGGCTTGTTCCGGTAAAACTGCCACTTTTGGCAAACAAAATTAAGCGACCATCGATAAGCTGCAGGTTAGCTTTACGCTTGGTATAACATTGCTGCTCGGCGTCTTCTCCTGCGCCGCAATGCTGCTCTATATTCCATTTACGTTTATCAATAACACTGGCATTAAACTCATCATTCCATACCAACTGCCAATACGCTGATGGTCTGCCTGTTGGGTCGAGCTTATCTAAACCTATTATTTGTTTTGGTTGCTCTGTAGCGCCGCAAGCAACCAATAACAACGAAAGAGGTACTAGGCCTGTTTTAAAACAATGCTTAACTCCCATTTTATGTCATCCTTGTCTTGATTATTTTGAAAGCGCTTTCTTTATAGCATTGTTGAAATTCACTTAAAACCTTCTCTATAAAACATCGACACTTATGCGATCAAAGCCACATAAAACAAGGGATTAAGGTTAAATCCATAACTAACAACAAACTTAAAAAAGTTCATGTGATACAAATAAAACACAAGTTATTTTGAAAGCGCTTACTAAATGAAAAGATGTATAGGAACCCCAGCTAAAATAAGCATGATTTACAGGGGGTATAAGGTAAACACTTATCCGCATAACAGCGGCAGCTAAGCCATAGATAAATCAACCAGTACGATGGAGAGTATGCAGGGAATAGTTAGACTTTATGCTTAAGCAACCTGACCCCCCCCTAAACACAATAAGCAAACAGATCAGAAAAAGCAGCGAATAGCAGATATGAAAAAGGCCAGCTAATAAGCTGGCCTTTAAAATTTGGCAGGGGCGGAGAGATTCGAACTCCCAACATTCGGATTTGGAATCCGACGTTCTGCCATTGGAACTACGCCCCTGCAACGGAAACGAATTATACATAAGCCAGTTTAAAGGTAAAGGGCTTATCTCGTGCTTTTGTTTAAGTGGACAAAGAAGCAACACTTTCTGTTCAAAATCAGTAAAAACGCTGAAAATTCAGTCAAAAAAATTCAAACAGCAGGCTAGCTGTATATTTTTTAACTCACGCACATTTCACCTCTATGCATGTTGCGTTTTTGTTAATGCACTTTCAGTATCGCTAAGTGGACAGACCTGTTTTACCTCACTCACTACACTAAGAGCCCAATTATGCTAAACCCAGTTGAGATATACGGACATATCTTTAAACCGCGCAGCGATATTGCCGAGGATCAACAGCAAGCGATTAAGACTCTGTTGTTTTACTTATTTTTTGGTTTATTGGTCGGTATTTACAGCGCCTTTAAATGGCAGAAATATGAGCACCAAGCGCTGATATTTAGCTCTTTGGCGTTGATTGTTATCGCCCTTGTGGCAAGTGGTTTATTGCGCGCAGGCTGGCACTATTTGCTGGTAGGCAATTTGGCCTTAAGTGGGATGGTATTGCATGCCATGAATATCATCTATCAATCGGGTGGCTTGCTTGATTCTCCCCACTTGTATTGGCTACCCACCCTCTCTCTACTGAGCTACCTTGCCACAAACCGCTTATGGGGCAATGTATGGACAGCCATATTATTCTGTTTAGGTTTGGCGATGTTGCTTGCTCATTTTAACGGGGCGAGCTTTCCGCAGATGCAATTGCCTGAAAAGGCGATGACCATTGAGTTATTCTCAGGCTTTCTATTACCGCTGTTATTACTGTGGATAGGCCAAAACTATGCATTACGTTTGCGCGATCAGGCCTATCAACAAGCCAAACAAGCCCAGCTGACCAACCAGAATATCGCCCAAGCCTCTGAACATTCTAAGCACCAATTACAACAAGTGGTGGAACACGCCAGCGATAGCTCTACCCAGTTGGTAAGTTCGGCTACGGATATGTCGAGTACAGTGCAGGAAATGAACAATAAAGCCGCTCAAATTGCCCAAAGTTCGGCTGATCAACATCAATCTATTAGCCAGATAAACCAAAACCTGTCTCAAATGGAAAAAGTATTAGCGCAAGCTAATCAAGCGACCGAGCAGTTATTAGGGCTTTCTCAGCAAGCATCTGGGAACGCAGAGGAAAGCGCTCAAGCGATTAGCCAAACCGAGCATTCGATGCAAAAAATCCTCAGTAGTAATCAACAAATAAACAGCGTAACCGACATTATTAGCGACATTGCCAATCAAACCAACCTATTGGCGTTAAACGCTGCGATAGAAGCAGCCCGAGCTGGCGAGCAAGGGCGTGGGTTTTCGGTGGTAGCCGACCAAGTAAGAGAGCTAAGCCTGCGCAGTAGTCAGTCAACTCAGCAAATCCGCAGTTTATTAGAAACCTGTTCCGCTGATGTGCAACAAGGTCACCAAGTAGTGGAACAAAGCGGCCAAATTCTGCATAACATTATTACCCTGGTAAAAGATATTTCAGAAGGCGTAGGTCAAATGGCTCAAGTGATGCAGCAGCAAGCGGTAACAGTGGCAGAAATTATTAATGTGAGTTCGCAGGTATCAGATTTTAGTCAGCACAACTCCAAAAGCAGCTCTGCGCTGCTGGACAATACCGAACAGCTCACTGGCATCGCCAACCAATTACAGGATATGGCCAGCCAACTACACCAAACTGTAGCCAGCCACCAGCGCTAATTTAAGAGGGCTGAGCCGACATTTTAGCTTTGAGATAGTCACTGTGGCTTAAGTAGATTAAATCTGACACTTGGCGGATGAGCGCTTCTTCTTGAGGGTCAATCACCCCATCGGCGTATGCGACTTTCCACAGTGCTTCGGTAAACAAATAGCGCTGTTGGTAATCAAGTTCTTTTACGTGGCGGGTAAAGTCGAATACCGAAATGGCCTGAGTAGCTTGGGTCTGCGCTTGAATAAACAAGTTCTCCGCTTCTTTGTCTGTTAACTCAAACAAGCGTTTTATCTTGCGCATAATCACCGCAGATTCACTATTGCTTTGTTGATTATCACTTTGGCTTAGCTGCACCAACAAAATGGTAGCAGCTAACTCTACATTGGGGGCATTTTCATCTGCAGAGCCATCAATTGTGGCTTGCAGCAATTCTTTAAGCGCCTTTAGCATCGGGCTTCCTATTAACCATCATCAAGTCTTGCGAGCATAAACCACCGCTTAACAAATGCCAAATGACGAAGTGAAGATCAAAACTAAAACGCCAGAAACGAAAAAGCCTCGTCATAAGACGAGGCTCTAAATGGATGGTGCCGATTGCCGGAGTCGAACTGGCGACCTACTGATTACAAGTCAGTTGCTCTACCAACTGAGCTAAATCGGCACACTGTTGGTACTGCTGATACGCTGTATCGAGCGAGCGCTATTAAACGGATTTTCATGGTGCTTGTCAACGCTCAAAGCAAAAAAAATTGCACAAAGCGCTCAACTGCCAATTAAATAATCAATTAAGCTACTTTTTCAGCACTTAAGGCTTGTGCTTGCGGCTCAGCCAAGGCAACAGCCACCAACTCCACAGTGGTTTTTAATCGGTCGTCCCAACGGCGTAACTGTAACTGACCATCCATGGTTTCACATAACAGGGTACAGTTTTCTATCCAATCGCCGTCGTTGGCGTATACCACTCCCTTTTGAAGGCTTAACTCAGGGTGATGAATATGGCCGCAAATTACCACATCTACGCCTTGCTTAACGGCCTCATTCACCACGGCATCACGGTAACGAGCGATAGCTTCAGTGGCTTTAGCAATTTTGCTTTTGATGTAACCGGCTAACGACCAGTAGGGATACCCCATGGCGTGACGAATTTTGCTCGAAGAGCGATTAAGGAACAATAAGAAATCGTAGAGATGATCGCCTAACTTAGCGTAAAAGCGACCGAAGCATACTTCTTCATCAAATTGGTCACCGTGCACCATCAATATCTGCTTACCTGTGATGCTGGTGTACAAATACTGCTTGCTCACTGTCACGTCGGCGAGATCCATACCGTCGTATGCCTTAAACAATTGATCATGATTACCGGGTATATACACCACTTCACACGCGCTTTTGGCTAAGTTCATTAAGTGCTGCAACACTTGATTGTGAGATTCAGGCCAATAAACTCTGCGCTTAAGCGCCCAAACATCCACAATATCTCCCACTAAGAAGATACGTTTCGCTTTAGTTTGTTGTAACAGTTGCAGCAGCATTTCTGCTTTGCAGTCTTTACAACCAAGGTGAATATCTGAAAGCCATAAGCTTTGATAGATCTGTTTAGTAGCCATACGATTCGCCAAACTATCCTTGTTAAGGCTAATCTAAGAGGGATATTTGACCAAAAAGTGACGCTTTGATTGCAAGACTATGACAGAAATATCATTGCCAAGTTAAACGCCTTTGTTTAGTGTACTAAACTCAATTAGGCTACCTAGTAGCAAATTGGATTGCGCCCAAGATCTCGGAGTAGATAGTGACACCTAATTTTCCACATCGCCCTTTGTCCATTGCCACTATTGGCGGCGGCAGTGGCCACTTTGTACTGCTGTCGGCACTGAGAGATGCAGATCACCTGGCGATTAGCGCCATAGTATCAATGACCGATAGCGGTGGCAGCACAGGGCGCTTACGCGATGAGCTAGGCATACTGCCTCCAGGCGATATTCTTAAGTGCGTATTAGCACTTTCTCCCTACCGAGAGCTCGCCCGTAAACTCCTTTTAAAACGCTTTACCAAAGGTAAACGCTTATCAGGCCACAGTGCTGGCAATATGTTGTTAACCATGTTGTCTCAATACAGTGGTTCGTTTTCTGAAGGCATTCAAGGTTTAGCCCAAATGCTAGATGTTGAAGGCGAGATTCTGCCCGTTACCATTGATAAGTCCACGTTGGTCGCAGAGCTAACGAGCGGCGAGCGTATTTTTGGTGAAAGCGCTATCGATTTACCCCGTGGTGACCAGCGCGAAAAAATCGCCAATGTATTTTTAGTGCCCCATCACGCGGAACAAGTTCGCGTATATCCTCCGGTTATTGAGCGCATCAATACGGTTGAAGCAATTGTATTAGGCCCGGGCGATCTATTTACCAGTATTATCCCTAATTTATTAGTACCCGGAGTAAAACAAGCCATTGTAAACAGCAAAGCAAAGCTGGTGTACGTGAGTAATATCATGACTAAGTTTGGCGAAACCGATGGCTATAATTTAGAGCACTTTATCTCTGACTTAGAGCATTACCTTGGCCGCTCACTTGACGCCATAGTAGTAAACAACCACATTCCCAGCGATGAGATGATCGCTAGCTACAATTTAGAACGCGCGCAAGTAGTAGACGTTGAAGATTTGAGTACTCTTCAACAGAAGTATCAAGTGATTTACGCAGATTTAATTGATGAAGACAGTGACATAGTGCGTCACGATTCTGCCAAGCTAGCCTGTGCTTTATTACCGTATTTAAATGGCTTAAAAGACAATACCTTATCCTTAGTTAAAGCTAGCGGAACTGAGGGCTAAGGCTGGTACCTCCCGCAAAAGCCGAATCAGGCATTCGCTGTATTAAACCATCTAGCTCGGTGAATACTGGGCGTAAAGCAGGCTCATACTTACCTTGCCAGCGCCACATCCACACATCTTGCCCTTGAGTCCATTGAATCAGCTTTTCGTTGCCCTGCTCACCCCAATTAGGCGAAGCAATTTGCTTGGGAACTTGAGTTAATAGCGCATAAATGTCAGAACAGACCAACATAGAAAGCTGCTGTACTGATTCACTGGTAGCAATTTGGTCGTTAAAGGTTTGGCGTAGCGAATAACGGAGGTTCTCGCAATCAACATTAAGCGTAGTGCTGCCATCAGGGCGATGAAACACGAAACTTAATTGGAAAGCAGGCGCATTTTTATCAAATAGCGCCACCCAAGTAGTAGCCCCACTGACCAATACAATGACTGCACCCAATACTAGCGTTCCCCAATAGCGTGACTTCTTTGCCATACCTTGCTCGCTCTCTTCCCTGATAGTTTGAAATTATCATCGAGGTAAAAACGCCCCCCGAACACCACCCTTTTAATGTGGTTACTGTGTAAAGGTAGGGCAGAAAGAGGGTCTTGAAAAGCCTTTTTTTGACAAAAGACTCAATTTATAATTTTATCTCCTTGTGGATAAATTTAATTAAATGAATGAAAAGAAATGCTTACTAAAAGTGCTAAAAATTAGTGCAGAATATTCAGCGATGAAAAAAATAAAAAAAAACTTTTATACTGATATGACCACCCTATGAGTAAATTTTGCTAAAATCGCCGGTCGCCGAGTTAAGCAAGTGAATCGAATATGAATTTAAGCCAATATTTTAGCCGTGAAGATCAACAGTTTGTTTTTAGTCGACAACAAGCCTGTGACTTCGCCAAAGGAGTCGCGAACGACTTCAACGCCATTCACGATGCAGACTCGTCACGCTTTTGTGTGCCGGGCGACTTATTGTTTTCAGTTATGCTAAGTGAACTAGGTCTTAACCAAGATATGCAGTTTACCTTTGCAGGGATGGTGACAGATGGTGTTCCACTAAGCATTAAGCAGCAACAAAATGCTTGTCAGCTCGTCGACCAGAACGATAAAGAATACCTGCAGCTCACCCGCAGCGGTGACAACTTAAAAGACCAAGCCATTATTGGTGACTTAATTAAAGATTACGTGCGCTTTTCTGGCCAAAATTTCCCGCATATTCTGGTGCCTCTACTGGAAGAACAAGGCCTAATGCTCAACCGTAAACGCCCTTTAGTCATATACGAGAACATGAGTTTACATTTTGAACGCTTACCCACTTGTTCCCCTCAACTTGAATTTGCTGGCGGTGAATTTATCCCTAACGGTAAACGCGGTGTTGCTATACTTAAGTTTGTGATTAGTGAAGCGGGCGAAACCATTGGCACGGGTCAAAAACGCATGGTACTAGGCAGCTTACTGCCTTATGAAAAAGCTGAGAGCGATATTCTCATCGCCAACTATGATGGCTGCCGCCAAGCCTTTCTAAAACGCCAACAAGGCTAAGCTAAACAAACAAAAATATAAAAGCGCTTCTGGCGCTTTTATTTTATGTGCGATAAAGGCAATGCGGTATTGTTTAAGACTTGCTGTAATACAAAGCTTGAACGCACCCCTGTTACTCCGTCTATACGAGTCAGTTTACCCAGTAAAAAGGCTTGGTAATGATCCATATCCGGTACCACAACTTTTAGCTGATAATCTGCATCAGTACCGGTAACCAATACACATTCCATCACTTCTTCGTAAGCACTAATGATCTTTTGAAAGTTTTCGAAGCGCTCTGGTGTATGCCTATCCATAGAGATATGAATGTAAGCAGTAAGGTTTAAATTAAGCTTCTTTTCATTGAGCAGAGTAACGTGCTTGGCTATAAGCCCAGCATCTTCAAGGGCTTTTACTCGCCTTGAACAAGGCGAAGGTGATAAACCTATTTGCTCCGCCAACTCAAGATTACTAATCCGACCGTTTTTTTGCATCAGGTCCAAAATCTTTTTGTCGGTGCGATCTAAGCGCATTTAACACCTCATCATTAACTTCTATTAAACTTGAGGTTTATTTCACCTGATTATCGGAAAATAAACAACAGTTGTTGCTCAATAAGGTTGTATACCAACAATCTTAGCAAACACTCGCCCCCTATATTTAATTACACTAATCACAGTGAAAAATACAAGGGAACAACAGCAAGCTTACCCGCTTGCTTGTGACTAACACGCTCACTCAGCATGTTAAGCCCACTCTAAAAGGCATTTACCCAATGTCCGCTAAGAGAGCAGTGATTACCCATCACTTACGTATCCAAACTAAACAAAGGCGGCCTAGGCCGCCTTTTTGTTTAATCTTTTAGCAGTTGTTGTACGGCATTTAGCCGATGCCCGATTATTTCATTTTTTTTACCATTTTCGGTTGACTTAAACCGGTAAAATTCGTTTAATAGCGCCCGTCGCCCGGATAGCTCAGTCGGTAGAGCAGAGGATTGAAAATCCTCGTGTCGGTGGTTCGATTCCGCCTCCGGGCACCACCTTTAAAAAGCCTGCATTTATGCAGGCTTTTTTCGTTTCAGGCCTGCAAACCCTAGCACTAATTTACGCTATCGCTTTAGCTTTCATCTCGCTACACTCTACCTAACTGTTTTCAGTGAAACGCTCACTATTTCAAGGAATGAAATATGCGCCTACCCGCAATACTTAGCTCCGTACCTTTGTTGTTCTCAATGGGCAACGCTCACGCCGATTTTTTCGAGCAGTTTGTTGATCCCACCGACGGAAGAATGGATGCCAGCCAATGGTTAATGGACAATGCTGTGGGCTTTTTACCGGTGCCTATCATTATTACCGACCCAGCGGTGGGTTACGGTGGCGGCTTGGTTTTGGCATTTTTTCATGAGAATGAAGAGCGCCAAAACAATCTCGTTGAAGATGAAGATCCCAATGCCCCTCTCAAACTAACTCCCAGCGTTTCAGGTTTACTTGGCTTAGCCACAGAGAACGGCACACGCGGCGCTGGCGCTTTTCACATGGGTATATGGAAACAAGACACTATTCGTTACATTGGCGCTATCGCTGGGGTAGATGCCAATATCGACAGCTTTCGCTTACCGAGTGATGGGATTATTGGCGATATACCGATTAGAGTGAACCTTAAAGGCACTTATTTACTTCAACAAATCCGTTTTCGTTTAGGTGATAGCCCTTGGTTTGCGGGTGCAAAATACTCGTATTTAGACAGTGATAGTGAATTCTCTATCGGTGACTTACCTGATTACTTAAAACCACAGTTAAGCATGAAAGATGGCGGCTTAGCCTTATTGCTTAACTATGATACACGCGACAACTCTTTTAGCCCCAACCAAGGCTTATATGGCAACGTGAGTTACGCCAAGCATGCCGATTACTTTGGTGGAGATAAAGACTACGCTATTGCCTCTGGCGAGTTTTCTGGCTTTAGCTATTTAGGTGGCAAATTTCAAGGTTCAGCGAGGCTTTCGGCATCGAGTGCCCATGGTGATACACCGTATTATGCCCTGCCCTTTATTGATATGCGCGGTATTCCAGCCATGCGCTATCAAGGAGAGCGCATGGCAACCTTACAGGGAGAGCTGCGCTACGACTTTGGTGCGCGCTGGTCTGGGGTAGTATTTGGCGGTCTAGGCCAAGCCTTTAATGCTGATCAACACTTAGGAGATACCCCCAACCGCTATGCTAAAGGCATTGGCTTTCGTTACTTAATGGCAAGACGTTTTAACTTACGCACGGGTATTGATGTCGCTCGCGGCCCAGAGGACACTACCGTTCACTTTATAGTTGGCGCAGGTTGGTCTGATTTTTAAACTAAAAAGCACCAAATGTTGACTTTTTGTTAACAACAAGCTCTACTGGTAAGACCTCTTAACTAAGGAATAGTTATGCTTCCCAGTATTCGCAAGGCCAACCTAATGCTCAGCTTGTTTGGCATGTTTAAGGTTCCGTTAATTTGGTACTGCCGCCCCAAGATTTTAGCCATGGACGAACAAAAAGTAGTGGTAAAGATCCCACTTAAGCGCCGTACTAAAAATCACTTAAACAGCATGTACTTTGGCACCTTAGCTGTGGGAGCGGATGTAGCCGGTGGCTTTTTAGCCATTGCAAAAGCTGAACAACATGGCAAAAAGGTGTCTTTGGCTTTTAAAGCAGTAGAGGGGAAATTTTTAAAACGCCCTGAAGCCGATGTGATTTTTACCTGCACCGACGGTTTACTGATTGATCAAATGCTTGAGAAAACCATGGCCAGTGGCGAACGTGTAAACCAAGCTGTTACTATCGATGCCACTTGCCCAAGCATTAGTGGTGACGACATTGTAGCGACCTTCTCACTCACTTTGTCACTTAAAGCGGTTCAATAAATTCATCGCGATGCTTACCGGTTAAGTGTCGCATTCATAGCTTTTTCGAACTTGGCTTAACATTCAGACGCTGTTCATTCTACCTCCCAGCTCCCCCCTTTAAAAACGCCCTTTTGCAAAGTGAAAATGCTGCTAATGCCTCCGCTTAGAAAGCTCATGTACACCTTCTAACACGCTGAATAATTTAGAGATAAAAAACATGGCACGAAACTGGATATAACTTACTCAACAAGGCCTATTTCGGCCATTAGTAAGTTACCGAGGTACACCATGAAATCAGCAAAAAGTCGCAAACTAAACCAGTTAACTATCGGCTTTGTTGTTATTGCCGCAGTGCTTAGCTTCTCCAGCCACGCAGGTATTATTTATACTATTGAAGCACCAGGGATTCAGAGCTCGCAGGTAGGCGGGACCTTGCAAACCGAAACCTTTGACAGCTTAGCTAAAAGTGGCCTGAACAACGGTCATCAAACCGATTTTGGCGATTACTCCGTCGATAAAGGTACTGCAAAAGTGGTTAACTTCGGTGTGTATGGTGGCGCTTATGGTGAAGGTAAGTACTTATTTATTCCCAATAAAAGTTCAGTGACCTTAGATTTTAACCAAGCCATGGGATACTTTGGATTTTGGTGGAGCGCAGGAGATAGCGGTAATCAACTCAGTATTACTACTCAATCTGAAAGCTTAAGTTTTGTTACTAACCAAATTTTAGATGCGGCAGTATTAGAACCCGAACATTACGGTAGCCCAACCAGCGTAAGCGGCAACAAACGCGAACCATACGGTTATGTGAACCTATTTGCAGAAAGCAAAGCCGACAAAATTACGTCTATTCAATTTTTTGGCCGTAATTTCGAAACCGACAATCATAGCGCAAGCTTGCAACTACAAACCATCACTGGACGTTCATTGTCGCCAGTTACAGTGCCAGAACCAAACACATGGTGGCTAGTCAGCTTAGGATTGGTATTGTTAGTGTTCAGTCGAGTGAAGCGAAACAGAAAAGCTTAACTTAACGGTAACTGACACAGCTCTAAGCAACGACTTAACTCGCTTAGAGCATCCGCTTAACCAAGCCTCCTCCCATCTTCAGCACGTTTAACGCTATCTTCTTAAAAATTGTTCAACCAAATAGAATCAATTAACGCCTCATTAATAAAAGTAAAATAACATTACAGCTTGATATATTTAACGCATGGCTACAAAATGGACAACCAATTTCATTAATTGGATAACCTGTAGAAAGATAACGATTTTCACTGTGATTAAAGGACTAAACATGCGAACTGCGTTTATTCTCGCCGCTACTCTCACCGTCAGCGCTTGCGCTACAACTCAGCAAAATACTCAACTTGAAGATGCATTAGAAACAACCGGATCGATAGAGATCATCAACCAGCAAGCTCTTAGTTACCTCGCTGAAGATGCCAAAATTAGTATTCGAGGAAAAGGGTACCGCTGGACAGAAGGCCCTGTTTGGATTGCCGAACAAAACTATTTACTGTTTTCTGATATCCCCAACAACACGGTAATAAAATACCAGCCGAATCAGGGGACTTCTGTTTATTTGGCGCAGTCTGGTGCGAGCGGTTTATATGAAGGTGATTATGGTCAGGGCGCTAATGGTTTATTGCTTAACGATGAAGGCCAACTCGTCCTCCTGCAGCAGGGAGATCGCCGAGTAGCGATAATGGATGCTCCTCTAACATCACCGAAAAGCGAATTTATAACTTTGGCCAGCCACTATCAAGAAAAGCGCCTAAATAGCCCTAATGACGCGGCCTACCATAGTGACGGTAGTTTGTATTTTACCGATCCACCTTACGGCTTAAATGCCGGTATGGATGATCAACGTAAGGAAATTGACTACCAAGGTATTTACCGCTTAAACAGCAATGGTGAAGTAAGCCTATTGGATAAGAGCGTGAATTTTCCAAACGGTATTGCATTGTCCTTAGACGAAACGACTTTATATGTTGCGGTGTCTGATGATGCCCACCCTCGCTGGTTAGCCTACGATCTTAACGCTGATGGAAGCATTGAAAATAAGCGTATGTTCTATAACGCTAAAGCGCTGATTGGTGTAGAAGGAGAGCAAGGCCTGCCAGATGGCATGGTAGTGCATTCAAGTGGTAATATTTTTGCTTCTGGCCCTGGTGGCGTGTGGCTGTTTAGCCCTAAAGGAGAGGTACTAGCAAAAATTCGCACCGGTAGGTTAACCGCCAATTGCACCCTTTCAGCGGATGAAAAAACACTGTTTATCACCGCTCACGATACCTTATTGTCTGTGCCACTGTTATAAGCTGAGTCTGCATTAGCGGAGCAATCTCGAAAGTATGTTGCTCCGTTGAATGCTGATATTAGCGGTCCCGCTATTTACTCAGTAGAATTACTTAGCAGCCACTTATTACCTTTTAAATCTAAAAAATCTCGGCCTATTTTCAACACCATAATTTTACGCTCGGCCTCACTGTCCAGATAAGCGCCCGCAGCAACCGTAGCTTGCGGATTTTTAGCTAACATTAGCCCTCCCGCCATGCGTTTCCCCGCCACTACATTGCCGCCTTCCAATACGCCCATTTCAATCACTGACGGGGCATGGAAATACCAGTAATCATCGTCTTCGGCTTCCAGCGCATACTCACCTTGTAAAAAACGTACCCCACGCTTTCCTTGTTGAGCACTGTCTAACCACACAACTGCATCAGTAAAACTTAGGCTACGAGTTGGCATTTCTATCACACTCACTAAGCGCTCTTCAAAGCCAGAGCCCACTCCAACTGATTTACAGCCACTCAGCAGTAAAACCACTAAGCCAATCATTAGTATGCTTAGACTATTTTTATTGTTCACCACTTTACTTCCTTATTTGGGTTTAAACGCCAATGCGCCGCCAAGCAACAAATAAACACTCCTTAACGTCACTAACAACTCAATACTACTCAGATTTAAAGTAGCACAATTGCTATCAATGCGATTGACGAGTTAACCCATCACCTTTAAACACATTTAATAAAACCATTTATTGCCCAATCGGCCGCTAAACCACTATTGCAATGTGGTTTTCTGTAAATAGCCAAAGTTCCTATTCATAAAACTATAATTAAATGCAAATGATTTTAATTCTCATTCGTATTATGTATAGTGCGCTTTAATTACACTTTACAGGATAAGGACAAAGCCTGGTTTTTATGAAAACACTCAATCGCACACTCATTGCCAACGCAATAATACTCAGCTTAAGCCCAGTCGCCATGGCTAATTCCAACAGCACCATGTTTGATGAAGTGGTCGTGTCGGCAACCCGTACTGAGCAAAATCTTAAAGATGTTTCATCTAGCGTAAGTTCTGTTAGCTCAGAGCAACTAGAGAAGCAAATGGCTAACGATTTAAACGATGTAGTACGTTATGAGCCAGGCGTTACCACAACAGGCCAAGGTAGATACGGCACTAGCGGGTTTAACATTCGAGGCCTTGATGGTAGCCGTATCAAACTGATGGTTGACGGTATTGAGCAACCAACAGCCTACAACCCTGGTGGCGACGTAATGAACAAGGGACCAAACTCCTATGAGATTGATACCTTAAGTGCTGTAGAAATTAACAAAGGCCCGGCCTCTAGTTTGTATGGTAGTGACGCCTTAGGTGGTGCGGTACTACTACGCACTAAAAATCCTGAAGATGTATTAGACGAAGGCGATGCTAATCACGTAGCGATAAAGGCTGGCTATAACAGCTCGAACGAAGCTTACAAAACAACCCTAGAACTGGCCAAGCGTTACCAAAACTGGGAAGGCTTAGCTATTTATACGTATCGTGATGGCAGCGAAACCCAAGCCCACTCTTCTGGTGCGGACATCAATGGCCGAGATCGTGGTCAAGCCGATCCTTATGACTTTGACTCGCATAACTTGCTATTAAAAGCCAATTACCAGCTAAATGAAGCGCATACATTTGGTGTAGTTGCCGAGTTGTTCCAACGCCAATCTAAAGGGCAAATACTGAGCAATGAAGGCTACACCATTGCACCAGGCTTTACCTATACCAATGCTAACAGTGAAGACGAAGATAGCCGCAGCCGCGTAGGATTAAATCATACCTGGACAGCCAATAATCTCGCCTTTGATGACGTGTTTTGGCAGCTAAGTCATCAACAAAGCAAGTCTGAGCACAATAACTACGACACCACCGGTTTTTACGGCAGTCGCAACCGCGAGCGTAATGGCGAAGACAGTAGTGTGCAGTTTGATGCACAATTTAATAAATTACTCGAATTTGCTCACGGTAGCCATGAGCTAAGCTATGGTTTAACTGCCATTAATAGTGACTTTGAGCTAGATTACCGCACCCACTACTTTGATACCGGAACGGTTGACCCAGGAGCCCCAGAGGTGCCAGCAGCAGATTCCGAAAAGCGCGGTATATTTATTCAAGATCATATGTACTTGCTAGATGAGCGCTTAGTGGTAACCGCAGGTCTGCGTTATGACGACTACCAAGCAACTCCAGATGCGAGCAGCGGCTTTGAACAACATAACAGTGATGCACTTACCAAACGTTTAGGCGCGGTTTACCATTGGAACCAGCAGTTCAGTACCTTTGCGCAATACAGTGAAGGTTTTAGAGCCCCTACCTTACAAGAGCTTTATTACGCATTTGATAACAGCGGTCATGGTTACGCCACGTTATCTAACCCCAACCTTAAGCCAGAAGAGAGCCAAAGTTACGAGTTAGGTTTACGGGCAAATACCGATGCGTCTAGCATGGAACTGGTGGGTTTCTTTAACGACTACACTAACTTTATTCAATCGGTAACCGATTACAGCGATCCAAGCTACCCAGCTGGTATCACCGTCAACGAAAATATTGGCGAAGCTGAGATTTACGGAGTGGAGTTTAAAGGTCACTACTGGTTAGATGATGCCTTTGGTGCGCCTAAAGGCACCTATAGCCGCTTAAGCGTGGCTTACGCCCAAGGTAAAAACAAAGAAGACGGCAGCTCGCTTGATTCAGTCGCACCGCTCACTGCAGTGTGGGGATTAGGTTACGATCACAGTGACGATCTTTGGGGAAGCACCTTAAACCTTACCATGGTAGCCGCCAAAAAAGACGGTGATTGGGCAGCAGAAGATAATGCCCACGCACCTGGTTACGCGTTACTTGATTTAACGGCTTATTATCAGCCAGTAAATGACTTAGTGCTGCGCGCGGGCTTGTTTAACGCTCTCGACCAAAAGTACTGGAGTTACACCGATTTAGATGGCAAAGACTCTGACTATCAAGGTTTAGACCGTTACACCCAGCCCGGCAGAAACTGGGGAGTAGATGTAGCCTACAAATTCTAGGCAACACAAACTAAAAAAGGCTAGCCACTAGGCCAGCCTTTTTGTTTAGCTTTTATCGCTTAAGCTTGGGTATCAGCCACTGCATTCAACACATCTTCTAACTGCTGGTCTTCCATATTCAGAAAAGCCAATAAGCCGTCATAACTCTCTTGCCAGGCTTCTTCTTCACTGTTCACACCTAGCTTACGGTAAGCCACAATACGGGCAATTTTTAGAATCGCTAACATCAATAAAGACGACTTAGTCAGCTCTTGCGAACCAAATAAACCATCACTATCATGCTGATAATAAATCGCCTCTATCATTACCTTAGGTAAGCTCCATTGCTGGGCAATTAGAGCAGCAACGGTGGCATGGGTAGTCCCATATCTAATTCGCTCTTGTTCCGCCAGTTTTCCCCAGCCCATGTCATTGGCTTCCGCTAGCATTCTTTCGTATTCAGGAAAAGACTGAAGCAATGCAGGAACGCCTGCTTGATGGAACAGCCCTAACATGTAGGCGTTATCTTTGGCTGATTCAAACCCCAGTTCTTCTGCGGTAGCAGCTGCGCAACTGGCTAACAGATTGGCTTCTAACCAAAATGCGTCCAACACCTTAGATGCCGGCATAGCTCCCTTTAAAGCCACTGCCTTAACAATAGGAAATACACGATTAATCCCTAAGGTCATCACCGCTTGGTGAATCGATTTAATCTCGTTTAGGCGACGAAAAGCCGCAGAGTTAACAATTTGTAATACTGCACCAGAGATCCCTACATCACTGGCAATGGCTTCGGCAATTACCGATACATCTGGCTCAGCTTTTTTGGTCTCTTGAGTGATAGTTAATAACACTTGAGGGCGCGGTGGAATGGTTAAATCCGCCAAAATTGCTTTTTCGGCCGCCGTTATAGTTAAGGACATATCACCTCCTGTAAAATTATTCGGCACAGAATAGATAATTTACCCAGCAATATCAAAAAGATATACAAGAGTTTTTATTCTAAATCAGTTTTTGCAGCTCGCTAACAACTGTTTAAGCGCTGCACTCCCCAAATCCTCGGTGACTTGAATATTTCGATCAGGGATCCCTTCAGGGTCTGGATGAAGTTTAGTTAACCTACTGATAGTTTTCTCACGAATCAGGTGCAAAGTGGCATAAGGCGAGCGGTTAGTATAATTACTGGGCTCATTTGCTGTTTCACCTGCAAAGCAATAATCAGGATGAAAACTCGCTAGTTGATATACTCCATCATAACCCTGCTTGCTAACGAGCTGCTCTGCCCAGTTGAGCATATCCAAATAGTCATGAAAGTCTTGCAGCGCTGGCACAATAAACATGGTGGTTTCAATGTCTGCTTGCTCATCAAGCAGTTGGCATTCTGCAATCAATTGCTGCAGCAGGTTTTCAACATCATCACTGCCATTAACTGCATACCGGATACTTCCCCGCTCTACTTCACGCTTAGCAAAAGGGCAAATGTTGTACTCAACCACAAAACTTTTGACCCACTGTTTAGTATGCTGCTGATAGTGCTCGTCGCTTAACTGAGCGGTGCTGGGTGAGTCTGTCATCTAGGTTTCCTGTAGAATCATTGAGTCTTGCAATATCAAGGTATTGACGATCTTAATCTGCGACGGCTGCAGCTGTAAACCTATCTGGCAACTAAATAGTTTTCAACCCATCACTAATGGCTATCGCCTCCCTGTAGAAGTTTAATATTTCAATCAAGTTACATAAATCATAATTGTATTACAAAACTGTATTTGCGTTAGCCATTTATGAGGCGTAGATTAATTTCACATTAATTTTATAGAGGGATTAGATAATGCAGTTTTCTAAACTCTGTGTTTCTTCTGCGTTAATTGCCATGTTAAGTAGCTGTGGAGGAGGCAGTGACTCACCTTCACAAGTCGTTCTATTAGACTCATTTCAAATCTCCAGCTACGACTTCGTAAAAAGTGATTCAGATCTGTCTTCGATAGAAATAAAAGCCCAATACGATAGCGCAGTAGAAGGCGTGGTGAACAAAACCATTTACGATGGTCCCTTATTTGGCGGGTCGTCGCTGTCACCCATCAATGTTATAGCTAATCCAAATAGCAGCTATACGGTAGATATGAGCTTAATCGATAGCAATAGCCAAATGGTGCTAGCCTCCGACACTATCGTTGCTTCAGACGCTGCAAAAAAACTAGTGTTTGCCTTTGGCGATACCAGCAAAAACCTTTACCAATTTTCTGCAGAAAACGCTCCAGAAAAAGACTACACCACAGAAAAAGTACCGATATACGTTGTTAATGCGCGAGATATGGAGCAGGTGGAAAGCTACAACATCTTAGTTGATGGCTCACTTGAAGCCGACAATGTGCCAGTGCGCAAACTATCCTCAAAACTTCTATTATCGCCTTCGCAGCAATCAATCATGCTGAGCTTAACACGCAACGGCATTGAGCTTGATCGCTGCGAGCTAGGTACAGATTCGGATGGCGACGGCACGACAAACTGGGCAGACACCGAGTGGCTAGTAACGTTTCTACCTGAGGGGAAATGCCAACTCAATAACTTAGACATATTTAACCAATAAGCCAAGAGCAAACAGGGTAATTAAGCATAGCTAGCAGGGAGTATTCTCGACCGCTACCGCTCGCTAAATAGGGTGAGCAACTGCGTAAGCCACTAACCAGTCGGCGAGCATACTCACTCGTTTGGAACGAAAACGAGCAGGAGGAAACACCATCCACAATGGTTGGCTAAGCTCTTGCCAATCCTGCAGCACTGCTTCTAAACTCCCCTCAGCTAAGGCCTCACGCAAATACATCTCGTGAGTACGAATAAGGCCTAAACCTTGTAAAGCGGCTTGTTTAAGCACATGACCATTAGGGCATGAAAAAGGCCCGCTCACCGTAGTCACTAGCTTTTGCTCCCCTTGCACAAAGGGCCACTGAGAAACCGTGCCACACACGCACTGGTGCTGCTTTAGTTCATCTGGGTGCTTCGGCTTGCCATAACGCTCAAAATAGCTTGGACTGGCCACTACATAGGTATTCAGCTGGCTTAGTATTCGCACCTGTAAATTGGAATCTGGCAGCGCCCCCATTCTAAACACGATATCAAAAGGGGAAGACAGCAAATCTTCCCGTTGTGAAGACAAGTCCAGCTCTATATCAATATTTGGGTGTTCTTGGCGAAACGCCATCAAAGCAGGCGCCAACCACTGCTCGGCAAATATTCCCCCTAACGAATTAATCACGACTTTACCTTGCAAGTGATGCTGTAACTGCTGAGCAGCTAACGCGCCATCCTCTAACAACTCTAAACCTTGCCGGCAGCTTTGATAGTAGCGTTCGCCCGCTTCGGTTAAACGTAGTTTACGGGTAGAGCGATATAAGAGCTGTACACCTAAGCGTGTTTCTAAATCACTCACTCGCTGACTAATACTAGCCTTAGAGCTGACCAATTTTTCAGCCGCAGCGGTAAAGCTTCCCTCTTCTACTACCCTGACAAAATCGAGTACGCCGTTAAACATATTAATCCAATTTCCTGAACAATTAATTTCAATAATAATGAATTATCAAACTAAATAAAATACGTACACTATCCCAATGCTCTTTATTCAAATGGAATACCACTATGCAAAACAGACTATTAGGCAAAAGCGGCTTAGCAATCACCGAGCTAGGATTAGGGTGTTGGCAGTTAGGCGGCGATTTTGGCCCGATTAGCGAGGCAGACTCGTTGGCGATTTTAGATCAAGCCTACCAAAGTGGTGTGCGCTTTTACGATACCGCCGATGTATATGGTGCTGGCTTAAGTGAGCAAATACTTGGAAAGTTCTACCAACAGCATAACGATATTTGCATTGCGACCAAGGTAGGACGCGATGCCAGTTTATTTCCAGACAAATATACTAAGCAAGGATTACAACAGGGCATAGAATCAAGCTTACAACGACTAGGCGGCGATTCAATCGGCTTAATTCAACTACACTGTATTCCTTACCCAGTAATGCAAGATGGTGAAGTATTTACTTGGCTACAAGATTTTAAACAACAAGGCTTAATCCAACATTACGGGGCCAGTGTCGAGTCGATGGATGAAGCGAAGCTGTGCTTGAACGATCCTCAGCTTACCAGCTTGCAACTGATCATTAATATCTTTAGGCAAGATGCACTAAGCGAAGTGCTTAATCTAGCGGAGAAGAAAAATGTGGGAGTAATTGCGCGTTTACCCTATGTCAGCGGCTTGTTGAGCGGCGCAGTTACCGCACAACGAACTTTTGCTGACAGCGACCACCGAAATTACAACCAAAATGGTACCGCCTTTCATGTAGGTGAAACCTTTGCAGGCCTACCGCTTGAAAAAGCCCTCAGCTTGGTAGAACAGCTTACGGCTCTGTTGCCAGACAACCGCCCTATGGCCGAGTGCGCCATTCGCTGGTTGCTCGACCAACCTCAAATTACCAGTGTTATAACTGGGGCCAGTAAACCACAACAGATTAAACAAAATGTTACATACGCTCAGCAAGCACCGCTAAGTAACGAGCTACACACACGTTTAGCCAACTTTTACCAACAGCACGTTAGCCCTTGGGTGCGCGGTAATCGATAACATTAGTTCACTGAGTAAAGGAAGCGACGATGGAAATGCGACAGTTAGGACCATGGCAAGTCAGCCCAATGGGCTTAGGATGCTGGGCAATTGGCGGGCCGTTTTATGATCTCGACAACAACCCCTGCGGCTGGGGCGAAGTAGACGACAAAGTATCAATAAAAGCTATTCATGCAGGTATTGATGCGGGAATAAACTTCTTTGATACCGCTGCCGTTTACGGTGCAGGATATAGCGAGCAGGTATTAGGCCAAGCCTTAGAAGGTAAGCGCGAAAAGATAGTGTTAGCCACAAAATTCGGCGTTGACTTTGACACCACAAGCAAGTCAATCACTGGCAGTTTTCATGAACAATCAAACATCATCAAGCACTGTGAAGCTAGCTTAAAACGGCTCAATACTGACTACATCGATGTGTATCAATTACACCTCAATGATTTGCCTTTAAGCCATGTAGATGAGGTGCTACTCAGCCTAGAAAAACTGGTAGAAACGGGCAAGATCCGTCGATATGGCTGGAGCACAGATCACCTAGACCGTGCTGAAGCGTTTAGCCAAGGTAAGCACTGCGCCGCCATACAGTTCCAAAATAACGTACTAGACCAAAACACGAGGCTTACTCACTTCTGTTTTGAGCATAAATTGGCGGCAATTAACCGTGGTCCCTTAGCTATGGGTCTTTTATCTGGAAAATATCATAGGCAAGCTATTTTAGATCCTAAGGATATTCGTAACATCAATCCGGAATGGCTTAAGTACTTCAACAATGGCAAAGCTTCTCTCGCGCTTTTAAGCAAACTTGAGGGCATACAATCTATTCTCACAAGCAATGGAAGAACGCTTATTCAAGGCGCGCTCGCATGGATATGGGGTTCTTCAAGTAACACTCTCCCCATACCCGGTTTTAGAACAGTCGAACAAGTTGTTAGCAACGCAAAAGCGATGGAACATGGAGCTCTAAGTACCGCTCAAATGCGGGAAATTAAGCAACTACTCAACTAAAATAGAGCTAAACACCTAAATTTTAAGAAAAAATCAATATTCATCTATCGGTCATATTTCTGTAAATAACTACTGCTAAACATATTTAAACAATGAATATAGGAAGCGGCAGGATGCGAGCTCAGTTACAGTTGGAGTTTAACGATCTAATTAGACAACAAAGCATTAATACCGCTTTCCAAACAATTTGGGATCATAACAACAACCAAGCCTTAGGTTATGAAGCCCTGTCGCGCGGACCAACAAATAGCTACTTTCACTCGCCTCTAGCGCTTTTTGAGTTTGCTCGTCAATCGAGTCAACAACATGAGCTGGAACTTCTCTGCGCTCAACTTGCTAGCCAACGCTTCGATAAGCAGAATATACAGGGCCATTTATTCATAAACTTTTCGCCCGATACTTTACTGTATATTTACCAGCAGAACGGCGCACTCTACTTTAAGCAACTCATCCCAGCCAATGGTCAATTAGTCATTGAGCTCACCGAGCACCTTCCCATCTATGTAGATGAAGCTCTTCTGGAATGCGTATCAGATTTACGTAAACTGACGATTTCATTTGCTTTAGACGATTTTGGCGCAGGTTACGCAGGCATAAAGACTTGGTTACAACTCAGCCCCGAATATCTAAAGCTCGATTGTTTTTTTTGCGAACAGTTGCTTGAGAATGGCAAAGTCGGTATAGCGATTACCGCAATGGTTAACCTAGCAGAACAAATTGGCAGCCAAGTCATCGTAGAGTGCATTGAAAATGCCGAACAATACCAGCAGCTAGTAAACCTAGATATCCCCTACTTACAAGGCTTTCATATTGCCCGCCCTACCTCTAAGCCAAAGCAACGTGAAACAGCACCTGCCACCCCAATTAACAGCGAACCCTATACAGCACTTTCTTTAGCAACTATAGCTAGCACTGTTGTGCCAGAACTGTCCTCAAAAGAACTGCTAAAGACAATGCTAGAAGACAAGTCTATTCACTCACTGCCGGTGGTAAATAAGCATCAACAAGTCTTAGGTTTACTTAAGCGTGAAGAGCTACTATCTAGATACTCAGGGCCCTACGGACACTCGCTCAATCAACGAAAAACTGTGGCCGATCTTATGGATACCAAACCTCTTATTGTTGATGTTAATACCAGTTTGAGCGAGATAGGTCGTAAACTTAGTCAGCATACTGTTAGCGGTTTAGATGCCTCTTTCATTGTGACCCAAGATAATCACTATTACGGTATAGGTTTAGCCGTAGATGTGATGCGCAAGTTATCAGACTACAAACTACAACTTGCACGCTATGCAAACCCACTAACAGCTTTACCCGGTAATGTCCCCTTACAACGTAGTCTAAATAACTTAATCGCCGCTAATCAAAGCTTTGATCTTGCCTACTTTGATCTCAATAACTTCAAACCGTTTAATGATATTTGTGGTTATGAACGAGGCGACCGTATGATCAAACTTGTCGCAGAATTATTAAGGTTACACTTATGCCGGCATGCACATTTTATTGGGCACCTCGGTGGTGATGACTTTATAGTGATTTTTACCCGACAAGGCTGGCAACCGTCGGTACTGCAATTGCTCAATCAGTTTGATTCTCGGCGAGAACCACTTTATCGCCAAAAAGACTTAGATGCTGGCGGAATTGTCGCCAAAGACCGCGAAGGCCAGCAGCGTTTCTTTCACTTAACCGGTTTAGCTGTAGGAGTCACACGCTGGACAAGCGCAACTCAACTAAGCATCCAGGAGTTAAGTGAACGTGCCAGCCTTGCTAAGAAGCAAGCCAAAAAAAACCACTGGTCTACCTTGTATGTTCAAGAGAGTGATGAGCGGGAAAGGGTAGAATAAAGCTCATGTAAAAACACAGAGTAAATTGCCTCGAGCGATAAATCGCAGACAATAAAAAACCCCACTGTCTTGCGACAATGGGGTCATCTAATAAGAGCCTGGCGGTGACCTACTTTCACATGGGGAAACCCCACACTATCATC